>NZ_JBVHDT010000006.1:0-472024 GCF_055563235.1 Streptomyces sp. NPDC003248 | reverse complement strand
TGTCGGTGGAGACGGACACCGCGGTCCCGACGACGGTGCCGCCGATGGTCATCATCAGGATGCCGGGCACGAGGTAGGCGATGTAGTCGGAGCGGCCGGCGCCGCCGATGCCCGCGCTCATCACGTCGCCGAAGATGTAGACGAAGAGCAGCAGGAGCATGACCGGGGTGAGCAGCAGGTTCAGGGTGAGGGAGGGGTAGCGCCGGGCGTGCAGGAGGTTGCGGCGCAGCATGGTGGAGGAGTCGCGGACGGCCAGGGACAGGGTGCTCATCGGGCGGACTCCTTGGACTGGGCGGGGACCTCGGCGCTGCCGGTGAGGGCGAAGAAGACGTCGTCGAGGTCGGGGGTGTGCACGGTCAGCTCGTCGGCCTCGATGCCGGCCGCGTCCAGCCGGTCCAGGACGGAGCGCAGTTCGCGCTGGCTGCCGCCGCCGGCGGTCTGCAGCGCCAGTGCCTCGTCGTCGCGGGTGACCTCGCCCAGCGCGGAGGCGGCGTTGCGGTAGGTGTCCGGGTCGGTGAAGCGGAGCCGGACGTGTCCGCCGGGGACGATCCGCTTGAGTTCCTCGGCGGTGCCCTCGGCGGCGATCCTGCCGTCGTGGAGGACGGCGATGCGGTCGGCGAGTTCGTCGGCCTCCTCCAGGTACTGGGTGGTGAGGAAGACGGTCACGCCGCCTGTGACCAGATCGCGGATGGTCTGCCACATGGTGTGGCGGCTGCGCGGGTCGAGGCCGGTGGTGGGCTCGTCGAGGAAGATGATCCGCGGGGTGCCGACCAGGGTCATGGCGATGTCGAGGCGGCGCTTCATGCCGCCGGAGTAGCCGGCGGCGGGCTTCTTCGCGGCCTCGGCCAGGTCGAAGCGCTCCAGCAGTGCGGCGGTGACCCGCCGTCCCTCGCGCCTGGGCAGGTGGTGCAGGTCCGCCATGAGGAGCATGTTCTCCTCGCCGGTGATCAGCCCGTCGACGGCGGAGAACTGCCCGGTGACGCCGATCGCGGCCCGCACCGCCTGCGGGTCGGCGGCGAGGTCGTGGCCACCGACGTGCACCGTGCCGGCGTCGGCGGTGACGAGGGTGGAGAGGACCTTGACGGCGGTGGTCTTGCCGGCGCCGTTCGGCCCGAGCAGGGAGAAGATCGTTCCCTGGGGGACGTTCAGGTCGACGCCGTCGAGCACGGTCTTGTCGCCGTAGGACTTGCGCAGTCCGTTCGCCGCGATGGCCGGATCGGTCATGACCGGGTTCTCCTTCGGATGCGGATTCAGAGGCTGCGGGCGGCGATGTCGCCGTGCGAGGTGGTCGCGTGGATGGTCAGGCCGGCGGCGGCGCCGTCGGTGTTCGTGAGCGCGTTGTGGATCCGGCCGTAGGGGGTGCCGGCGTCCAGCGAGGCGGAGACTCCGCGGGCGGCGCCGACCGAGATGTCGCCCTGCCGGGTGCTCAGGGTGACCGTGCCGCTCACGGCCTCGGTGATGCGGATGGCGCCCCTCTGGGCGCTGATGTCCGCGGGACCGCCCAGGCGGCCGACCGAGACGTCGCCGTCGAGGACGGTGAGGCGGGCGCTCGCGGCCTCGTCGAGCTTGACCGGGCCCTGCGCGCCCTCGAAGGCGACGTCGCCGAGCCGTCCGACGCCCCGGAGTTCGGCGCCGGCCGTCTTCGCCTCGACGCGGGAGCCGGCGGGCAGTTGGACGGTCACCTCGACGGATCCGGAAGGGCCGAAGTACTGGTTCTTCGCCGGTGAGACCGCGATCCGCAGGACGCCGTCGCCGTAGTCGACCGTCGTCTGCTCCGCCGCCTTCACGTCGCGTCCCTTCGAGGCGTCCGCGGGCAGGACCTCGACCGTGGTGTCGGCCCGGTCGGCGGCGATGAACCGGATGCGGCCCGCGGGGATGTCCAGGACGGCGGAGATCGGGGCGGGGGTGTCGAACTTCTGCATGGTGCTCTCCTTCGCTTCCTCGTTTCCGATGCAAGAAACGCTACGTTGCATTTAC
Source organism: Streptomyces sp. NPDC003248 (assembly GCF_055563235.1). Classification (NCBI taxonomy): domain Bacteria; kingdom Bacillati; phylum Actinomycetota; class Actinomycetes; order Kitasatosporales; family Streptomycetaceae; genus Streptomyces; species Streptomyces sp. NPDC003248. Next base: position 470,047 of record NZ_JBVHDT010000006.1, on the reverse strand, counting down.
GGATCACACAACGAGCGCGTTGCATCGAATAGCCATAACAGCAGGTAAAGGCCGCTCAATCATTGCAACGACCTTCGAGCAAAACGCAACGACGGCCACGATGGCGTTGCAATGAGATGCCGGTGAACGCTATGCTGACGACTCCGAGGAGTGCGAAGGAGACCGCGATGCCGGGAGGCAGACTCACCCAGCAGGAACGCCGGCAGATCGCGCTGGGACTGGCCGACGGCCTCGCCTACGCGGAGATCGCCAGGACCATCGAGCGCCCGACCTCGACGGTCACGCGTGAGGTGATGCGCAACGGCGGTCCCACCGCCTACCGCGCCGACCTGGCCCACCGCGCCACCGAACGCCGCGCCCAGCGGCGCAGGCAGGCCGCGCCCCGCGGGACGGAGGCGCCCCCGCAGGCCCATGGGCGCGACGCCGACGCCATGCGCGAGTACGAGGAGACGTTCGCCACCGTCCTCATGGCCTCGGGCATGCCCAAGATGATGGCCCGGGTGATGGCCTGTCTCACCCTCACCGACGCGGGCAGCCTCACCGCGTCCGAACTGGCAGAGCGCCTCCAGGTCAGCCCGGCGTCCATCTCCAAGGCGATCGCGTTCCTCGAGAGCCAGGGCTTCGCCCGCCGGGAACGCGACGAACGCCGCCGTGAGCGCTACGTCGTCGACGACGACATCTGGTACCAGTCGATGATGGCCAGCGCCCGGTCCACCGCCGTCATCGTCGAGACCGCACGGCAGGGCGTCGGCGTCCTGGGCCCCGGCACCCCGGCCGGCGTCCGCCTCGAGAACGTCGCCCGCTTCCTCGACTTCGTGGGCGAGAGCATCATCCGCGCCGCCGAACAGGCCCGCGACGTCCTCCACACCAGAGCGGAGGGGACCTCGGGCGACGCCGCCGAACCGGGGGCGGACCGCGGGTAGGCGACCGTCCGATCGGTCAGGGTGCCCCCTGGCTGTCCTGTCGCAATCGACCTGAGCCACCGCGAGGCGGTGGCCTGCGGTGGCTCAGGTCGACTGAGACGCGGGTGCCGGGTTCGTCTCGGTCCACCTGAGGCAGTGGGGCTGCTTCCTTGACCCCAAGCGAGGTTGAGGTTTTAGCGTGCTGTGAACGTGATCACCGGCTGACGACAGGAAGAGATGGCGATGATCCTCGTGACCGGCGCGACCGGGAACATTGGAAGGGCTCTGCTGAGGGAGTTGCGGGTGGCCGGTGCCGCACCTGTGCGAGGTCTGACTCGTGATGCGGGGCGGGTCTCTTTCGCTGAAGGGATCGAAGCCGTTGAGGGCGATCTCTCGCAGGCGGATTCTCTGAAGCCCGCGCTGGAGGGAGCGCGCTCTCTGTTCCTGTTGTCGGGTATGGGTGGGGAAGCGGAGGTCCTGGCTGCTGCCCGGCAGGCAGGTGTGGAGCATGTGGTGCTGGTGTCGTCGATCACGGTGCAGACTCATCCGCATCTGCCTGCGGCCGGCGAGAACCTGGCTGTTGAGCGGTTGCTCAAGGACAGTGGGATGGCCTGGACCATACTGCGGCCGACGCAGTTCGCCTCGAACACCCTGTGGTGGGCGCAGTCGATTCGTGGTCAGGGTGTGGTCCGAGCGCCGTATGCGGACATTGGTCTGCCGACCATCCACCCTGCGGACATCGCGGCGGTGGCCCGTGTGGCGCTGACCGAGCCGGGCCATCAGGGGCGGACGTATGCACTGACCGGGCCGGAGTGCATCACGGTCCGACGGCAGGTCGCGGCCATCGCCGCAGCGCTGGGGCGGGAGGTGGCCCTCATTGAGATCAGCCGGGAGGAAGCCCACCGGCAGATGGCTTCCTTCATGGGCGACGAGACCGCGGATGCTGTCCTCGACTTGATGGGCGGGGATGTCAATGACGAATTGCTGAAGGTGCGCGACACCGTTCTGCGGGTCACCGGGTCCGCGGCCAGATCGTTCCCGCAATGGGCGTCGGACAATGGTGCCGCCTTCCGCTGAGACCGCAGCTTCACTGCTTGCTGTTGTTCAGACCGGCGAGGCGTTCTGTCAGCGGCGTCCTGAATGGTGTGCGCGATCATGCGGAGTCGGTGGATGAACCACGGCTTGGCGGTGGTGCGGAGGGAGCTTTCGTTGGGGAGCCGCCGGACGAACTCCGCGTGGAAGACCCGGAAGTCCTCGTCAGCGCCGGAGAGTGCCAGGCCGCGCCAGCGCGGGGCTGCGTAGAACACCATGGCTTTGACGATCTCGGGATAGATCGCCGCGTAGCGCTTGGGGTCCCACGGCCGGACAGCGCGGGCGGGGCGGGGCTGGAGCCGGGCGAGCCGCCGCGTGAGGTCGCTGATCCGGTAGCCGCGCTGCGGGAGGGTGGTCCAGAAGCGGGAGGTCTGTTCGTAGCAGATGTTGACCGCGTCGGGGCCGTAGCGGCGAAGGAGCCGGTAGTGACGCTTCTGGGCGGCGACGATCTCCGGCAGATCAGCAAGGTCGAACTGGTAGGCGGGGGCTTCGACGGCCCGGCCGGTCCAGAGGCGCCGGGGGGACGCAGACCTGGTCGTGGAGTTTCGACATCCGGACCATGACGCCTTGGCCGGGGCTCCCGGTCCTGCGGGCGACACAGCGTCGGCCCGCCCATCGGGGAGTTGCGGCGAAGGGACCTTGCGGGATGTTCCACGCCTGTCGCTCCCAGCGGGGATCGCGTACCGGATCGAGGTGCGGGGCTGTCCGCTGAGGACACTGAGCCGGCCGACCGGATCCAGGCGGGATTCCAGCCGGTGGGAAGGCCGCTGAAGGTGTTGGACGGCCTCCTCGGGCTCGATCCGGTCGTCGGGACGCACGTCCAGCACCACACCGGTCCCGTCCCGGCGGCGCACGAAGTAGTCCGGGGTATGGCTGGTCCGCCGAGCCCGGTCGCCGGACCGCCACGACAGCCGGAACGGCTGCGACGCCATCGCCACCACACCCGGATCACAGTCCAGCCTCAGCAGCTGACCGAGTTCCACCCACGACTCGTAACCCGCCAACTCGGCACACGTGGAGGCTGAGGGCTTCCGGCTGGAGTACGTCGACGCTCGCGGTGACCTGCATGAGGGGCCGCTCGAGGTGATGTGGCCGGCGCGTTTCGAGGCGGCCGGGCAGGTGCGGACGTTCCCGTCGTACCGCGGTCAGCGCAATTTTCCCGGCTGGTACTGGGCTGCCAGACACACGGGTAGATGGCTCGGATGGACCGAAATTGGCCGGCCTTCAGCGAGACAGGTCACCGGCCCCGGCCGGGCGAGGTGGACGACGGCGACACGACACACTTCTGCAAGCAGGTGCTTGCAATTGTTAGCGGAGGTGGGGCACGCTGGAGTCATGGCATCGCTCAAGGTCGGCAATCTCGGTGAGTACCTGCGCGAGCAGCGGCGGAACGCCCAGCTCTCGCTGCGGCAGCTCGCCGACGCCGCCGGGGTGTCCAATCCGTACCTGAGTCAGATCGAGCGCGGGCTGCGCAAGCCCAGCGCGGAGGTGTTGCAGCAGGTCGCCAAGGCGCTGCGGATCTCCGCCGAGACGCTGTACGTGCGCGCCGGCATCCTCGACGCCGAACGGGACCGGGACGAGGTCGAGACGCGCGCCGTCATCCTCGCCGACCCCACGCTGACCGGGCCGCAGAAGCAGGCGCTGTTGCAGATCTACGAGTCCTTCCGCAAGGAGAACGGATTCACGGTCGGCGACGGCGCGGCGGACGCCCAGGACGATGCCGCCGAACACGACACCCGCACGCCCGGTGGCACCGACGACGATCCGCAGCGGAAGGCCGATTGACCGGACCGGTGGACCGGCCGCCCGACTACGGACCCGCACCGACCGACATCCAACGAACGCGAACAACGCGACGAACGCGACCACGGGAGGACCATCACCATGGCCATCACCGACGACCTGCGCAAGACCCTCAGCGACCCGACCCCCCTCTACTTCGCGGCCGGCACCGCCGACCTGGCCATCCAGCAGGCGAAGAAGGTGCCGGGCCTGGTCGAGCAGCTGCGCACCGAGGCGCCGGCCCGGTTCGAGGCGGTCCGCAACGCCGACCCCAAGGCCGTCCAGGAGCGGGCCGCCGCCCGCGCGAAGGAGGCCGGCGCCAGGGCCAAGGAGGCGCAGGAGACCTTCCAGACCAAGGTGGGCGAGTTCCTCGGCGCCCTCGACGGCGACCTGAAGAAGCTGAGCAGCACCCTCGACGCCGACCTGAAGAAGTTCGGCGAGACCGCCCAGGACCTCGCGCTGCGCGGGGTCGGCGTCGCCGCCGAGTACGCCGTGAAGGCCCGCGAGACCTACGAGAAGGTCGCCGAGCACGGCGAGCAGGCCGTGCGGACCTGGCGCGGCGAGGCCGCCGAGGAGATCGAGGAACTGGCGATCGTCGTCGAGGGCAAGGACGAGCCGAAGCCCCAGCCGGTCGAGGTCAAGGACGAGCCGAAGCCCGCCGCGGCCGCGCCCGCGCCCGCCCCGGCGAAGAAGGCCCCCGCCAAGAAGACCCCGGCCGCCCGCAAGACCACCGCGAAGAAGACGACCCCGCCGGCCGAGTGAGCACCACGGGCACATCCCCACACGCGCGGAGCGCGCGGGAACACGGCCACGGGCCGGGCACTCGGAGGGTGCCCGGCCCGTTGTACGGGTGACGGAGGCGCGGTTGCGGGTACGGTGGCCGCGTAAGGACGAGCCGTGCCGAGTCGGGTGGTGGACGTAGTGCTGATGCAGGGGTTCGCCGGGTTCATGTCGCTGCTGAGCCTGGCGCTGATCGTGTTCAGCGGCTTCGCGCTGTTCGACGCGGCCATCCGCCGCGAGGACGGCTATCGCGCCGCGGACAAGCAGACCAAGCCGTTCTGGCTGATCGTCCTCGGGCTCGCCTTCGTGGTGAACCTGATCTTCAACATCCTGTCGTTCCTGCCGATCATCGGCCTGATCGCGACCATCGTGTACATGGTCGACGTCCGGCCCGCCCTCCGCTCCCTCCCGGGCGGCGGCCGCACCCGCCGCGGCGGCTCCAGCAGCGACGGCCCCTACGGCCCGTACAACGGCGGCCGCTGAGAAGCCCTTGACGGGGGCGCAGCCCTCCTCGAAGGGGCGCGGGGCGGTCTCCTATGCGGCTCCGCCGCGTGGGCGCGACCAGCCCCGGACGGCCCGCGCCCGACGCACCGAGCATCCCGGCAACGGCGCGAACCGATCCCAGCACTCCCAGCGGAGCGCTAAGGCACTCGGTCCAGCAGGACCACCGCCACGTCGTCCGTCAGCTCGCCGCCGTTCAGCTCGCGGACCTCGTTGACGGCCGCCCGCAGCAGGTTCTCGCCGTGCAGGCCCGCCGCGAGCTGGCGGCCGATCATCTCCACCATGCCGTCCTGCCCCAGTCGCTCCCTGCCGTCCCCGACGCGTCCCTCGATGAGCCCGTCGGTGTACAGCATCAGGCTCCACGCGGCGCCCAGCTCGACCTGCATCCGCGGCCAGCGGGCGCCCGGCAGCAGACCGAGGGCGGGGCCGTTGTTGTCGTAGGGCAGCAGCCGGGGCGGCTGGCCGGGGCGGGCGATCAGCGGGGCCGGGTGGCCCGCCAGGCACAGGCCGGCGCGGCGGCCGTCGGGCGCGATGTCCACCGTGCACAGCGTCGCGAAGATCTCGTCGTCCTCGCGTTCGTGCTCCAGCACCTGCTGCAACGTGTTCAGCAGTTCGTCGCCGCACAGGCCGGCCAGCGTCAGCGCCCGCCAGGCGATCCGCAGCTCCACCCCGAGGGCGGCCTCGTCCGGGCCGTGGCCGCGGACGTCGCCGATCATGGTGTGGACCGTGCCGTCCGGGGTGCGGACGGTGTCGTAGAAGTCGCCGCCGAGCAGCGCGCGGGAGCGGCCGGGACGGTAACGGGCCGCGAAGCGCAGCGGGGAGCCGTCCAGCAGGGGCGTGGGCAGCAGCCCGCGCTCCAGACGGGCGTTCTCCTGGGCGCGCAGCCTGCCCTCGGCGAGCCGCCGCTCGGCCGTGTCGGATCGTTTCCGCTCCACCGCGTACCGGATGGCGCGGCTCAGCAGCCGTCCGTCCAACTCGTCGCGGAACAGGTAGTCCTGGGCGCCCACCCGTACCGCCTCGGCCCCGCGCTCGGCGTCACCGGACGCGGTCAGCGCGAGCACGGCGTGCCGGGGCGCGAGCCGCAGCACGTGCCGGAGCACGGCGAGCTCGTCGTCCTCGTCCGCGCGGCCCGGGGCGGGCAGGGCGAGGTCCAGCAGGATGCAGTGGACGTCGTCGGTGAGCAGCCGCTCGGCCTCGGTGAGGTTGCGGGCGGTGCGCACGCGGATCGGCTTGCCGGAGGAGTCCAGCAGGCCGGGCACGATCGGGGCGCCCGTGGGGTCGTCCTCGATCAGCAGCAGTGTGAGGTTGGTGGTGTGGGCGGCGGCGCTCACGCCGGAGGGGGCGTCGCCGGGCGTGGCGTCGTCCCCGACCGGCGTCGTCGTGATCGCTTCGTCGCGAGCGTCGTTCCGGTCGTCCGTGTGCGGGGCTTCTTCCTTGGAGGGGCCGCCGACTGCGGGGGCGGCCTGCGCCTGACCGCACTCCACGGCCGGGATCGCTCTCTGCCGCGGTACGGGTACGGGCATCGTGTCGGGTTCCTTCCCTCCCCCCGAGGGCATGGCGGGGACGAGGGACCTCGACCCACCGACCGGGACCATAGCGGCAGAAGGCGCCGCAGCGGAATGGTGTGGAGCACGTCGCTTGATCTCAGGCCACTGTCATATGCCGCGTTCCGTACCGCAGTTGGGCAGGGGGGATGGGGTGCGGGAATGACGAACGTCACGTCGGCGGGAGGTTTGGCGGCCGAGGGGGCGTGCGGTGGGTCACGTGGCCGCGGTCACGGGCCGCCGCCGCCCCTGTGTCCGGGCTCACGGGTCCGGCCGCATGCCGGGGCTCACATGTTTCGCCCCTTGTGCCCGGTCTCACGCGTTCGGCCGCATGTCCGGGCTCACGGGTCCGGGCGCATGTCCGGTCTCACGCGTCCGGGCCCATGTCGGGCTCACGCGTCCGGCCGCACCACCCCGAGGATCGGCATCGAGCCGGCCCCCGCGACGGTCACCGTCCGGCCCGGGCGCGGGGCGTGGACGATCGAGCCGTTGCCCACGTACAGCCCGACGTGGCTGGCGTCGTCGAAGTAGATGATCAGGTCGCCGGGGCGCATGTCCGTCACCGCGACCCGTGCGAGCTGCCGCCACTGCTCCTGCGAGGTGCGCGGGATGGTGCGGCCGGCGTTCACCCACGCCTGGGAGGTGAGGCCCGAGCAGTCGAAGGAGTCGGGCCCCTCGGCGCCCCACACGTACGGCTTGCCGACCTGCGCGGTGGCGTACCGGACGGCCTCCAGGCCCTGCGCGGTCGCCTCGTCCTCGACGCCGTCGAGCACGCCGGTGCCCAGCCAGGCGGTCTGCGCCTGCTGCGCGGCCTGTTCCTGGAGCTGGGCGAGGCGTTCCTTCTCCTCCGTCTCCAGCTGGGACTCCAGCTTCTCGGCCGCAGCGATCTGCTTCTCGATCTTCTTCTGGGCGGCGGCCTTGGCCTTCCGGTTGGCCTCCAGCTTCTGCCACTGGGCGGAGGCGCCGGCGGAGTACTGCTCCAGGTCCTGCTGGGTGCGGGTCATCTCGCCGATGAGTCCGTCGGTCGCCCGCTGCCCCTGGAGCACCCGGCCCGCCCCGTCGAGGAAGTCGCTTGGGTCGTCGCTGAGCAGCAGGTGGGCCTCGTCCGGCAGGCCGCCGCCGCGGTACTGCGAGCGGGCCGCGGCACCCGCGCGGTCCTTCAGCGCCGCCAGCTCCTCGCGCCCCTCGACGATCTTGGCGGCGAGCTCGACCAGCTCCGCGGACTGCTTCCGGGCCTGCTCCTCGGCCGCGTTGTAGGCGTCGGTGGCGACCGAGGCGTCGTGGTACAGCGTGTCGAGCTTCTCGCGGATCGCCTCCAGGTCCGCGCTGTGCGAGGGCGGCGGGGTGAGCGTGGGCGCGGTCGTCGGGGCCGGTGTGGGGCTCGGAGCCGCGAACGCCGTACCCGGCACCGCCAGTACGGTGACCGCGCAGACCACGGTCACGGCCACCGCGAGCAGGCCGCGCTTGCCCGTCCCCATATGTCCCCCCACAGCTGATTTACCGTCAGTAACCTACGGTCGCCCGGGGGATCGTGCCATGCCCTGCCGGAAAACGACAGAGGCAGTCCTTCCCCCCCGTTCCCACCCCGCCATGACGAAGTCCCCGCCTATGTGACGAACGCCTCAGGGAGATCGTTCCCGGCGCCTATCCCCGCGGGGCCAGCGCCCCCCACGCCACCGTCACTTCCCCCTGCCGCCACCGTGCAGGGCCGTCCGTCACCGGCCAGTCCCGGGTCAGGTCCCGCACCGTCCGGATCCACCGCTGGCGCGCGCCGTAGGAGGCGTACGGCGCGGCGGCGGCCCAGGCGCGGTCGAAGTCGCGGAGGAAGGCGTGCACGGGCTCGCCGGGCACATTGCGGTGGATCAGCGCCTTCGGCAGCCGTTCCGCCAGGTCCGAGGGCCGCTCCAGGGAGCCCAGCCGGGTCGCGAAGGTGACCGTGCGGGGGCCCTCGGGGCCGAGCGCGACCCACACGTGCCGCCGCCCGATCTCGTCGCAGGTCCCCTCGACGAGCAGCCCGCCGCGCGAGGTCCGGGTCGCCGGCGCGAGCCGCGCGCACAGCCGTTCCCAGACGGCGGCGACCTCGGCCTCGTCGTACTGCCGGAGCACGTTCGCGGCGCGGATGAGGTGGGGCCGGCCGTCGAGCGGGACCTCGAAGCCGCCGTGCCGGAAGGCGAGGCCGTCCCGCTCGTACGGCTTGGCCGCCGCGACCCGGGCCGGTTCGATCTCGACGCCCACCACGCGCGCGTGGGGCGCGACGGAGCGCAGACGGCCGAGCAGCTCGACGGCCGTCCAGGGGGCGGCGCCGTAGCCGAGGTCGACGGCCACGGCACGGCCGGCGCGGCGCAGCTCACGGCCGTGCGCCGCGGCGATCCAGCGGTCCATGCGGCGCAGCCGGTTGGGGTTGGTCGTCCCGCGCGTGACCGTGCCCACGACGGGGGTCCCCCCGCTCGAGCGAAGCCGAGAGTGGGGGAGGGCCGCGCGGGATGTCATGCCTTCGAGGGTATTCGGTGTCCATGACGGCAGGACCACGACGGCAGTGTCCGTCACCGCAGGACCGCGACGGCGGTGTCCACGACGGCGGTGGCCATAACGGCGGTGTGCACGACGGTGGCGTCCATGACCGCAGGACCGCGACGGCGGTGTCCACGACAGCGGTGTCCATGACGGCGGTGGCCATGACGGCGGTGTCCATGACGGAGGACCGCGACGGCGGTGTCCACGGCGGCGGTGCCCATGAGGACGGTGCTTGAGGACGGTGCTTACGACGACGGTGTCCACGGCGGCAGGACCACGGCGCGACGCAACCCGCACTCGAACGGTTGAGCGATCCCCGGTAACGCCTGGGCAAAAACGTGCGCGACCGGGGGCCCGCCGGAATGGCGACGGCGCCCTCCGGCGTTGCACCCCCTCGGAGGGTGCCGCACATCCTCCGTCCGGCATGCCCGCAGCTAGGAGGAACGCCACGTGAGCCAGTACATCGGCAGGCTCGGGCGTCGTTCCGGGACGGCACCCGCGCGGCTCCGGCTGCACCGCCGCCCCCGCCGCGTCGCCATGCTCTCGGTCCACACCTCACCGCTGCACCAGCCCGGCACGGGCGACGCCGGCGGCATGAACGTCTACATCGTCGAGCTCGCACAGCGCCTCGCCGCGATCGACATCGAGGTCGAGATCTTCACGCGCGCCACGACCGGCGGCCTCCCGCCGACCGTCGACCTCGCCCCCGGGGTCCTCGTCCGGCACGTCGACGCGGGACCCTACGAGGGCCTTGCCAAGGAGGACCTCCCCGCCCAGCTGTGCGCCTTCACCCACGGCGTGATGCAGGCCTGGGCCGGCCACCGCCCCGGCCACTACGACCTCGTCCACTCGCACTACTGGCTGTCCGGGCACGTCGGCTGGCTCGCCGCCCAGCGCTGGGGCGCCCCGCTGGTGCACGCCATGCACACCATGGCCAAGGTCAAGAACGCCAACCTCGCCGACGGCGACACGCCCGAGCCCGCCGCCCGCGTCATCGGCGAGACCCAGATCGTCACCGCCGCCGACCGGCTGATCGCCAACACGGCGGAGGAGGCCGACGAACTCGTCCGGCACTACGACGCCGACCGCGACAAGGTCGCCGTCGTCCACCCCGGCGTCAACCTCGACCGCTTCCGGCCCGCCGACGGCCGCGCCGCCGCCCGCGCCCGCCTGGGCCTGCCGCAGGACGCCCTGATCCCGCTCTTCGCGGGCCGCATCCAGCCCCTCAAGGCCCCCGACGTCCTGCTGCGCGCCGTCGCCGTCCTCCTCGACGAGCGCCCCGAGCTGCGCTCCCGGATCGTCGTGCCCGTGGTCGGCGGCCCCAGCGGCAGCGGCCTCGCCAAACCGGAGGGCCTGCAGAAGCTCGCCGCCCGCCTCGGCATCTCCGACGTCGTACGGTTCCGGCCGCCCGTCGGGCAGGACCAGCTCGCGGACTGGTTCCGCGCCGCCTCCGTCCTCGTCGTCCCCTCCTACAGCGAGTCCTTCGGCCTGGTCGCCATAGAGGCGCAGGCCGCCGGGACACCCGTGCTCGCCGCCGCGGTCGGCGGGCTGCCGGTGGCCGTGCGCGACCGGGAGACCGGCGTCCTGGTGCAGGGCCACGAACCGGCCCGCTACGCGCGCGTGCTCGCCGAGTTCGCCGACAGCCCGGACCTCGCCGCCCGCATGGGCGCGGCCGCCGCCCGGCACGCCCGGTCCTTCGGCTGGGACACCGCGGCCGCCGCCACCGCCGACGTCTACGCGGCCGCGACGCAGGCCCACCGCCGTCGCGTACGCTCCCCGCATGGGTGAGTGGCATGACTGAGGGTCAGCGGGCCGACGCGCAGAACGCGGCCGCGCGGGTCGTCGAGGACGTCCTGGAGGACGCCGAACTGGAGTGGGAGGGCCCCGAGCCCGGCACCTACGTCGTGCAGCTCCCCGGCACCCGCAAGCTGAAGACGACCGTGTCCCTCATCGTCGGCCGCCACTCGCTCTCCCTGAACGCCTTCGTCGTCCGCCACCCCGACGAGAACGAGGCCGGCGTCCACCGCTGGCTCCTGGAGCGCAACCTCAAGCTGTACGGCGTGAGTTACGCCGTCGACCACCTCGGCGACGTCTACGTCACCGCCCGCCTCCCCCTTGCCGCGGTCACCCCCGACGAGATTGACCGCCTCCTCGGCCAGGTCCTGGAGGCCGCCGACGGCGCCTTCAACACCCTCCTGGAGCTCGGTTTCGCCTCCGCGATCCGCCGCGAGTACGCCTGGCGCGTCTCCCGCGGCGAGTCCACCCGCAATCTGGACGCCTTCCGCCACCTCACCCGCCGCCCCGGCGAATGAGGGCGTCACTGACGACGGACCTTCGGCGGGACCACCCACCACCGGCGCGTCGGCGCGCCGACGGCCGGCGACTGCGTCGTCGTCAGGTGGCGGGCGCCGTGTAGCGCCCGGGGGTCACCCCCACCAGCTTCCGGAAGTGCCGGGTGAGATGGGCCTGGTCGTAGAAGCCGGCGGCCGCCGCGACCTCGCCCGCCGGCCGCCCCTCCAGCAGCAGCCGGCGGGCCCGGTCGACGCGGCGGGCCGTCAGGTACTGGTGCGGCGCGATGCCGTACGCCCCGCTGAACGCCCGGACCAGATGCGCCGGATGCGCCTGGAGCAGCCCGGCGGCCGTGTCGAGTGTGACGCCCTCGACGACGCGCCCGTCGAGGAGGTCGCGCAGCCGGCGCGCCAGGACGGGGTCACGCCGGGCCGGCCGCCGGGGCTGCCGGGGCCGCAGATGGCCGCGCAGCCGCTCGCCGACCAGCGCCAGCCGGCTGTCGGCCTCCAGCTCGTCCCCGCGCCGGGCGAGGGCCGCGTGCAGCTGCCCGACCCGCCGCCGCAGCAGCGGGTCGCGCAGGTCGGGTCCGTCCACGGCGGGCCCGATCAGCTCCTCGCCGAGCACGCTCGCGTCCAGGTACAGCACCCGCTTGCGGAAGCCGTCCGGGGTGACGGCGGAGCCGTTGTGGGGCACGTGCGGAGGCAGCAGCGACACGGTGTCGTGCGGCGTCCCGTGCTCGTGCCGGTCGAGGTCGTACCGTACGGCCCCGTCGTCGACGATGAGCAGCGTCCAGGAGTCGTGCACGTGCATCGGGTAGGCGTACCCGGTGAAGTGCGCGTGGAAGACCTCCACGACGCCCCGGACGCGGGGGCGCCAGGCGGAGACGTCGGCGGTGGGCTGCGCGGCCCTGCCCTGAGCGGAGGCCATGCAAAGAACGTACAAGACGCCGCCGCGCTCCGGACGGCAGCCTCGGACCATGAACGACGCACCGGCCCCCACGGCCCCGCCCGCCGTCCGCTTCGACACGAAGATCGCCGTCCTGCTGCGCGAGGACCTGGAGACCTGGCAGCGCCTGAACGTCACCGCGTTCCTGGTCAGCGGCCTGGGCACAGAACTCCCCGAGGTCGTCGGGGAGCCGTACGAGGACGCGGACGGCGTCCCCTACCTGCCGATGTTCCGCCAGCCGGTGCTGGTGTTCGAGGGCTCGAAGGAGACCCTGACGGCGGCCCACGCGCGCGTGCTCTCCCGCGCCCTGCCGCGCGCGGTGTTCACCGGCGACCTCTTCGCTACCGGCAACGACCGCGACAACCGCGCGGCGGTACGGGCCGTGGCGACGGACGCACTGGACCTGGTGGGACTGGCGGTGTACGGCCCGCGGAACGCGGTGGACAAGGTGCTGAAGGGGGCGCGGATGCATCCGTGAGGAGAGGGGCCGTTGGGCTGTCCCTCCACTGAGCTGGGGAGGCTGCCGGGCCGGGGGCACCGCCGGGCCGGAGGGGACACCCCCCGCCCGTCAGGCGGCGCTGACGTCGGCCGCGGCGGTGACCGGCCCGGGCGCACCGGCGCTCTCCGCCGCACCAGCCGCCCCCACCGCCTCATCCGTGGCCTCCGTGGGCAGCCGTCGCATCAGCAGGGCGTACCCGGCCCCGGCGACCGTCCCGACGACCGCGCACAGCCCCCACAGCCACTCCGCCCCGAACCGGTCGATGACGAGGCCGGACGACAGCGGGGCGAGGAGCGACGCCGCGGCCCACGACAGGGTGTACATGCCCTGGTAGCGCCCGCGTCCGTGGACCGGGGAGAGACGGACGACGAGCCCCGTCTGGGTGGGCGCGTTGACGATCTCGGCGAGGGTCCACACGCAGACGGTGAGCGCGAAGACGCCGACGGACCCGGCGAAGGCGGTCAGCCCGAAGCCGTATCCGGCGAGGACCGACGAGATCACGAGCAGCCGGCCCGGATCCCGGTGCTCGATGAACCGGGTGACCGGGATCTGGAGCACGACGATGAGGACGCCGTTGACGGCGATGGCCATGCCGTAGTCGGCCGGGGTGAAGCCGGCCGCGCCCATCGCCACGGGCAGCCCGATGGAACCCTGCTGGAAGACGAAGGCGACCAGGAACGACAGCCCGACCAGCCCCATGAACCGCCCGTCGCGCAGCACGGTCCGCAGCCCGACGGAGTCCTGGCGCAGGGCCTTGTCCACCGGCCGGGGCCGTGACTCGGGCAGCTTGAGGAAGACGACGACCGCGCAGACGAGGGTCATGCCGGCCTCGACGAGGAAGCCGGCGAGGTAGCTGACCTCGGCGATGAACCCGGCGGCCATGGAGGAGACGGCGAAGCCGAGGTTGATGGCCCAGTAGTTGAGGGAGAACGCCCGGACCCGGTCCTCCGGCCGCACGATGTCGGCCATGATCGCCTGCACGGCGGGCCGGGAGGCGTTGGAGGCCGCCCCGACGAGGAAGGCGACGCCGGCGATGACGACGGGGTGGTGCACGAAGCCGAGCAGGGCCACGGAGAGGGCGGTGGCGACCTGGGCGACGAGCAGCGTGGGCCGCCGCCCGAGCCGGTCGGCCATGACCCCGCCGCCGAGGGAGGAGACCACCCCGCCGAGCCCGTGCAGCGCGGCGACGAGTCCGGCGTAGGAGGCGGAGTACCCGCGGTCGAGGGTCAGGTACAGCGCCATGAAGGTGGCGACGAAGGCGCCGAGCCGGTTGACGAGGGTGCTGGTCCACAGCCACCAGAACTCGCGGGGCAGCCCGGAGACGGTCTCGCGGGCGGCACGTCTCAAGGAGGCGACGGACATGGGTGATCCCCCGGATGTAAGCGGTGCAGGTGGTACGGAGAACTTACGGAGCGGCGGGTCCCGGGGGCCACTCGATTAGCAGGATCGGTCAACTGTCCCGCCGCCGCCCGCCGCCCGCCGCGCTCCCGCTCACCTGTGCCCAGGGCGTCCGCGCTACGGGCGCGGGCGGGCCGGGACGCACCCTTCGATTACGCTCATCCACATGGCCGACGCACCGTACAAGCTGATCCTCCTCCGCCACGGCGAGAGCGAGTGGAACGCGAAGAACCTGTTCACCGGCTGGGTGGACGTCAACCTCAACGAGAAGGGCGAGAAGGAGGCAGTCCGCGGTGGCGAGCTCCTGAAGGACGCCGATCTCCTCCCCGACGTGGTCCACACCTCCCTCCAGAAGCGCGCCATCCGCACCGCGCAGCTGGCCCTGGAGGCCGCGGACCGCCACTGGATCCCGGTCCACCGCTCCTGGCGCCTGAACGAGCGCCACTACGGCGCCCTCCAGGGCAAGGACAAGGCCCAGACCCTCGCCGAGTTCGGCGAGGAGCAGTTCATGCTGTGGCGCCGCTCCTACGACACCCCGCCCCCGCCCCTCGAGGACGGCACCGAGTTCTCCCAGTCGGACGACGCGCGCTACGCCACGATCCCCCCGGAGCTCCGCCCCCGCACGGAGTGCCTCAAGGACGTCGTCATCCGCATGCTCCCCTACTGGTACGACGGCATCGTCCCCGACCTCCTGGCCGGCCGCACGGTCCTCGTCGCCGCCCACGGCAACAGCCTCCGCGCCCTCGTCAAGCACCTCGACGGCATCTCCGACGCCGACATCGCGGGCCTGAACATCCCGACGGGCATCCCGCTGTTCTACGAACTCGACGCCGACTTCAAGCCGGTCACCCCGGGAGGCCGCTACCTCGACCCCGAGGCGGCCGCAGCCGCCATCGAGGCGGTCAAGAACCAGGGCAAGAAGAAGTAAGCACGTACGTACAAGCCCCCTACCTGCGGTTCTTCCGCTGGTAGGGGGCTTCTTGCTGTGCTGGGGCCGTCTGTGGGCCGTCAGGTGCTGATCGGGCCGTCAGGTGGGTCGACGCCAGCGGCGGATCCGGATGTCGAGGACGATCAGCAGCGCGACGGGGACGGCGATCGCGGCGGGGGCGTCGGCCCAGAGGGCGAGCGCGCCGCCGGCTGTACCGATGAGCGCGATCGGCAAGTCGCGGGGACAGATGTCGACGGTGACACCTGCGCGTGGGACCATGTGGTCTCCTTCTGTATTTGGTTTCGGATTACGGCTTCCGGATGCGGAAACGGAAACGAATGCCGCCCCTTGGCCGGGCGGCATTCGCATGTGGTGAGACTTTCGCACAGATCCGTCTGCTCAGACAAACGTGCAGCTAGATAGGGGTCTGCTACTCGCGCAGTGTAAAAGTGAGAGCGAGGTCCCGATGGGGGCGGTCATTCCAGTCCTGGAACGAGACGTTCAGCGAATTGAACAACAAGTTGTTCCACAACTTGACCTGCAAGTGCGCTGCTCATGAGGCGCCTAGCATTCCATTCGGATGTGGTAATCACCAATCCCTTCCTTGCTGGCAAGGAAGTTTCCCTCCCGCGGGAGGGAAAGCGGCGCGTGATCTATTTTTGCCTGGTCGACTCCCTGAGGTGATCGTAAGTGTGAGCGATCGCCTTTCGAGTGCGTTCCTGGCTGGATGGCATGAGATGCGCGTACACGCGGAGCGTCAGGCCCGGGTCCGAGTGGCCGAGGTACTTGGCGAGGGCCTTGATGTTCTCCCCGGCGTCCAGGAGGACCGAGGCGTAGAAGTGGCGGAGCGCGTGCATGCCGTTCTCGCGGGACTCGGCGTACGACTCGCCCGGCTTCCGCTCGGGGATCACGCCGGCTGAAGCCAGGGCGCGCTTCCACACCTCCTCATTGAGGGACGTCCGCCAGACGTGACTGCCGCAGGGACCGGTGAAGATCAGCCGCTTGGTGACCGGAGGGCCATCCGCCACCTTCCACGGCAAGGTGATGTCGACCGGCGGGAACCGCTTCAGGTGGGCCCGCAGGGCATCAGCGACTGGCCCAGGAAGCGGCACGTCCCGGAGCCTGCCACCCTTGGGCGGGGCGAAGACGGCCTTGCTTCGGCTCAGCTTGAGTTGTTGGACCACGTGCAATGTGTCCGACTTGAAGTCGAGCGCATCGACGGCCACGCCGAGGATCGCCCTGTCGCAACCCGCAGCCGCCACCCAGGTCGACCATGGCCCGGAACCGCTCGGGCATGCTGGCCCGGACGGCGAAGACCCGTTCCAGCGTCCAGGGGGCGATGCGCTTGTTGTCCACGGCCGGTGGCCGGACCGAGCGGGCGGCGCACGGGTTCCGGGGGAGGTGCCCGTCATCCACGGCCGCGCTGAGGGCGGCGCGCACGTTGGAGTAGATCGTCCGGGCATACGAGCCACGGACGCCGTTCTCCTGGAGCTGCCGCACCCAGTCGCGGATGTGCGCGGGCTGGAAGGAGCCGAGAGGGCGCGACCCCAGGTAGGGAAAGGCGTGCAACCGGAGCTGCGACTCCATCGAGGCCTGAGTGTTCGGGTCCGGGTCACCCACTTCTCGGCGTACTGCTGGAAGGTGATCAGGGTCGCGCGGGGGTCGATGTACTGCCCCCGCGCCATGTCCGCTTCAGTCTGCGCTAGCCACTGTTCGGCGAGCCGCTTCTGACGGTCGGGGAAGCTCTTGGACTTCTCGGTGCCGTCCGGGCCCACATAGCGGGCGCGGTAGCGCATGCCCGTACCGTAACGCTCGGTCTTGACCTTGCGAGGCTTGCCGTCCGGCCCCTTCTCTTCCCTGTACCAGCGGTCTTGGATGTGTCCGGCCATCAGGCAGCGGCCCCCTTGATCTGGGACTCCACCCAGGCGCGTACGTCGTCCGGATCAAATCGCAGGTGCCGGCCGACCCGGAATCCACGAGGACCGGTGCGCTTACGACGCCACTGGTAGACCGTCTCGACACTGGGCAGCCCGAACATCTCCACCAAGTCCTCAGCAGTCAGGAACCGCGTGGGAAGGGTGCGCGGTGCGGCGGCTACTTCGGCCGAGGCGCGGCGTCGATCAGCCATGCGTGGGCTCTCCTTCCGTGCCGGGGGCGGGTTCGAGGGATGCGGCGAGCGAGGCTTCGGCGCTGCTGAGGCCCGTGCCGGCGAACACCCAGTGGGCGAGTACGAGCGTGGAGTCGCTGTCCTGCGGGACGGGCGGGGCCGTCTGGGACCGGCGGCAGTCGGCGCGGGCGGTGCGGAGTGCGCCGAGGGTGGTGGAGTAGCGGCGGGACTTGGTGGAGAAGTGGCCGCGGAAGCCGAGCATGTGGGCCCAGGCGCGCAGGCGGAGGTGTTCGAGGTCCTTGCGCGCGCCGAGGGTCCAGGCGGTGCGGATCATGCGGTGGGCGTGGTCGGTGATGCGGGCGTGGGCCAGTTCGGCGAGGAAGCGGATCGGTCGGTTCAGGGTGCCGGTCGTCGTCTCGGCGCCTTTGGTGGCGTACTTGGCGATGTAGGCGGCGACGGCCCGTTCGGTCAGTTCCTGGCCGCCGTCGAGGTCGGCGGAGCGGATTGGGCGGACGTCGAGTTGCCGGCCGAAGGTGAAGGTGTGGGTCCGGCCGTCGATCTCCGGGCCGTCCACGCGGGAAGCGGTGGCGGCGGCGCGGATGGCGTCGGTCAGCAGTTCGGCCGTGGCCCAGGGCGGGGGCGGGGTGTCGCCGCCTTCCGGGCCGTCGAGGCGGATGACCGCGTGGAAGTGGACTGCGCCGCGCTTCTGGTACTCGGCGACCTTGGCGAAGGAGATGCGGGCGTGGTGGCGGAAGGTGCGTTGGGTGAGGCCGGCGCGCTTGGCGACTTCGCGGCGGAGGTAGATCGAGAAGCGGCGCCAGAGGGCGCCGGCGTGAGCGTTCCAGAGGACAGCCGCTTCGTAGTCGGGCCGTCGGTGCGGCGGTCGTGGACCGGGCCCCAGTAGCCGACGACTTCACCCGCCTGGAAGCGCTCACCCCGTCTGTCTGGAGAGTGCCGGCGGAAGCCCGCCCCATCGCACCGGCAGGTTCCACACTCCCCCGACTGGCGACGGAGCTCCCGCAACACACCTTCGCCCTGATCGACCCGAAGGACGGCGCCGAGGGCGTCACACGCCAGCTCGAAGACCTGGTCACCCACCTCAGGCCGATGTCGATCGATCTCCTGGACGTCGGTGGCGACGTGTTGGCCCGCGGCGACGAACCGACCCTGAAGAGCCCACTCGCCGACTCCCTGACACTGGCAGCGTGCTGCCAGATGAACGCACCCGTACGCCTGTTGGTCGCAGGCCCCGGCCTGGACGGCGAACTGTCGCACGAGGACCTGCGAGGCATACTCGGCCTACTCGTCCACACGTTCACCGCGGAGGACGCGGAGCCGATCAGCCAGGTCCTGGAGTGGCACCCCTCAGAGGCAACAGGCATGCTCGCGGCAGCAGCCCGAGGAGTACGCGGCACATGCGAAGTCCGAGACGCCGGCCTGCCCATCCCCCTCACCGACGAGAGCCCGACGCTCCACGAGGTCGACCTGGACGAAGCAGTAGGCCGAAACGAACTGGCACGCGCCATCATGTCGACCACCACCCTGGACGAAGCAGAGGCACTGAGCCGCGAGATCTGCGGCTTCTCCGAGATCGACTACGAGCGGAACAAGGCTCTCTGGCTCAAGGACCAGCGGCTGGCGAAGCTCGACGCCGAGTCGGTGCTACCCCACCTCGCCCAGTTCGAGGCAGCCGCCTGAAGCCGCGGAGTCACTCACACGACGTTCCGCCGCCTCACCGAGGTGCTGAACCTCAACGGCTCACAGCGCGATGACCTGCGCCGACTGCTCATCGACAGCCGATCGGAGCAGTTCGAGGCCCCACTGTGGCACATCCCAGACGCAACCTGAGTAACAACCTTCTTTACGGTTCAAGGCGGCTCGCTCCGCTCACCGCGCAGGCCCGGCCGCCGGCCGGGCCTGCGCTCCTGTCTCCGTCCCGCTCCAGCCCGGCCGGCGCCCGTCCCGCGCTCACGGCAATCAGTCGCCTGATGCCAGAGAAGGGGTACGTCGAGGCTGGGGCGGTCGGCTCCGCAGCTTCACGGAGCCATTTCGGAGCGAACCTCGAAGATCATGACGCCAAAGTAGATCCACCTCAAGTAAATCTTAGCCGAGAACCATTAATCGACTCTCAGGCAGGCGAGGAAATGAGCGTCTGCTCTGAGTCAGAAGTTCCGAGAGATATGAGAGAGGAACTCATCGGTTGCCATTTCGTGCGTTGATGCGCCAACTCTCACGAAGAATCGATTCTTGTACGAAATGGGCTTGCCGAGTGATCGAGGTTTCATAATCCAAAGGACTTTTCCGTCACAGACGAGTGGGCTGAAGCTGTGCACAAGGTCGGCCGAGAAATCAGAGTCCACAGGGGCGGACTTGATCCTTTCCTGCCATTTGAGCCACCAAGAGTCGATGTCGTGGCCCAAGTGAGCGATCTGCTCTTCAGTGCCCACTACATGCTGCCCATGAATTTCGACCGGAGTCACGCCGAAGAGTTCTGTCGAGCGCTGTGCCGCCGACGGTTTATCTGCGACCCCGATCAGAATGAGGCCGGCTGCATCGCGACTCCAGTTTGCCATGCCAACTGCGGTCTGCATTACTTCGTCAAACAGATCCGCATTCTCCATTGGGGGATTCGAGAGTACGCAGAATCCTTGCTTAAGCTCGACTAGGGGATCCTCGTTAACTGGGCCCTGCAGGTAGCTTTCGATCAAGAGGCGCGCATTGAGCTGCTTGGCAATGCTTTTGGGTTCGGGCTTAAAGAAAGCCTTCTTGATACGTCGCTTCACTCTCGGATATAGTTTGGCCTTTTCATCCCTGCCCCATGCGCTCCCGCCGGTTGGAATGGCAATATCGCGCCCCCAGAAGTTGTCCAATACGTTGCGAACAGCGTCCAATGAGAGAGGCTGCATCTCATCAATGAAGATGAGTTCGTAGAGGATGGAAAAGACTGCCTGAAACTGCCGGCGGGTGCCCTTCTCGTAGGTCTCAAGGTGGACCATGTGGCGCCCAAGTGGACCGTGGTCCTGCATGGCTTCATCCAGCATCTCGATAACTGCCACGATGCGTTGCTGCAGGTTTTCGACGCCAACAGCCATGATGGCCGCGTTAACTTCATCCGGGGAAGCTGACCTGATTTTCCGTGGCAAGCCGTATGCCACGTCCCGATTCTGCCACCCGCTTGTAGGCCATGGATTTAGGACGGCATCGAGAACCAAGTCTAAAACCATTTCCTCGTCACCAGATGAACGAATGTCGTCCGCGCCGATAATATCGTGTCGCGTCCAGAAGATGCGATCTAGATCTAGGCCGTATTCGAGATCCTTCCGTGAGATGGAGAGCTTTTCCATCTCGCTGAGAGTCAGAGCCTCGGCGAAAGTCCCGTCGCCCCGAATGGTGGCGCTAGTGCGGCGCACTACATCTGAAAGCGGCCCCATTACACCTGCCTGCCGAATCTCGTGCAGGCTCAAGCGCCTTCCGCCGCTATTGATTCGGCGGAACACCTCGTCGATCGACGAGGTTGCCGCGTCGCGATAAGTCGAGACGGGGATCTGATAGTTGGCGATTTCCAAGGATGTTTCGCGCGACATTACGGGTTCATTTTGGCTAAGCTCTCCCGAGTGGAGCTTGGCCAATGTATCGCCCGTTGTAGCCAAATCGAAGTACTCACCTTTATAGGGGTACTTATTTTCCATGAAGGAGAAGAATGCTTCGAGGCGCTGAAGTCCATCGATTAGCTCAAAGATCTCCACCCCGCCCTTCCTTCTCTGGGCAAGGAGGATTAGTGGGATCGGCAGCTTGTTGACGGCGGAGTCGATGAGCTTTTCCTTTTCGTCGCGCGTCCAGACGAGCTTCCGCTGATAGCGACGGTCGACAAGGAGTTTATTCCTGTAGTACTGATTGTAGAGCTGGTGGAGGTTCTGCCCTTGGACGGATAGCTCTGAACTCTGCATGAGTATCACCGTAGCTGACATGGTTGGGGTTGGTCCTGTGCATCACAGAATTGGGCCAGGTGAAGTTGCGGTGGCGCGTGCCTGAGTACTGCCTGCGGAGCCCGGTCAAGCTCGCTGATGGATGCGGATCTTCAGCACAGGTGAGGAGCACACCAGCGAAGGCAGAGTCCCCGCTCCAGCAACTCCGGGACAATGAGGTCATCACCCAAGGTTTTACTGCCACGCTTCCGCTGGTCGGCTCACTCTGGTCGACAGCATGGCAGCGTGGCTGAGGCCGGTGGGGGTGCGGCGAGGCACACGCCTGCGTTGTCGGTCGGTGAACCCGCCATCGTGGCTGACTGTCGTCGGCTGAGGCTCAGACACTCCGGGGCCCAGTTCCGCCAAGGGACGTTCGAGGCGAAGGCACCGTGCCATTCGCGTGCCAGATACTGCAGGCAATCACGGGGAACAGCGGGAACTCGCCCGGGGGCGACCAGGACTCCAGCACCACTCTGCTGTAGGTCAGCGCAGCAACCGCCGCCAAGCCCAATTCCAAGCCAATGGCTCAAACTCCGTCGTCGTGGGCCGGCCGTCGTGGCTCGCTCTGGGCAACGGCGTTGGCAACGTGGCTCAGGTCAGTGGGGGTACAGCGAGACACACGCGTGCGTGGTCGGTCGGCGCCCCGCCGTCGTGGCGGGCTGTCGTCAGCTGAGGTTCAGACTGGGCGCGTCGAAGGTGCTGGCCGTCAGACGAGCGCGGCAAACCTGGGCCGTCCCTGGGCCGTCCGAGGCCGCTCGACAGTGGCCAATGATGACCAACGACTACCACCAAGCGCCCGATCCCACCGCGCCTGACCAGCAAAAACCCAGCTCCCCAAGATCCCCGACAGGACCCAGGGCAAGAAGAAGTAACCCGACACCATCAAGCCCCCGACCTGCTGTTTCCTGGCAGGGCGGGGGCTTTTTGGTGGGGCGGGGAGTCGTCAGCCCGCGCTCGCCCCTGTGTCCGGGTGGGGCACCTCCACCTCCGGCCGGGGCATCAGCACCGCGGAGA
Organism: Streptomyces sp. NPDC003248; assembly: GCF_055563235.1. NCBI lineage: Bacteria > Bacillati > Actinomycetota > Actinomycetes > Kitasatosporales > Streptomycetaceae > Streptomyces > Streptomyces sp. NPDC003248. The sequence goes on along the minus strand of NZ_JBVHDT010000006.1, from coordinate 447,787 downwards.
CCACCATGCGGGACGAGGCCATGACGTCGGTCACGAAGCGCAGGCGTCCGATGCCGAGGCGGCGCAGGGTCGGGCCGTGGTCGGTGGCGACGACGAGGGAGACCGTGAGCAGGAGAAGGCGCCACAGGGTCATCAGCGGGTGGCGCAGTGCGCGGGGCAGCTCTGCCAGGGAGGCGTGCAGCCGCTCGCAGTGGAACGGGACGTGACGCTGTTCGTCGGACAGGATCCGGCCCGCCACGTCCGTGGTGAGCGGGTCGTCGGTGCCCTCGCGCAGAGCGCGGTAGTAACGCAGCGCCACGACCTCCGCGATCATCAGCACCAGCAGTTCCATGCGCAGGCCCATGAGGCGCCGCAGCCGTACGAAGGCCGCGTCGCTCCAGTGCCCGGTCAGCGTCGGTACGCCCCCCGCGGCCAGCAGCCGGGCGAGGAGACGGGCGTGGTTCTGTTCCTCGGCGACGAAGAGCCGGACCGCCCGCGCGTAGTCGGGGTCGCCGGCCCGGTCCGCTGTGCCGACGAGGTCGGCGCCGTCACCGTCCTCGCCGACCTGGAAGCGCTGGATGCCGGCCCACACCGCCGGATGCAGCGTCGCGCCCTGCCCCCAGTCCGGATCGCCCTGGACGCGCCTGCGCTCGCGCTCGTCCTCGAACCGCCTTGTCCACTCGGCGAAGTCGCCCGTACGCACCCGGTCTCCCCTCTCCGGGACACGGCCATGCCCCGGAGAGGGACGACGCGGACGGACGCCGAACCGTTCCGCCGCCGCCGGACAGCGCCGCTCCTCCACGGGCCTCGGTCAGCGGAGAGGGGCGCGGGTTCCAACGAGTGAATCCGGCGGGTCGGCGCGTGGCGGCCAGTGCGACAGCGGGAAGGTCATGGCACACCGGACCAACGACGGGCAGGAGGCATGCCGGTGCCGAAGTTCCTCATCCAGGCCACCTACACGCCCGAGGGCACCAAGGGGCTGCTCAAGGAAGGCGGGAGTGGCCGCCGCGCCGCCGTCGACCAGGTCGTCACCGGCCTCGGCGGGCAGGTCGAAGCCATGTACTTCGCCTTCGGGGAGGACGACATCGTGCTCATCGTCGACTTCCCCGACCCGGTCTCCATGGCCGCCGTCAGCCTCACCGTCAAGGCCAGCGGAGCCCTCCACACCCGGGCCACCCCGCTCCTCACCCTCGAAGAGATCGATCAGGCCGCCCGCCGGCAGGTCACCTTTCGCTCCCCCGGCGCGTGAGTCCGGACAGGCCCCTGCCGGCGGTCGATCCGCCGGCAGGGGCCTGTCGCTGTGCGGGAGCCGTCCAGGTCGGCTGCCGCGCTACTGGCGGTGCCGGGGCTTGCCCTTGCGTGGGGGCAGGGTCAGGGTGATCTGCCGGACGAGTTGCTGGAGGCAGGCCAGGCAGGCGAGGGCGGGGAGGGCGGCTCCGGCGATGCCGGTGAAGGTCCTCTCGGCCTGTGCCACGCACAGCATCATCGCGACGGAGGAGAACAGCAGGACGATGAACCATGAATTGAACGCCCGGCGCTGATGCAGGGCGGTTCGCAGAATGGAGAGAGAGGCCACCGTCCACGGGCCGTACACGAGAAGGGGCCACCAGGGAATCAGCCCGCTCTTCGTTTCGGACGTGATGCTCTGCAACGGTCCGTAGGCCACCACGCCGCAGAAGACGCTGACCATCGCCACGATGACGGAAACGAACGCGACGATGACGACGCTGCCCGTCTGCATCCACTTCAGCCGGAGTTTTCGGACCCGGATCTTCCGATGCCCGGTGGGAGAACGTCGGATGGGCGGCAACTGGGCGGTGATCTGCGCCAGGCCCTCCATCGGGTCGGCGTAGTCGACACCGGGCGACGCCTCACCGCGAGGCGGCGGCACCATGGCCTCCGGCTCCGTGGGAACAGCCTCTTGCAGGAGATAGGCGAGTTCCTCGACCGGGTCCCAGGCCGAGTCCGGGGGCACCAAGGGATCTCCGACGTTCAGGGCGTCGGCGGGGCCGCCGTGCCGCCCGGCGCCGGAACCATAGGAATATGAATCGGAATACCATTCATGCCGTACAAAGGGAGGATCCGCATAGTCGTGATTCATGGAAATCCGCTCCCGTCACGCACGGTCGGCGTGACAGCCGGACTTTTCCTGGCCGTTCCACCGCTGGTTGAGTTCCTCTTGGGCCGCCTCCAGCAGGACGAGGAACTCGCGGAGCAGTGACTCGGTGACCTGGAGTTCGACCCGCATGCCGGTCCCGTGGAAGGCGCCGCCCTCACGTGCCGAGAGTGCCACACCAGGCGTGTAAGTGTATTTTCCCGCTGTCGCATCACGGGTCGCAGGCAGATTATCCTTCCTCACGCCGCGGTGAGGCAAGCCATGGAACCTTGCTGCTTTCGCCATATCCCGCTAACGCCGCTCCCACTCCTCCAGATGCGCGGCAAATGAGTGACCCTGGCGTGGGGGAAATCTTGAGGAGAGCGTTCTTGATTAAAGTCATCCGCACTTACTTCGCACGTTATTTGTCGAGCGGTTTGTCTGCTCAGATCTCTTGGCGCGGAGGGTGTGGGCGGAGGGCGCGGTGTGGGGAGGCCGGGGGCCAGGCCCCACCGTTCCGCCTCAACACGCCCATTTGATCACCATGTCGGTTCCCTAGAGTGATCAACGGTCCGGCCGTCGTCGACGCAGCCGGATGTACGGATTCACGGAGGGAACAGAGTGAAGGCAGCACTCAAGCGGCGCGCCGCCACCGTCATTCCGGTCGTCGTCGCCGCCGTCCTCGCGGGCGGCCTCGCGGCAGCCCCGGCGGCGCAGGCCAGTGGTTCGGACGGATGCGCCGGCGGATACGCGAAGTACACGTCGAAGGGCGACTACCTCTACGTCAAGGACCGCAAGGCCGACGGCCGCACCGTCTTCGTCAACCTCGAAGCGGCCAGTGGCAAGCCCTACTTCTGGGACACCTTCCACGTCACCCGAGGCGCGGGAAAGAGCTACACGTGGAACCTCGATCTCCCGGAGAAGCGGAAGGTCAGGATCATCGTCTCCCTCGTGAAGGGCGATCCGGCCAACACCAACAGCAAGTGGACCAAGTGCGCCACGTTCACCAGCGCCACCTGACCCCCTGCCCCCCTGATCCCCCGACCCGGCGACGCACCGCATGGCGAGGGCACTCAGGGGGCGTGGCCGCGGCTCACCCCAGTGCCCTCTCCAGCACGTCCCGGTGATCGGACACCCACCGGTAGGCCGTCCGCACCTCCGTGACCGCCCCGGCGTCGCGGAGCCGCCGCATCGCGGGGTCCCCCGCGTCGGCCCCGGCCTGGATGCCGCGCCGGCAGCGGTCCTGCCACCACAGCACCGTGGACACGAGGCCGCGCCGGTGCCGCCGTTCCAGCCCGTAGCTGTCGGCGATCAGCCTCATGCGCCGGGCCGCCTCCGTCGCGTCGGCCACGGACGGGCCGAGGCCGAGGTACTGCCAGCAGACGTGGGCGACGTCGTGGATGCGCTCGCCCGGCGCCGCGAGGTCCCAGTCGATGAACGCCACCGGGCGCAGCTCGCCACCGACCGGCCGGTAGACCGTGTTCTTGGGTGACAGGTCGTTGTGGCAGACGACCTCCTGGTCCCCGGCGAGCGCGGTGCCGGCCGTCAGGTCGTGGAACGCGCGCACGAGCCGGGCCACCGCCACCATGCTCGCGTCCGACGAGACGGCGGCGGGCTGCCGGGGTTCCCAGGCCACGTGCCCGTCGAGGTGGCTGAGGACCTCCCGGCCGTGCTCGTCCACACCGAGATGGCGGGGCGCTCCGTCCCAGCCCGCGGTCTCCAGGAGTCCCAGCAGGTCACCGACGTACGGCGTCCGTGCGGACACCGTACGGCGTACCGTGTTCCCGACCCGGACGACGGCGTTGACGAAGCCTCCGGGCAACGGCGACCCGGTCATGGCCTCATGCCTCATGCCTCATGGCCTCACACCTCATGGTCTCGCGCCTCATGCCTCATTCATGCCGCATCCTGTCCGCCCTCGTCCGGGGACGGACGAGGGGCCCGGCGCCGGAGCGCCCGGCCCCTCTCCCGTACGGCCTGTACGGCGGTGAGGTGAGGTCCTCAGCCGCACTGGCAGGGATTGCCCGACTGGCAGCCGCAGCCGCATCCCGAGCCGCAGCCGCACGCGCCGATCAGCATGAGGTTCCGGACGGCGACGGGCTGTTCGGTCGGATGGTCCTGGGTGGGGTCGGGGGTGGAGGTGCTGGGGGCTTCGGCCATGGGTTCCTCCCGGAGGCTAGGGCGCCTGTGCCCATTCCATGCCCGTTGTGTCCGGCGCATCAACGGCGCATGGGGGCTTCCCCGCGCCCCCGGCGGGTTCGAACGCCCCCGAGTGGCTCGCCTACGCCCCCTCGACCGACTGGATCTCGTTCGGCAGGTCCGGCTGGAAGTCGTCCGCGTGCTCGCCCGTCACCAGGAACACGACCCGCTTCGCGACCGCGACCGCGTGGTCGGCGAAGCGCTCGTAGTAGCGGCCGAGGAGGGTGACGTCCACGGCCGTCTCGATGCCGTGCTTCCAGCGCTCGTCGATGAGGTGCTGGAAGAGCGTGCGGTGCAGGAGGTCCATCGCGTCGTCGTCCGTCTCCAGCTGGAGCGCGAGGTCGACGTCCTTCGTGATGATCACCTCGGCCGCCTTGGCCATCAGGCGCTGTGCGAGCTGGCCCATCTCCAGGATGGTGGCGTGCAGGTCCCGCGGCACCGCCCGCTCGGGGAAGCGCAGCCGCGCCAGCTTCGCCACGTGCTGGGCGAGGTCGCCGGACCGCTCCAGGTCGGCCGACATGCGCAGCGACGTGACGACGATCCGCAGGTCGGTCGCCACCGGCTGCTGCCGCGCCAGCAGCGCTATGGCCCGGGCCTCCAGGTCGTGCTGGAGTTCGTCGATCTTCTGGTCGGCCTCGATCACGCTCTCGGCCAGCTTCAGATCGGCGTCGAGGATGGCGGTCGTGGCGCGCCCGACGGCCGACCCGACGAGCCGGGCCATCTCCACCAGACTGTCGCCGATCGAGTCCAGTTCCTCGTGGTACGCGTCCCGCATCAGGGGTTCCTCTCGTACTGGTACTTCCGGGGCTTCGCAATGCCGTGATGCCGGAGTATCGGCAATGCCGTGATGTCGCATATCGGTTCAGGGGTTCGGGGCACCCGGCGCTGTGAACCCCACGGTGCCACGGTCCGCCCCGTACGCGTCGGTTTCCGTCACCCCAAATGAACCACCCCTGGCGCCAAGGTGAACTCTGGGCGACGAGTGTTCGAGGTCCCACTCCGATGGCTGTGGCCAGGGAGGATCGCATGCCTAACCTGGACGCATGGACGTGAACGCGGCGGTCGCCGCAGCGGCAGCGATCGCCGGGGTGCTCACCGGTGTCATCGCCATGCTGGCGTTCCGTTGGAGCGAACGCGACCAGAACCGACCCACCAGGACCTCCTTGCACACCGATCCCGTGCTGCCGCCGGGCGTGGACACCGTCCTCTCCGTCCTCCGTTCCTCGGCCGTCGTCCTCGACGAGGCCGACGCCGTCGTCAAGGCCAGCTCCGCCGCGTACGCCCTCGGGCTCGTCCGCGGCGGTGAGCTGGCCGTGGAGCCCATGCTCCAGATGGCGCGGGACACCAGACGGGACGGCGAGATACGCCAGGTCGAGCTGGACCTGCCCCGGCGCGGCACCGGACGCGGCGAGGCGCTCGCGGTCTCCGCGCGCGTGGCGCCGCTGGGCTCCCGGCTGGTCCTCCTCCTCGTCGAGGACCTCACCGAGGCCCGCCGCATCGAGGCCGTACGGCGCGACTTCGTCGCGAACGTCAGCCACGAGCTGAAGACACCGGTCGGCGCGCTCTCCCTGCTCTCCGAGGCTGTCATGGACGCCTCCGACGACCCGGAGGCGGTGCAGCGCTTCGCCGGCCGCATGCAGATCGAGGCGACCCGGCTGACCAACCTGGTGCAGGAGCTCATCGACCTCTCCCGCGTCCAGAACGACGATCCCCTCGAGGACGCCGAACCGGTCAGCGTCGACGAGCTCGTCGCCGAGGCGATCGACCGCTGCCGCCACCAGGCGGGCACCAAGCAGATCACCATGGCCGCCGCGATCCAGGAGCCCGAGGAGCCGTCCGCCGAGGGCGGCGACCGCGGCGACCGCGGCCGGACGGACACCGCCCGGCTGCGCCTGTGGGGCAACCGCGGGCAGCTCGCCGCCGCCCTCGGCAACCTGGTCGAGAACGCCGTCAACTACTCACCCGCCCGCACCCGCGTCGGCATCGCCGCCCGCCGGGTGGCCACCCCCGGCGGGGACCTGATCGAGATCGCCGTGACCGACCAGGGCATCGGCATCTCCGACAAGGACAAGGAGCGCATCTTCGAGCGCTTCTACCGTGTCGACCCGGCCCGTTCCCGTGCCACCGGCGGCACGGGCCTCGGACTGGCCATCGTCAAACACGTGGCCGCCTCGCACGGCGGGGAGGTCACGGTGTGGAGCGCCGAGGGACAGGGCTCCACGTTCACCCTCCGGCTGCCGGAGGCGGGCGCCGTCCGTGACCGCGTCCGCCAGCACCCCGACCTCGACGCGTACGACACCGCGGCCGAGGGCGGGCCCGCCGGAGGAATCCCCGCCGATTCATCCCCCGACTCCACCGCGTACCACACGCTTTCCGCCCCGGAGGTCCTTCCGTGACCCGAGTGCTCGTCGTCGAGGACGAGGAGTCCTTCTCCGACGCCCTGTCGTACATGCTCCGCAAGGAGGGCTTCGAGGTCGCCGTCGCGACCACAGGGCCCGACGGACTCGACGAGTTCGAGCGCAACGGCGCCGACCTCGTCCTGCTCGACCTGATGCTGCCGGGGCTGCCCGGCACGGAGGTGTGCCGGCAGCTGCGCGGCCGCTCCAACGTGCCCGTGATCATGGTGACCGCCAAGGACAGCGAGATCGACAAGGTCGTCGGCCTGGAGATAGGAGCCGACGACTACGTCACCAAGCCGTTCTCCTCGCGCGAGCTGGTCGCCCGGATCCGGGCCGTGCTGCGCCGCCGCGGGGAGCCGGAGGAGGTCACCCCGGCGGCCCTGGAGGCCGGGCCGGTCCGGATGGACGTCGACCGGCACGTCGTCACGGTCTCGGGCTCGAAGGTCGACCTGCCGCTCAAGGAGTTCGACCTGCTGGAGATGCTCCTGCGCAACGCGGGCCGGGTCCTGACCCGTATGCAGCTCATCGACCGGGTGTGGGGAGCCGACTACGTCGGTGACACCAAGACCCTCGACGTGCACGTCAAGCGCCTGCGCGCCAAGATCGAGCCGGACCCGGGCGCGCCCCGCTACCTGGTGACGGTCCGCGGTCTCGGCTACAAGTTCGAGCCGTGAGCCACGAGCCACGAGCCACCTGCCGTGAGCCGTGAGCCGTGAGCGGTAGGCGGTGAGCGGTAAGCAGTAAGCAGTGAGCAGTGAGCAGTGAGCAGTGAGCAGTGAGCCGCTGAGCTGTGTGACGTCGTGACGTCGGCGGGCGGCACGACCGGAGGGCGGCACCCCGCGTGGGGTGCCGCCCTCCGGTCGTCAGGGGCGCTACGGCGCTCAGTGCTCCGCGGCGGCCGACTCCGAGGCGCTCGCGTCGGCCGACTCGGCGGCGGCGGGCGACTCGGTCGAGCCCTCCGTGGTGCCCTCGGCCGGCGACTCGGTGGCCGACGCCTCGCCGGACGGGGTCGCGGAGGCGGAGGCGGACTCCGGGGCGGTCGGGACCTCGCTCGGACCCCACTCGGTGAAGTAGCTCTCGGCGGGGACGACGAAGGCGCGCAGGCTGACCGCACCGGTCTCGCTGAAGGTGAAGGTGACCTTCTGGGCGTTGCCGTCCTGGACCGCCTCGCTGGCGCCGGGCAGGACGGCGGAGGCGTTGTCCGCGCCGCCGATGACGACCGAGCCGCCGGCCGGGACGGTCAGCTCGCCGTCCCCCTTCGCGGGCTTGATCTCCACCGGCTCGTCGACACCCTCGACGGTGATCGACTCCAGCGTCTGGGCGGCGTCGCTGTTGTTGAAGACGGTCGCCGAGACCGCGGCCGGGCCCGTCGACTCCGGGTCGGGCTGGGTGATGACGACGACGTTCTGCAGCTTGATGTCGCCGACGGTGGTGGCAGCGTTGTCCGGCTTGATCTGAAGGGTCTGGGCGTCGTTGCCCGCGCCGCAGGCGGCGAGCGTGGCGATCGAGAACGCGAGGGCGGAGGCGGCGAGGGCGCCGCGTCGAAGGCTGCTGCTCACGGCGGCGGCAACTCCTTGAAACGCACGGGCAGCTCACCTCATAAAGCCGCCCTAAGGGTCTGTCAGCGGGCCTTAGGTTACCGAGCCGTCCTCACGCCACCGCACCCGACCCGCCTCTAGCGTGCTCCAGCGCCCCGATGACCGCCACGGCGGGACTGTCGCCACTCCCGTCACGGCAGCCACAAGTGACCCGCGAGTCACATCGGCTTCTTCTCGATCGCCCGGACGTCGCCCCCCATTCACATAAGCGCCGCTCACCGGGGCGGGCGCGTTTTTGCGGACCGGAATGCGGGGCCGTCCGGAAAATTGATCACGCCCTGTTCGGCCGATGGTGTGATCAATTCCGGAAACGGCGTGGATCCGCCCCCGGACACCGAACGGAGTAGCGGAAGTCGCACGTCCGGAACCGGACATATGGGGATGTTCGGCCGTTCGGAACGGCCTCCGGAAGACTGTGACGTGCGTGTTTCGTCCCCCTTGGACAGCCGCTCCGACCTGCGAATACCTGCTTCCGCCGCCCGTCCGCAGCACGTTCCTGTTGCTGTTGTCAAGCCCCGAGATATGCCCTGACCTGCGAAAACGCCATTCAGGAACCGCCGTTTCCGTGTTACCCTGGATAGCCACGGAAGGGGTACCTGTCACATGACGTTCAAGGTTGGCGACACCGTGGTCTATCCCCATCACGGGGCCGCGCTGATCGAGGCCATCGAAACTCGCCAGATCAAAGGCGTGGACAAGACCTACTTGGTGCTGAAGGTCGCCCAGGGTGACCTGACGGTACGTGTGCCAGCGGACAATGCGGAGTTCGTCGGCGTGCGTGATGTGGTCGGTCAGGACGGGCTGGACCGGGTCTTCGAGGTGCTGCGTGCGCCGTACGCCGAGGAGCCCACGAACTGGTCGCGTCGCTACAAGGCAAATCTCGAGAAGCTCGCCTCCGGCGACGTCATCAAGGTCGCGGAAGTCGTGCGTGACCTGTGGCGCCGTGAGCGCGAGCGCGGACTCTCCGCCGGTGAGAAGCGCATGCTCGCCAAGGCGCGCCAGATCCTGGTGAGCGAGCTCGCCCTCGCGGAGAACACGAACGAGGACAAGGCCGAGGCGCTCCTCGACGAGGTCCTCGCGTCCTGACGCCGACGCAGCCGGCCTCGGCTCAGCACAGCAGGCTCAGCACAGCAGGCTCAGCACACTGAAATGCCGCGGTGCCCGATGACGTATCTCCTGTCGCCGGGCGCTGCGGCATGTCGCGTTCCGACGCCGTACGCCTGAACCCCCAGGGATGACCACTGACCTCCCCGCGGGGACGACCGCCCCTCGGGGGGACGACCGAGCCCTTGGGGAAACGACTGGTCCCCTCGGGGGAACGATCCCCCGCCCTGTGTGTGCCGGGCCCGGGCAGCTGGCTCGACCGGCGCGTCACGGAAGGGTCCGGTCAAGGCGTCGCGCCCGGCACGCTGTCTCCGTACCCACGTATGGCGAGCACACAAACCTGACAGGAACCGATGTCTGACGATTCGCTTCCCGCCCCCGCCCCCACCCGCACGGCCGCGGTGATTCCGGCCGCCGGTCGGGGCGTACGCCTCGGCCCGGGCGCCCCCAAAGCGCTCCGCGCGCTGGGCGGGACACCCATGCTGATCCACGCGGTGCGCGCCCTCGCCGCCTCCCGCGCCGTCTCCCTCGTGGTCGTCGTGGCGCCGCCGGACGGCACCGCCGAGGTCAAGTCGCTGCTCGACGCGCACGCGCTGCCCGACCGGACCGACTTCCTCGTCGTCCCCGGCGGCGAGAGCCGGCAGGAGTCGGTCAGGCTCGGCCTCGACGCGCTGCCGCCCGGCTACGAGATCGTCCTGGTGCACGACGCCGCCCGCCCCCTGGTCCCCGTCGACACCGTCGACGCCGTGATCGAGGCGGTCCGCGAGGGCGCCCCGGCCGTCGTCCCGGCGCTGCCGCTCGCCGACACCGTCAAGGAGGTCGAGCCGGCCGCCGCACCGGGCGACCCCGAGCCGGTCGTCGCCACCCCCGAGCGCGCCCGCCTGCGCGCCGTGCAGACCCCGCAGGGCTTCGACCGGGCCACCCTCGTCCGCGCCCACGAGACCGTCACCGGTGACGTCACCGACGACGCGAGCATGGTCGAGCGGCTCGGCCCGACCGTCGTGGTCGTCCCCGGCCACGAGGAGGCCTTCAAGGTCACCCGCCCGCTCGACCTGGTCCTCGCCGAGGCGGTCCTGGCCCGCAGGAGGCTCAACGATGGCTTCTGACCAGCCCCTGACGCTCCCCCAGGTCGGCATCGGCACCGACATCCACGCCTTCGAGGACGGCCGCGAACTGTGGTGCGCCGGCCTGAAGTGGGAGGGCGAAGGCCCCGGTCTGGCCGGGCACTCCGACGCCGACGTCGTCGCCCACGCCGCCTGCAACGCGCTGTTCTCCGCCGCCGGACTGGGCGACCTCGGCCAGCACTTCGGCACCGGCCGGCCCGAGTGGTCCGGCGCCTCCGGGGTGACCCTGCTCACCGAGGCCGCCCGGATCGTCCGCGAGGCCGGTTTCACCATCGGCAACATCGCCGTCCAGGTCGTCGGCCCCCGGCCGAAGATCGGCAAGCGGCGCGACGAGGCGCAGAAGATCCTCTCCGGGGCGGCGGGCGCCCCCGTCTCGGTGTCGGGCGCGACGACCGACGGGCTCGGCTTCCCCGGCCGGGACGAGGGCCTGATGGCGGTCGCGACGGCGCTGGTGGCGCGGACCCGCTGACGGTCGGTGCCGGGCACGTGCCGGCGGTCGGTGCCGGGCACCTGCTGACGGTGGGTGGCGTGGACCTGCTGGCGGTCGGTGTCCCGGACCTGCTGGCGGTCGGTGTCCCGGACCTGCTGGCGGTCGGTGTCCCGGACCCGCTGGCGGTCGGTGGGGCGGCCCCGCCGACAGTCGGTGCCCCGGACCTGCTGGCGGTCGGTGGCCCAGACCCGCCGGCAGCCCGCGGCGCGGACCCGCCGACCGCCGGCGCGCGGGCACCCGCCGGCAGTCGGCAGCCGCTGGCGGGCAGCCGGTGGCGGGTAGCCGGTGGCCGGCAGCCGGTGGCGCCCACCCGCCGGCACGTGCCGCGTCGCGGGACGGAGAGCCGTGGGACGGAGAGCCGTGGGACGGAGCGTCGCGGGACGGAGCGTCGCGGGACGGAGCGCCGCGGCACGAATGTGCGGCCTTCGGGCGGAAGGGCGCGGGGCACCGCCCCACGCCCACTACCCTGGAGTGGTGACGATTCGCCTGTACGACACCAGCGCCCGGCAGATCCGTGACTTCACCCCGCTCACGCCGGGTTGTGTCTCGATCTACCTGTGTGGTGCCACCGTGCAGGCCGCCCCGCACATCGGGCACATCCGCTCGGGCCTCAACTTCGACATCATGCGCCGCTGGTTCGCCCACCGCGGCTACGACGTCACGTTCGTCCGCAACGTCACCGACATCGACGACAAGATCATCAGCAAGTCCCACGAGCAGGGCCGCCCCTGGTGGTCCATCGGGTACGAGAACGAGCGGGCGTTCAACGACGGCTACCAGGCGCTCGGCTGCCTCCCGCCGACGTACGAGCCGCGGGCCACCGGACACGTGCCCGAGATGATCGAGATGATGCGCGGTCTCATCGAGCGGGGCCACGCCTACGAGGCCGACGGCAACGTCTACTTCGACGTGCGCTCCTTCCCGGAGTACCTCCGGCTGTCCAACCAGGAGCTGGACAACCTGCTCCAGCCCTCCGGCGACGGCGAGACCGGCAAACGGGACCCCCGCGACTTCGCGATGTGGAAGGCGGCCAAGCCCGGCGAGCCGAGCTGGGAGACCCCGTGGGGCCGCGGCCGGCCCGGCTGGCACCTGGAGTGCTCGGCGATGGCGCACAAGTACCTGGGCAGCGCCTTCGACATCCACGGCGGCGGCCTCGACCTGATCTTCCCGCACCACGAGAACGAGATCGCCCAGGCCAAGGGCTACGGCGACGACTTCGCCCGGTACTGGGTGCACAACGCCTGGGTCACCATGCGCGGCGAGAAGATGTCCAAGTCGCTGGGCAACTCGGTGCTGGTGTCCGAGATGGTCAAGCAGTGGCGGCCCATCGTGCTCCGGTACTACCTGGGCACGCCCCACTACCGCTCGATGATCGAGTACAGCGTGGAGTCGCTGCGCGAGGCCGAGTCGGCGTTCGCACGGATCGAGGGCTTCGTGCAGCGCGTCGTCGAGAAGGCCGGGGGAGTCGTCGAGCCGGCCGCCGACGTGCCGCCCGCCTTCGCCGAGGCGATGGACGACGACCTGGGCGTCCCGCAGGCGCTCGCCGTCGTGCACACCACCGTCCGGCAGGGCAACAGCGCGCTGGCCGCCGACGACAAGGAAGCCGCGGTGGCCCGCCTCGCCGAGGTCCGCGCCATGCTCGGCGTCCTCGGCCTGGACCCCCTCGACCCGCACTGGGCCGGGGAGGACGACCGGGGCGAGGACCTGCACGGCGTCGTCGACAGCCTCGTACGCCTCGTCCTCGACCAGCGGGAGGCGGCGCGGACCCGCAAGGACTGGGCGACCGCGGACGCCATCCGCGACCAGCTCAACCAGTCCGGACTCGTCATCGAGGACAGCCCGCAGGGACCGCGCTGGTCGCTCGGCCCGCGCTGAGGGAAACTGATCGATTCTTGATCGATTGTGCCGCCCGGGTGTCCGGGCGGCACACTGCATTACGTACGCACACACACCGCACGACAGACGGGTAGGTCATGGCAGCCAACAACCGCCGCATGTCCGGCAAGAAGGGCGCGCAGGTCGGCAGCGGCGGCCAGCGACGCCGGGGCCTGGAGGGCAAGGGCCCGACCCCGCCCGCCGAGATGCGCAAGGGCCACAAGAAGAACCGCCTCGCCACCGCCAAGGCGAAGCAGGCCGCACGCCGCCCCGCGCCGCGCGGACGCGGCGGCAGGTCGACGTCCGAGCTGGTCGTCGGCCGCAACCCGGTCGTCGAGGCGCTGCGCGAGGGCGTGCCCGCGTCCACGCTCTACGTCCAGCAGTTCATCGACAACGACGAGCGGGTCCGCGAGGCGCTGCAACTCGCGGCCGAGCGCGGCGGCATCAACCTCATGGAGGCGCCGCGCCCCGAGCTGGACCGCATGACCAACGGCCTCAACCACCAGGGCCTGGTCCTCCAGGTGCCGCCCTACGAGTACGCCCACCCCGAGGACCTCCTCGACGCGGCCGCCGACGAGGGCGAGGACCCGCTGCTCGTCGCCCTCGACGGGGTGACCGACCCGCGCAACCTCGGTGCCGTCGTCCGGTCCGTCTCCGCCTTCGGCGGACACGGCGTCGTGGTGCCCGAGCGCCGCGCGGCCGGGATGACGGCCGGCGCCTGGAAGACCTCCGCGGGCACCGCGGCCCGCACCCCGGTCGCCCGCGCCACCAACCTCACCCGCGCCCTGGAGGCCTACAAGAAGGCCGGCGTCGTGGTCGTCGGTCTCGCGGCCGACGGCGAGTCGGAGATCGGTGAACTGGCGGCCCTGGAGGGGCCGGTCGTCATCGTCGTCGGCAGCGAGGGCAAGGGACTGTCCCGACTGGTCGGCGAGACCTGCGACTTCCGGGCGCGGATCCCGATGCCGGGCGGCGCGGAATCGCTCAACGCCGGTGTGGCCGCGGGCATCGTGCTGTACGAGGCGGCGCGCCGAAGGGGCTGAACGCCTGTCCGTCGGATCACCCGAACGGGTTAATTCCGGCGTGCGGGACATCCTTGACGGGGTCCGGACAGATCCGGCGGGTCACGGCAGTGTCCTAATCACACGTCACTCGGTTAGATGAGTGTGGACACCAGAACACCCCGCACACCCACGGGGGACCGCTCGTCGGGATTCGACGACGCTCCCGCGCTGAGCATGGTGAAGGTGCCGAGCGATCCGGCGCAGGTCATCGTCAGTCACGCGAGCTTCCGCGTGCAGCTGGGCGCGTCGGCACGGCGCGGCCAATCCCCGCGGATCGCCCGGCACCTGAGCGCCACCCAGGACACCGCGCGCATCCCCGTCGTCGGGGCGGCGGGCAGAGCGGGCACGGGGGCCCCGGCCGTTCCGGCCGCCGGGGCCCGCCGCCGGCCCGTCGTCTGGAGCGGCAGGTCGGCCCCGGACGACACCGGCGCGCACCGTCTCCTCCAGGCCGTGCGGGCGGGCAGCGTCGGCCACGGCGACGCGCCCGCCACCGATGCCGGCGCCACCCAGGTCATTCCCCGCGTCGGCGAGGGCTATGACGGCGACCTCACCGCGCAGACCCTCGAGACCCCGGTCGTCGGCCCCCCGCGCGCGCCCGGCGCCGGCGAACAGCGGATCCTGCCGCAGATGCGCACCGTGGGCAGCGCCTACGACGAACCCACCTACGACGGACCTGTCTACGACGGACCTGTCTACGACGGACCTGTCTTCGACGAGACCGGATACGGCGCCCCCGACTACGGCGAGGCCGGACACGACCAGCCCGGCCGGGGCAGGCCCGGTCCCGGCCGATCCGGTCATGGCCGTTCGAGCCACGGCCGTTCGGGCCACGGCCGTTCGGGCCACGGCCGGTCCGGTCACGCCGACATCGGCTTCGAGGGCGACGGCTTCGGCGGCGACGGTTTCGACGGCGACGGTTTCGAGGACTTCGTCGAAGCCGTCGCGGCGCAGGCCGGCCCGCGGTCCCGGCGGCACGCCGAGGACCACGCCCGGCATGCCTACTTCCCGGACCGCCGGCTGAACCTCGGCGTGGTCCTGCTCCCGCTGCGCGTCCTGCTCGGCTTCATCTCCGTCTACGCCGGCATGGGCAAGCTGTGCGACCCCGTCTACTTCGACGGCGGCGAGCGCGGCTCCATGGTGAAGTGGCTCAACACCCTGCACCCGTGGGAGGTCGCCGAGCCGCTGCGCCAGTTCGCCCTGCACCACCCCGTCGGCTCCGGGCTGGTCATCGCCTTCCTCCAGGTCGTCGTGGGCGTTCTGACGGTCCTGGGCTGCTGGCAGCGGGTCGCCGCCGTCGGCGGCGCGACGCTCTCCGCCGCGCTCCTCGTCACCGTCAGCTGGAAGACCGTCCCGGTCTACGAGACCCCCGACATCATCTACCTCGCCGCCTGGTCGCCGCTGATCATCGCCGGCGCGCCCGTCTACTCCATCGACGGCCGGCTCGCCGGCAGCGCCTGGCGCCGGCTGGGCCCGCGCGCCGACCTGTGGGAGCTGCGCCGCTACGTCCTGCGTCGCGGCGCCCTCGTCACCACGATCGTCGTCGGACTCACCCTGCTCGTGGGGTCCCTGCTCGGCGGTGCCGTCCGGGACGCCGACCGGGTGGTCGTGCCCGGCCCGGGCGAGGCCCCGCGCAACGAACTGCCCGGTTCCCCGCTCCCCGAGGAGTCCGACCGGCGGCAGCGGCCCGGCGAGAAGCCGTCCGCGTCCACCGCGCCGCCCCAGGACGACGCCACCTCGCCGGCGCCGACGCGGGACGAGGAGTCCGCTCCGGGCGCCACCCGGGACACGGAGAGCGCCACCACCGGCGCGCCCAGCCAGACCCAGGGCACCGGCGGCGAGGCCCCGCCGGAGGTGTCCACCCCCGTCGAGCAGGCGCCCAGCACCAGCTCCGGGCCCACCTCCGGCGGATCCACCGGCTCCGGCGGCGGCTCGACCGGCAGCTCCGAGGACGGCGGTTCCCCCTCCTCAGGCCGGCCCGGCCTGGTGGGCGGCCTCCTCGGCGGCTAGGGCCCCGCGTCTGCGGCGTGATCCGAACGACAGGCCCTAGGTGTATGGATCACGACGACGGGGTCCCGCGCGTGAGAACGCGCGGGACCCCGTCGTCCTGGCCGTTGCGGGCGGGCCCGGTCAGCGGCCGAGCGCCGCCAGTTCCCTCGCGGCCTCCGTGAGGTCCTTCGCGGTGTCGATCGCGCGCCAGTAGGCGCCCTGCGGGATCGGGAAGCCGGCCAGGCGGTGTTCACGGGCCAGGCGGGGGAACGTGGTCCGCTCGTGGTCGCCGCGCTCGGGGAGCAGGTCGGCGAACTCGGGGGAGAAGACGTAGACGCCCGCGTTGATCTCGTACGTCGTGGGCGGGGCCTCGATGAAGTCGGTGATGTGGCCGAAGCCGTCCGTCTGCACGGCGCCCCACGGGATGCGCGGCCGGGCCAGCGCGAGGGTCGCGACGGCGTCGCGCTCGGTGTGGAAGTCCGCCATGTCGCGCAGCGAGAAGCGGGTCCAGATGTCGCCGTTGGTGGCGTACCAGGGCCGGTCGGGGTGGGGGAGGCGGGCGGCCGCGTACTTCAGGCCGCCGCCGCGGCCGAGGGGCTCGCTCTCGACGACCGTGGTGACCTTCACGGGGAGATCGGCGGAGTCCAGCCAGGTCTGCAGAACGTCGGCGAGGTGGCCGCAGGAGACGACGACGTCCGTCACGCCCTCCTCGGCGAGCCAGCCGAGCTGGTGCCCGATGATCGGCGTTCCCGTCCCCGGGATCTCGACCATCGGCTTGGGCCGGTCGTCGGTGTAGGGGCGCAGCCGGGACCCCTGGCCACCGGCCAGGACGACGGCTTGCGTGGGGCGGGACGCGGCGTGCGGATGGGTCATGCCCGCACTGTACGCGGCACCCTTTCGGGCGAGTGCGGGTCCCCCGGACGGCCGCACGGCGCCCGGGCGGGCTGGAGGAGAGGGGCAGGTGTCCGGCGTGTGTCGGTGGGGGGTGCTGGAAGGTGTGCGGTGGCAGGTCTGCGGTGGAGGGGTGCGGTGCAGGTGTGCGGTGGGGGTGCGGTCGCAGGTCTGCGGTGGAGGTCGCGCGGTGGGTGTGCGGTACGGGCTCATCCGGCCAGGTCTGCCCTCGGCGGTGCCGGGGTGCCGGGGCGCCGGAGCTTCGGGGCCAGGCCTGCCCTCGGCGGTGCCAGGGTGCCGGGGCGCCGGAGCTTCGGGGCCAGGCCCCCGGCACCCCCAGGCCGGCAGCAGGGGTGCCGGTGTCCCGGACCCGGGGGCGGGTTCGTCCGCGCAGGGGCGGCTAGCTGTGTGCCGCCAGGACGCCCGAGGCGAAGGAGGTGTCGCAGACGGGGCGGGAGTAGGACTGGGCGCGGGAGGGGCCGTAGACGCGTACGGCGGCGCGGCCCAGGGCGCGGGCGATGTCGGCGCAGTGCTTCGCCAGGGACGGCTTGCCGTTCACCGCCGCCTGGAGGTGGGTCAGGGCGACGCCCGGGTCCTCCTCGTGCAGCTCGGCCAGCAGCCGGTCGCGCAGGAGGTCCTGCGGGGCCTTGGCGGCGCCCCGCGCGGCGCGGTGCCCGGTGGAGACGTCGGCGGCGGTGAGCACCGAGTCGGAGGAGGGGTTCCCCGTCCAGTTGACCCGGGTGACCGCGAGGGTCCCCGAGAGCACCATGACGACGGGCAGGACGAGGGCGAGGGAGCGGCCGATCCGCCGGGCGGGGCCCCGGCCGCGTCGCGTCTGTGGGGTGCTGGAGTGCTTCACGGAGTGCTTCACGCGTGTGAGGGTAGCGCGGGGTAACGGTGTGGCGACGTCGCGTCACCCGGTCGGGGGATGAGGTCGTGCGTCTTTTTGGGTAAGGGGTTGACGCGCGCTGTCGGGATCACCCGGTGTGCGGGGTCTTCGACCACGACGAGAAGGGCCCCGCGGCGGTCCGCGGGGCCCTTCTCGTCAAAACCGGGGGTTCACCCCGTGGTGTGTCCTCAGTCGGAGAGGCGCGCGCCCGTGGAGGTCGAGAACACGTGGGTCTCGCCCGCGCGCGGGACGACGTGCAGCGTGCTGCCCTTCTCCGGGACGTCACGGCCGCCGACGCGGACGACGAGGTCCTTGTCCTCGCCGCCGACCCGGGCGGTGCCGTAGACGAACGCGTCCGAGCCGAGCTCCTCGACCACGTTCACGGTGACCGCGACGCCCTGGTCGGAGTCGGCGCCGGCCACGTCGAAGTGCTCGGGGCGGACACCGACGGTGACCGTCTTGTCGGTGGCGGCGGAGAGCGCGTCACGCTGCACCGGCACCACCGAGTTGCCGAACTTCACGCCGCCGTCGGTGATCGGGACCTCGACGAGGTTCATCGCCGGGGAGCCGATGAAGCCGGCCACGAAGAGGTTCGCGGGGCGGTCGTACATGTTGCGCGGGGTGTCGACCTGCTGGAGGAGACCGTCCTTGAGGACCGCCACGCGGTCGCCCATCGTCAGGGCCTCGACCTGGTCGTGGGTGACGTAGACGGTGGTGATGCCGAGGCGGCGCTGGAGCGAGGCGATCTGCGTACGCGTCGACACGCGGAGCTTGGCGTCGAGGTTGGACAGCGGCTCGTCCATGAGGAAGACCTGCGGCTCACGCACGATGGCGCGGCCCATCGCGACACGCTGGCGCTGACCGCCGGAGAGGGCCTTCGGCTTGCGGTCCAGGTACTCGGTGAGGTCGAGGATCTTCGCGGCCTCCTCGACCTTCTGCCGGATCTCCGCCTTGTTGACGCCGGCGATCTTGAGCGCGAAGCCCATGTTGTCGGCGACCGTCATGTGCGGGTAGAGCGCGTAGTTCTGGAACACCATGGCGATGTCCCGGTCCTTGGGCGGCAGGTGGGTGACGTCGCGGTCGCCGATGCGGATGGCGCCGCCGTTGACGTCCTCGAGACCGGCGAGCATCCGGAGCGAGGTGGACTTGCCGCAGCCGGACGGGCCGACCAGGACGAGGAACTCGCCGTCCGCGATCTCGATGTCGAGCGCGTCGACGGCGGGCTTGGTGGAACCCGGGTAAACGCGGGTCGCCTTGTCGAACGTGACAGTGGCCATGGTGATGGGCCCCCTTCTACCGGCAGGAACGTGCCGGACGATCCGTTGTAGGAAGGTGGTTGGTGTAGTCCACACGGGTGAACTGGCTCAGGACCGTACCTGGCGTTCGCCTGATCTGTCAGTACCCGGGACGAGGTGAACTTCGCGGAAATTTTCGACGGGGCACCCCCATGGGCTGGGTACACTGCACGGGCACCTGTGTGCACGCCTCCTTAGCTCAGCTGGTAGAGCACCGCTCTTGTAAAGCGAAGGTCGTCGGTTCGAGTCCGACAGGGGGCTCTGTTCCCGCCCCGCCGGTGTCGCACGGATCGCGCGGGGCGGGTGTGGCGGGTCCGGGCGGCCCGCCCTGGATGCGCAGCATTCCGGTGAACGGGCCGTGGCCCACGCCCTCCTCCGTGATAGCCAGCCAGCCGTGGCCGCGCAGGGGGGTGTGCTCGCCGACGCCGGTCGGGTCGAGGGAGAGTTCGCGGGCGGCGGCGTCGACGCTGGACGCCAGGGTGGCGTTCGGGTCGTGGTCGCCGTCGGGGTCGAAGGCGGGGTCCTCGCTGAGGGGCTCCTCCCAGTCCAGGGGTTCGCCCTGCCACTCCGGGTCGCCGTAGCGGCAGTAGCCGCGGCGCACCGCTCCGTCGAGGACGAGGATCCAGATCATCGAGTCGCTGTGGTCGTCCTGGAGGAAGTGCTGGGCCTGGCCGCACGCCGCGCTGATCCGGCCGAGGAGGGCCTCGACGTCCCAGTGCATCTCCCACAGCGGGGTGTCGGCGTAGACCAGCCGCCAGCCGTCCAGTTCCGGCGTGACGAACACGCGGTACGCCGTGCGCTTCGTGCCGTCGGGGGCCGTGACGACCGCCGTGTCGTTCGCCATGGCGGACAGTCCCATCGAGACCGTGCAGGGCCGTCTGTCGTGCAGCCCCATGGCCTCGAAGAGGCCGTGCCCAGCGCGGCGACCAGGCCGGGTGCGGCGTCGGCGCCCGGCTCGGCCAGGCGGCGGACGATCCGCGCCGTCAACTCCTTGTCCCGTCCGGCCTGTTCCAGTTCCGCGAGCAGTGCGCCTTGATCCGTACGGCCGACGATAGCCGGAGCCTGTGACAGTCCCTTTTCCCTGATGCGCACCCCGAACCCGGCGGACCCCGCGCACACCCTCCGCGGGTGCCTGCGTGCCCGCCGGCCTCGCGCGGGCACGCCCGTACCGCGTCGGGAGGCCGTCCCCACCTGCGGGAGAACCACGAAATCCGAAGGGGACAGCCGCGGTCCGGGCGGGTAGCGTCCGGCCATGAGCAGCTCGATGAGCGGTGTCGTGAACGGCGGGGTCTCCTTCTGGTACGCGGACGACGGCTTCCCCGCGGTGCGGGAGCCGCTGGCCGGTGACGCCGACGCGGACGTGGTGATCGTCGGTGGCGGCTACACGGGCCTGTGGAGCGCGTACTACCTGAAGAAGGCGGCGCCGTCCCTGCGGATCACCGTGCTGGAGCAGCGGTTCTGCGGCTACGGCGCCTCCGGGCGCAACGGCGGCTGGCTGTACAACGGCATCGCGGGCCGCGACCGGTACGCGCGACTGCACGGGCGGGAGGCCGCCGTACGGCTCCAGCGGGCGATGAACGACACGGTCGCCGAGGTCGTCCGGGTGGCCGGCGAGGAGGGCATCGAGGCCGACGTCCACCGCGGCGGTGTGCTCGAGGTGGCGCGGACGCCGGCCCAACTGGCCCGGCTGCGGGACTTCCACGCGCACGAGCTGGCGTTCGGGGAGAAGGACCGCGAGCTGTACGGGGCGCGGGAGACCGCGGAGCGGATCCGGGTGGCCGGCGCGGTCGGCTCGACGTGGACGCCGCACGGGGCGCGGGTGCACCCCGTGAAGCTGGTCAAGGGGCTGGCGGCGGTCGTCGAGTCGCTCGGGGTGACGATCCACGAGGCGACCCCCGTGACCGGGATCGGGCCCCGGCAGGCCGTCACGCCGTACGGCACCGTGCGCGCGCCGTACGTGCTGCGCTGCACGGAGGGGTTCACCGCGTCGCTGAAGGGCCAGAAGCGCACCTGGCTGCCCATGAACTCCTCGATGATCGCCACCGAGCCGCTGAGCGACAGACAGTGGGAGGCGGTGGGCTGGACGGGCCGGGAGACCCTCGGGGACATGGCGCACGCCTACATGTACGCGCAGCGCACCGCGGACGGACGGATCGCGCTGGGCGGGCGCGGGGTGCCGTACCGCTTCGGCTCGCGGACCGACAGCGACGGGCGGACGCAGGAACCGACGGTGGCGGCGCTGCGGGAGATCCTGACCGGCTTCTTCCCGGCCCTCGCCGGGGTGCGTGTCGCGCACGCCTGGTCGGGGGTGCTGGGCGTGCCCCGCGACTGGTGCGCGACGGTCACCCTGGACCGCTCGACCGGTCTGGGCTGGGCGGGCGGCTACGTCGGCTCCGGCGTCGCCACCGCCAACCTCGCCGGCCGCACGCTGTGCGACCTGGTCCGGCTCGACTCCGGGCAGGGCCGCCCGACCGAGCTGACCGGCCTGCCGTGGGTCGGCCACCAGGTCCGCAGGTGGGAGCCGGAGCCGCTGCGCTGGCTCGGCGTGCAGGGCATGTACGCCACCTACCGGGCGGCGGACCGGCGGGAGACCGCCCGGCACAGCGCGGGCTCGTCGCGGCTGGCGCGGGTCGCGGACCGGGTGGCGGGCCGGCACTGACACCGCGACGCCCGCGACGCCCGCGACGCCCGCGACGTCCGCAACGCCCGCGACGTCCGCAACGCCCGCGACGTCCGCAACGCCCGCCGTCACCGGAGTCCTCGCTGCCGCCGTCACGTCTGCTGCTGCCGGCGGAGTTCCCGCTGCCGCTGCCACGCCTGCTGCCGCCGTCACGCCCGCTGCCCCCCCGAGCGCCCGCTGCCCCCCCGAGCCCCCCCGCCGGTCAGGCCACCGACTCCGGCACCGGCGCGTCCGTCGCGGTGTACGGTCGCGGCGGCCGCGCCGTGACCAGGAGTCCCGCGGACAGCGAGGCCAGCAGCATGATGGCGGCGGCGCAGGAGATGGCCACCGTGTAGCCGTGCACCGTGCCCTGCGCGGTGAGGTCCGCCGGGCGGTGCGCCTCGCCGAGGCGCGCGGCGACGTACGCGCCGGCGCTGGAGGTGGCGACGGTGTTCAGCAGCGCCGTGCCGATGGAGCCGCCGACCTGCTGCGAGGTGTTCAGCATGGCCGAGGCGACGCCGGAGTCCTCTGGGGCGACGCCCGCGGTCGACGTGGAGAACACCGGCATGAACGTCAGGCCCATGCCGAGGCCCATCAGGACCAGGGCGGGCAGGATGTCGGTGGCGTAGTCGCTGTGGACCGTCATCCGCGTGAGGAACAGCATGCCGGTGGCGGCGAGGAGCATGCCGGGCACCATCAGGGCGCGGGGCGGGACGCGGTGGATCAGCCGGGCGGAGATCTGGGTGGAGCCGGTGAGGATCGAGGCGGTCATGGGGAGGAAGGCGAGTCCCGTGCGCACGGGGGAGTAGCCGAGGACGGTCTGGAGGTAGTAGGTCATGAACAGGAACATCCCGAACATGCCGATGACCGCCAGGGCCATGGTGAGGTAGCAGCCCAGGCGGGTGCGGTCCTTCAGGACGTGCAGGGGCAGCAGCGGCACCGCCGCCTTCGTCTGCCACCACACGAACGAGGCCAGCAGGGCGGTCCCGGCCGCGAACAGGGCGGGCACCAGCGGGTCGGTCCAGCCGCGCGGCTCCGCCTCGCCGAAGCCGGCGACGATCGCGACCAGCCCGCCGCACCCCAGCAGCACGCCGGGCACGTCCAGGCGGGTGCCCGCACGGGCGTGACGGTCGTGCAGGAGGGTGAGGGCGCCGACCACGCCGAGGACCGCGACGGGCACGTTGACGTACAGGCACCAGCGCCAAGTGAGGTATTCGGTGAGCAGTCCGCCCACGATGAAGCCGATGGCCGCGCCGCTGGCGGCGAGCGTGCCGTAGATGCCGAACGCCCGGCCGCGTTCCCTGGGGTCGGTGAAGGTGGTGGTCAGCAGGCTGAGGGCGGACGGGGCCAGAACGGCGGCGAAGACGCCCTGGAGGGCGCGGGCGCCGAACAGCATGGCCGGGGTGGTGGCCGCGCCGCCGAACGCGGAGGCGGCGGCGAAGCCGATCAGGCCGATGACGAAGGTGCGCCTGCGGCCCACCAGGTCGGAGATCCGGCCGCCGAGCAGGAGCAGGCCGCCGAAGGCGAGGGCGTAGGCCGTGATCACCCATTGGCGGCTGCCGTCCGACATGCCCAGGTCCCGCTGCGCGGAGGGCAGCGCGATGTTCACGATCGTCCCGTCCAGGACGACCATGAGCTGGGCCAGGGCGATGGTCCACAGGCCCCACCAGCGGCGGGGGTCCGGCTCCGCGTCGGGTTCCTCTGTCCAGGCGCCACTCACGCGGACAGAAGATCACAGAACGGACGGCTGTGCACTCCGGATGCGGCCGTGTCCCGGGGCCGGTTCGGGGGAGTCGTGGGAGGCGCCCCGAACCGGGTCGGGGAGTCGTCAGGGCTCCAGGACCACCTTGCCCGTCGTACCCCGGCTCTGGAGCGCCCGGTGGGCGGCGGCCGCCTCGGACAGCGGGAAGCGGTGTACGGCCGGGGTGAGGCGGCCGGCGGCGGCCTCGGCGAGGGCGCGCAGCTCCAGGGTCCGCAGCGGGTCGGGGCCGCCCGCCCGCTCCAGCATCACCGGTCCGAGGACCTGCTCGGAGACGCCCTCGACGAGGTACGGCGTGCCGTCGCGCAGCCCCTCCGCCGACCAGCCGAAGACGATGTGCCGGCCGCCGGGACCGAGCAGGGCGGTGGCCTCGCGGGCCACGTCGCCGCCGACGCCGTCGAAGACGGTCGTGGCGGGCCGGCCGCCGAGGTGGGCGCGGACCTTCTCCGGCCAGGCCGGTTCGGTGTAGTCGACGGCGAGGTCGGCGCCGTTCGCCCGGACGAGGGCCGTCTTCCGCGGGCCGCCCGCCAGGCCGACGACGGTGGCGCCCGCGTTCCGGGCGTACTGCACGAGCAGGGTGCCGATGCCGCCGGCGGCGGCCGGGACGACGACCACGGAGCCGGGGCCCGGCTCGGCGAACTGCACGATCCCCATCGCCGTACGGCCCGTGCCGATCAGGGCGACGGCCTGGGCGGCGTCGAGGTTCGGCGGGATCTCGTGGAGGCGGGCCACGTCGGCGACGGCCAGCTCGGCGTAGCCCCCCGGGACGAAGCCCAGGTGGACGACGACCCGGCGGCCGAGCCACGCCGCGTCGACGCCGTCGCCGAGCGAGTCGACGACACCGGCGACCTCACGGCCCGGGACGGTCGGCAGGACGGTCGGCTCCGGCAGCGGGCCTTGCACGCCCTCCCGCAGCGCGGCGTCCAGCAGGTGCACCCCGGCGGCCCGGACGGCGACGCGGACCTGGCCCGGGCCGGGGCGCGGATCATCGACCATCTCGTAGGTCAGGTTCTCGGCGGGGCCGAAGGTGTGCAGACGGATGGCGCGCATGGGGTCCCCTGTCGTCCGACGTGTACGGACCCACTGTTCGACCTCAAGCATGCTTGAGGTCAAGGGTGTTCCGGCCGAGGGCCAGGGAGACGGCCGTCAGGGCGCTGGTGAAGGAGACCTCCGAGAGCACGCCGGGCGCGGCGACCCGGTCGCCGGCCAGGTACACGCCGTCGCCGCGGTCCACGGCGGGGCGGTCGCGCCAGCTCGTCCCGGGCGGGTCGACGGCGCCCGTACGGCCGTCGGCGAGGGACTCGCGCCGCCAGGTGACGCGGTCGCGCCAGCCGGGGAGGCCGAGGTCGAGGAGCTGTTCCGCGCGGGCGACGCCCGCCGCCCTGGACTCGTGCGGGGCGATCGGGACCTGGCCCTGGATCAGCTGCTCGCCGGCCGGGGCGAGGGTGCGGTCCTGGGCGGTGAACCGTTCGATCCAGCCGGGCGCGTCCAGGTCGGAGACGGCGAAGGCGTCGCCGCGCCGGGTGCGGACCGCGAGGTCGATCAGCGCCGTACGCCCGCTCGGCCAGGTCAGCGAGTCGTCGCCCAGGAGGCGGCGGGCGGCGTCGAGGGAGGTGGCGACGATCACCGGGGCGCCGGTGGGGAGCGTGTCGACGCGGGAGCAGGTCTCCATGCGCACCCCCAGGTTCCAGGCGCGGGCCGCCATCCGGTCGACGAGGGAGTCCCAGCCGCCGCGCGGGTAGTGCGCCTCGGGCGGCAGCTTGGTGGCGCGGCGCAGACGCTCCTGCACGAAGGCGGCGGACAGGGCGCCGGGGTCGTGGTGGAAGAGGGCGACGGCGGAGTAGTGGGCGGCGGCGCGGGCGCCCTCCTCGCCGGCCAGCCCGGTCGCCCAGGTGAGGAAGTCGGCGTCGACGGGGGCGCGGCGGATGCCGGGACGCAGCAGCTTGAGCATCGCGAACGGCGGGGTGCGGCGCAGCACGCCCCGGTGCCGCAGCCGGAGGCGGGCGGCCTCCAGGGGCGGGAGGGGCGCCAGCGGGCCGATGAGGTCGCGCTGCTTGAGCCAGGTCCAGTGCGGGCCGCCGTTGTAGAGGGCGTGCGGCCCCTCGTTCGTCCGGTACGGGGCCGGGGCGGTCCGGGCCCGCCCGCCGAGGCTGTGGTGGGCCTCGTGCAGGGTGACCCTGACGCCCGCCTCGGCGGCGGCGATGGCGGCGGTGAGGCCGGCGAGGCCGCCGCCGACGACGGTGAGATGGCGCATGGAGGGCTCCTTGCCGGTCGGGGGCGCCTGTACCGGTATGACGGCGGGGCGCGGCGGTTCGTGACATCGGCGCCGGCGGTGCCGCCGGCGGTGGGGGCGGGTGGCGGTGGGGGCGGGGGCCGGTGGCGGTGCTGGCGCCGGCGGCGGGGCGGTGACGGTGCTGGTGCCGGTGGCGGGGCGGTGGCGGTGTTGGTGCCGGCGGCGGGGCGGTGGCGGTGCTGGTGCCGGTGGCTCGGGCGTGCGGTCGGTGGCGGTGCGGGCGGCTGGCGGCGG
Organism: Streptomyces sp. NPDC003248; assembly: GCF_055563235.1. NCBI lineage: Bacteria > Bacillati > Actinomycetota > Actinomycetes > Kitasatosporales > Streptomycetaceae > Streptomyces > Streptomyces sp. NPDC003248. Next base: position 421,857 of record NZ_JBVHDT010000006.1, on the reverse strand, counting down.
GGGATTGTCAGTGGCGGGGTGCAGGATGGGGGGCATGGCGAGGATGGGTGCGAGTGCAAGGACGGGTGCGGGTGCGGGCAGGGTGAAGGGGGCGCGGCGGCCGGAGGTGCGGCTGCCGGCGCTGGAGGCGTACGGGGGCGGGGAGGTGGAGCCCGACGGGGACTACGACGGGGTGGAGTTCGCGGGGACGGACCTCGCGGGGCAGGACGGCGCGGGGGCGCGGTTCCTGGACTGCGCGCTGACCGGCTGCGCCCTGGACGGGACACGGCTGTCCCGCGCTCGTTTCCTCGACTCGGTCCTCACCGGCGTCCGGGGCGTCGGCACCGACCTGGCCGGGTCGACCCTGCGGGACGTCGAGCTCGTCGACGCCCGCCTCGGCGGCAGCCAGGCGCACGGCGCGGTCTGGGAACGGGTCCTGGTGCGCGGCGGAAAGATCGACTACCTGAACCTGCGTCAGGCGCGGCTGCGGGACGTGGTCTTCGAGGGCTGCGTCCTGGTCGAGCCCGACTTCGGGGGTGCCCGGCTGGAGCGGGTGGAGTTCGTGGACTGCGCCCTGAGAGCGGCGGACTTCAGCGCGGCCACCCTGACCGACGTGGACCTGCGCGGCGCGACGGAACTGGGCGTCGCGGGCGGCGTCGACCGGCTGGCGGGCGCGGTGATCAGCGCGGCGCAGCTGCTGGACCTGGCACCGGTGCTGGCGGCGGAGCTGGGGATCAGGGTGGAGGGCTGAGACAGGGGGCCGGGTGCGGACTGGCGCCGGGGTCCGGCGGCGGACCGAGGCGGGGCCGTCCGGTGGTCACCCCACCCGGGGGAACTTCGCCTGAAGGGTCCAGATCGCCGGGTTCTCGCCCAGGTCCTCGTGGAGGTCGACCAGATCGGCGATCAGGTCGTGCAGGAAGTCGCGGGCCTCGCGGCGCAGTTCCGCGTGCGAGAAGGTCAGCGGGGGTTCCTCGGCCGGCATCCAGTCGGCCTCGACGTCCACCCAGCCGAAGCGGCGCTCGAAGAGCATGCGGTCGGTCGACTCGGTGAAGTCCAGCTCGGCGTACTGCGGGCGGGAGGCGCGGGAGCCCGCCGGGTCGCGGTCGATCCGCTCCACGATGTCGCACAGCGCCCACGCGAAGTCGAGCACCGGCACCCATCCCCAGGCTGTGGACAGCTCCCGGTCCGCCTTGGTGTCGGCGAGGTAGACGTCCCCGCAGAACAGGTCGTGCCGCAGCGCGTGGACGTCCGCGCGGCGGTAGTCGGTCTGCGGAGGGTCGGGGAAGCGGTTGGAGAGGGCGTAGCCGATGTCGAGCACGTAGGCGATGGTGTCACGCCCCGCGCTTGCCCTGCCTCCGCGGCCCGCCTTCTCCTCGCGCCGCCCTTGCTCCGGGCCCGCGCCGCTCTCGCTCCGGGCCCGCGCCGCTCTCGCTCCGGGCCCGCCTTGACTCCGCGCCCCGCCCGCATCGCCCCGCGCCCGCCTTGCCTCTGTGCTCGCCCCGCTCCGGACCCGCCCCGCTCCGGACCCGCCCCGCTTCGGGGCCGCCCCGCGCCTGGTGGCGGGAGCACGGATCACCGCCGTCGGGAGGCGTCGGCGTCCCACTCGTCCAGCAGGCGGGCGAGCCCGGTCGCCACACCGGCTCCGCCTCCTCGGCGAGTTCCTCCCGTGTCCACCAGCGCCAGGCGAGGATGGCGTCGGCGGCGTGCGCGGCGGCCAGGTCGGCGCCGGAGGGCTCCCGGCGCGGGCCCGGCGTGACGTAGACGTGCTCGTGCTGGCGGACGGCGATGTGGACGCGGGTCCCCCCGCGGGAGGCGACCCGGGTGAAGTCGTGTTCCCAGGTGCACAGCAGCGGTCCGGGCTCCAGGTCCGTCCACCCGGTCTCCTCGGCCAGTTCCCGCAGGGCGCCCTCGCGCGGCGACTCGCCCTCCTCCAGCCCGCCGCCGGGCAGCGCCCAGTGCACGCCGACCTCGACGTTGTCGTACCGGAAGAGCAGGACCGACCCGTCGGGGGCGACCACGGCGACGCGGGCCGCGCGCCGGAAGGTGCGGAGCGGCTTGCGCAGCACGGCGCAGGGCCGGCCGAGCCGCAGGTCGGACCGGTGGTCGACGACCTCGTACCCGAGCGCCTGCCAGAACGCGAGCCCCCGTGGATTGGCGTCCAGCACGGCCAGCCGTACGGCGGCGCGGCCGGCGGCGCGGAAACGGTCCTCGACGGCCTCGGCGATCCGGCGCCCGTGCCCCCGGCCCTGCACGGCCGCGTCCACCATCAGCAGCCCGATCCAGGGATCGGGGTCGGCGGGGTCGGGATGGCGCCCGAGGGTGGTCACGACCCCGACGAGCCGCCCCTCGCTCCGCGCGAGCAGCACCTCCCCGTCCGGATGCGCCGCCTCCTTGGCCAGCGACTCCGCCACCTGCTCCGGCCGGATCCCGTCCGGGTCGGGGAAGTCGCCGCTGAGCGCGTGGAACGCGCGCTGGGAGGCGTAGAGGGCGGTGAGCTCGGCGAGGAGGGCGGCGGGGATGCGGCGGTCCGGGGTGAGGGGGAGGGGACTGAGGATCACCCGTGCAGGCTAGTGGGCGGCCGGTGGGCGGATCAGCCGGACAGCTCGAACCAGACGTGTTTGCCGGGCCGGCCGGGATCGTGGGCCGGACCCGTACCCCACGCCTGCGCCAGCGCCTGGACGAGGAGTAAGCCGCGGCCGTTCTCGTCGCTGACGGTGGGCGCGGACGGCACCAGATTCGGCAACGGCCCGTCGTCATACACCGCCACCCGCACACCGTCCCTGGTGACCGCGGTGGTGAGGTGGATGGTGGGGGCCGAGGTGTGCCGTACGGCGTTGGTGACGACCTCGGAGACGAGGGTGCGGGCGGTGTCGGCGAGGTGCGGGGCGTGACCGCTGGTGGTGAGGAGCAGGGCGACGGTGTCGCGGCAGATGCGGGGACTGAGCGGCGAGTTGGGGGTGGTGAGGTGGTAGGTCTGCGGGGTGGTGTCCATGGATTCGGCTCCGGGTTTTGTCGAGGGGATGCGCGGGTGGGCCACCGTGGCTCGGGCACCGTGGAGTGCCTGCACTGCGGTTCACTGGCGTGCCGCGCGCTGACGAGGACGACAGTAGGGCACATCCATGCGCCGTCACATGGATGTGCCGGAAAAGCCACTCAAGTGAGTGGACCTGTCGTACGTGCGCGCGGCAGACTTGGACCGCTCGATGAGGAGAGGGACAGATGCCACCCAGGAGCAACCCCACCGCTCGTCAGGCCCGATTGGGTGCGGAGCTACGCAAGCTGCGTGAAGCGGCGGGGATGGCGGCTCGTGAGGCGGGAGCGTTCCTCGGCGGTAATCAGGCACAGATCAGCCACATCGAGGCGGGCCGCTGGGGCGTCAGCGCGGAGCGCGTGCGGAAGCTGGCCACGCTGTACTCGGCTTCGGACCAGAAACTGGTCGAAGCGCTCTGCGCGATGGCCGAGGAGCGAGTGAAGGGGTGGTGGGAGGAGTACCGGGGTGTTCTCGCCCCCGGTTTCCTCGACATCGCCGAAGCGGAGTACCACGCGACGTACTTGCGCAGTGTCCACGTGGTGAACGTGCCGGGGATCCTCCAGACCGAGGACTATATCCGGGCGATCCACCGCAGTTACCGGCCTGTGCTGCCCGCGGAGGACGTGGACGAACGGGTTGCGTTTCGGCTGACGCGGCGCTGCATCTTCGAGAGGGAGGATCCGCTGCCCTTCGAAGTCATCGTTCACGAAGCCGCGCTGCGCATGCGCTTTGGAGGGCGCAAGGTCGCCAAGGGGCAGCTTGAGTACTTGCTGGAAGCGTCGGAGTGGCCGACGGTGACGCTTCGGGTACTTCCCTTCAACTGCGAGGAGTTCATCGAGGCGACGGATGCCCCGATGTATGCCGGGGGCGTCGTACCGCAGCTGGACACAGTGCAGGTGGACAGCCCCTTGGGCGTGCTCTTCCTGGTGGACGAGGCCAAGCTGACCAGGTACCGGATGCTGCTCGACATCGCCGAGCGCTCGTCGCTGAGCGTGCTGGAGTCCCGGCAGCTCATCCATCGCATTGTCCGAGAGCTCTGAGAGGTTCACACGTGTCCGTGCAGTGGCAGAAGTCGTCGTTCTCCGGGGTCGAGGGTGGGAACTGCATTGAAGTCGCCTCCGCCGAACCTCTTCTCCTCCTCCGTGAGAGCGAGGCCCCCGAAGCCGTACTCGAACTGGCTCCCGCAGGCCTGCTGGGCCTGATACGCCGTCTCAAGGCCGGGGCGTAGGCGCCGGGGCGCAGGGAGGGTGCTCGACGCGGGCCGCATGCCTTCGTCCAGCGCGAAGAGCCCCCCGCCGGAAAGGCAAGGGGCTCCCGTGCGACAGGGGCGGGCGAGCCGTCGGGACGGGCGAGCCGTCGGTCAGACGTTCACGCCGAAGTCCTGGGCGATGCCCACCAGGCCCGAGGCGTAGCCCTGGCCGACCGCGCGGAACTTCCACTCCGCGCCGTTGCGGTACAGCTCGCCGAAGATCATGGCGGTCTCGGTCGCCGCGTCCTCGGACAGGTCGTAGCGGGCGACCTCCGCGCCGCCGGCCTGGTTGACGATGCGGATGTAGGCGTTGCGGACCTGGCCGAAGTTCTGCGAGCGGTTCTCCGCGTCGTAGATGGAGACCGGGAAGACGATCTTGTCGATGTCGGCCGGGAGGGCCGCCAGGTTGACGTTGATCGCCTCGTCGTCGCCCGCGCCCTCGCCGGTGCGGTTGTCGCCGGTGTGGACGATGGTGTTGTCCGGGGTCTGCTTGTTGTTGAAGAAGACGAAGTGGGCGTCCGAGTAGACCCTGCCCTGGGTGTTCACCGCGATCGCGGAGGCGTCCAGGTCGAAGTCGGTGCCGGTGGTCGTGCGGACGTCCCAGCCGAGGCCCACGGTGACGGCGGTCAGGCCCGGAGCCTCCTTGGTGAGCGAGACGTTGCCACCCTTGGACAGGCTTACAGCCATGGTTGGGAGTCCTTTCCCTCGGTGCGTAGAGGCTTCGTGCGCCACGAAGCTACAGCTATCCCTATGAACGCGGCGAAGGGCGCCCAAGGTTCCCCGTGTCTTTACTTTCTTTACCGAATCGGAGGCGGCGAGCCGGACGGGGCCGGATATTGGGGTGACGTGGACCGGTCACAGGCGGGAACATGTACGGCATGTCCGGTCCCTATCCCGTCCGCGGCTCCGTCTCGCTCCCCGAGGCCGAGCTCATGTGGCGTTTCTCGCGGTCGTCGGGGCCCGGCGGGCAGCACGTCAACACCAGCGACTCGCAGGTCGAGCTCCGCTTCGACCTGGCCCGCACCGAGGCGCTGCCCGAGGTGTGGAAGGCGCGGGCGCTGGAGCGGCTCGCCGGGCGCCTGGTCGACGGCGTGGTGAGCGTACGCGCCTCCGAGCACCGCTCCCAGTGGCGCAACCGCGAGGCCGCCGCCGTACGCCTCGCCGCCCTCCTCTCCGAGGCCACCGCGCCCCCGCCGAAGCCGCGCCGGCCCACCCGCATCCCGCGCGGGATCAACGAACGCCGGCTGCGGGAGAAGAAGCAGCGGTCGCAGACCAAGCGGGGGAGGAACGGGCGGGACTGGGGCTGAGGGGACCCGCCCGCGGGCCGGTCGGATGGTCAGGCCAGGGCCAGCACCCCCACCGTCTCCCCCGCCGCCCGCTCCCCGGTGTCCCGGAAGCCGAGGCCCAGGTAGAAGCCCTCGGGGCCGTGCTCGCCGGGGTGCCAGGTCACGTACATCCCGGTGCCGCCGCGGCGGCGGATCTCCGCGGCGACGGATCGCACGGCGAAGCGCCCGTAGCCGCGGCCCTGCTCCCGCGCGGCGATGTTCAGGCGCCACAGGCCGGAGCGGACGAGGCTGCCGCCGTCCTCCTTCCAGTCGATGTCGAGGAACGCCATCAGGAAGCCGACCGGCCGGTCCCCGTCGACGATCAGGCGGGGCCAGGCGGCCGCGGGGTACACGTAGGCCTGCGCGAGGGACTTCACCACCGGGGAGACCGCGAATTCCTGCTCGGGCCGGACCCGAATGGCGAGCGCGGTTTCGATATTCGCGGGAGTTATTTCCTCGAGCCTGACGGAAGACGCCGTTCCCAATGCGGCCACCGTCGCGGCCGGCGTCGTTCCCGCCGTCGTTCCCGCCGTCGTTCCCGCCGTCGTCGTCACTGTTCCCGCCGCCGTTCCCCGGTTGCTCGTCATCCGGGCACCGTAGGGCGCGCGAGCGGGGAACGGCCACTGAATTGGCGTTCAGTTCAACTGGCGGTAACGGCCCTTGAAATAGAGGAGCGGACCGCCTTGCGCGCTCGGTACCCGGGCCCGCAGCACCCGGCCGATGACGAGGGTGTGGTCGCCCGCCGCCACCCGCTGTTCGGTGCGGCACTCCAGGGTGGCCAGCGCGCCGCCGACGAGGGGCGCGCCGGTGGCCTCGCCGGGGGTGTACGGGATGTCCTCGAAGAGCAGGCGGTCGCTGAGGCGGCCCTTCATCGCGAAGCGGCCGGCGATGTGGCGCTGGCTCTCGGCGAGGACCGACACGCCCCACAGCGGCTGCTCGTCCAGCAGGTCGTCCATGCGGGAGCCGGTGCGCAGACTGACCAGGACCAGGGGCGGGTCCAGGGAGACGGACAGGAACGCCGTGGCCGTCATGCCGGCGTACTCGCCCTCGGGCGCCCGCGGGTCGTCCGGGTCCAGCGGCGGCTCCTGGGAGGTCACCAGGACCACACCGCCGGCGAGCCGGGACATCGCGGCGCGGAACTCGTCGTCGCTCACCCCCTCAGCATGCCCGGAGGCGGCGGGGGCGGCGGGGGCGGGGAGCGTCTTGGACACGTCTGGAGGCACATCCCGGAGGCTAGTGTCCGCGTGGTCCGCGCCGCATCGGACCTCCGCCCGAGAACGGCCGCGGGACGGTCGTAGGACGGGTCGTAGGTCCGCGGACGGATTCGCGTACGCTCGGCCGTGCACGGCCATGTGCTCAGTAAACGCACAGGGAAGACGCGGAATCTCCACGTAATTGCTCACGTTTTTATGTGACTTGAGTCACAAGAGTCGGGAATTGTTGACCCTGTGTACCGAGTGGGGAGCACGCTGTGATTCAGTGGCGGAGACGCCACTGGTTCAGACACCCGGCAGAACGGCGCCGGAACGGCGTCGGAACAACGGCAGACACGACGAAGAGAAACGACGTCACGCCGAAGACAACCCTTGATTCGCTGCGAAGTCTCGGGGGGAGGGCGAAGCATGGAGACCGAGTCGGAGCCGTACGTCCGTCTTGCGTCCCTGCGACAGCTGCACCAGGTCATGGCCGACATGAACACGGCACGGAGCCTGGCCGACACACTGCAGACCGTCGCCGACGGAGTGGTCAACGCGCTCGGTTACGAGCTGGCGTGCGTCAACCTCGTACGCCCCGACGGCGACCTGGTCGTCGCCGCCTTCTCCGGCAACCCCGCCGCCGAGGCCCTCATCACCGGCCGGGTCGGCTCCCGGGAGTCCTGGGAGCGGCGCCTGGCCATGGGCGAGAACTGGGGCGACCTGGTCTTCATATCCCACACCGAGGGCTGGGTCCTCGACGACGACGACGTCCCGCAGTGGTACACCGACGGGCCCGACCCGCGCTTCGAGGACGAGTGGCACCCCTCCGACCGCCTCTTCGCGCCCATGTACATGCCCGCCTCGCCCGGCGGCGGCGCCTGCGGCGAACTGATCGGCGTCCTCTCCGTGGACCGGCCCCGCAACGGCCGGCGGCCCGGCGCCTGGGGCCGCGAGGCGCTCCAGATGTACGCCTTCCAGGCCGCCATCGCCATCAGCAACGCGCGTCTGCGGGCGAACATGCAGCGGGCCCTGGTCCGGCTCGAACGCGAGCAGCAGGCCCTGCGCGCCAGTGAGGAAAGCTTCCGGCAGGCCTTCGAGTACGCCCCCTCCGGCATGGCCATCGCCGAGATGGGCGGCGACCAGCACGGCCGGATCCTGCGCACCAACGACGCCCTGTGCCGCCTGCTGGGCCGCCCCGCCTCCGCGATGCGCCGCTACTCCTTCTCCGACCTCGTCCACCCCGAGGACATGGGCACCCTGCTGCGCACCTCCGCCGAGGGCGGCCGCGCCGAGCTCCGCCTCGGCCGCCGCGACGGCAGCTACGTCTGGGTCTCGCTGCGCAACAGCGTCGTCGCCGACGCCGCCGACGGACCCCGCTTCCTCCTCACCCACGTCGAGGACATCGAGGAACGCAAGCGGCGCGAGCTCCAGCTCGCCCACCGCGCCTCCCACGACTCCCTCACCGGCCTGCCGAACTCCGCGGAACTGCGCTCCCGCCTCTCCGCCCGGCTCTGCCGGCGCCCGCAGTCCACCCACCCCACCGCCGTCGACGCGATGGACGCCGCCTACGACCACCCCGCCTTCGACACCGGCGGCGGGCACGGCTTCGACTACCACCCGTCCGGCGGCGGCGAGGCCTACGACGCCTACGACCACCACGTGCACACCGTCGCCCCCGAGGAGAGCGGCCGCGACGACGGCACCAAGGGGCTCGCGGTCCTCTTCTGCGACCTCGACGGCTTCAAGTCGATCAACGACCGGTTCGGGCACAACGCGGGCGACGCCGTCCTCGTCGAGGTCGCCCGACGGCTCTCCCACGGCGTCCGGGACGGCGACACCGTCGCCCGGCTCGGCGGCGACGAGTTCGTGATCCTCGCCGACGGACTCGGCCGCGCCGACGCCGAGGACCTCGCCGTACGCCTGCGCAACGAGATCATCCAGCCGATCCGCGCCGAGGGCCGGGCCGTGCGCGTCGGCGCCAGCTTCGGCATCGGCTGGGCGCACTGCGGGATGACCGCCGACGAGGTCCTGAAGTCGGCGGACGAGCGGATGTACGTCGAGAAACGATCTCGTCCCAAACAGCACAGGCGGGCCGGATGATCCGCAGGTCAGGGACCTGATGGGCGAGTTCGTGCGATCCGGGTCACCCGTTCGTGGCCCACGGACCGGGTAGGCTCGCTCTTCTCCGCACCTATTCACACGCGTACGCATCCGCCCCGCACCTGTTGAGGAGTACGAGAGGATGACGCCCGGCAACAACGGCGCGAGCACGCCCGAGGACGACGACCCGTTCGGCTATCTCTACGCCGACGGCCAGGCCAACGGAGCCCAGCCCCCCTCGGGCGGCTACGGCTACCCGAACTCCGTCAGCCGCGTGCGCACCGTCGGCGAGCGCAGGTACGGGCAGCAGCCGCAGCAGCAGACCGCGCAGTACGGGCAGTACGGCCAGCCGACGGTGCCGCAGCAGGGTGCGTACGGGCAGCCGAACGGCCACAGCGCGCCCGGGACCGCCCCCGGCGGCAACGCGCCCGGGGGACGCCGGCCGGCGCCCTCCGGCGGCCGGGGCCGCGGCCCCAACACCAAGGGCCTGCTGATCGGCGCCGTCGCGGTCCTCGCCGCGGTCGTCGTGGGCATCGCCGTCGTCATGGCCAACGGCAGCGGCGACGACGACAGCCAGGACACCGCGGACCAGGTGTCCACCGCCCCCACCGCCACCGCCAGCGCCTCGCCCAGCGAGTCCGGCGCCGACGACGCGGACGACGAGGCCGAACTGCCGACGATCGACGCCAAGGCCCTGCGCCTCGGCGGCGCCGCCGCGCTGGCCTCCGACGTCGAGGGCGCGCAGGCGGACGGCGGCATCTACGTCGCCAACCTCAACCAGGTCGGCAGCTCCGTGACCTGGACCGTCGACGGCATCCCCGAGGAGGGCACCTACACCCTCTTCGCGCACTACAGCACCGCCGGCGACGACCAGTCGATGACGCTCACCATCAACGGCAAGAAGTTCGGCACCCCGCTGAGCATGAAGAACTACGCGAACGCCGCCGACGGGGACTTCGCCAAGGGCTGGACCACCACCTACGCCTACCCGACCCTCACCAAGGGCACCAACACCGTCAGCCTCTCCTGCGAGAACGGCGACAAGTGCAACGCGCTCCTGGACCAGCTGTGGCTGAAGCAGGGGCAGGTCACCGAGTAGCGCTCAGGCCGCGCCGGCCTCGCCGGTCACCGCCACCCGCGCCACCAGCTCCTCGTACGCGGCCCGGTCGAACCCGCCGGCCGCCGGGGACGGCGCGGTCGCCGCGGACAGGGCGAGCGCGCGGGCCAGCCGCTGCGGCCAGGGCAGCCGGTCCACCAGCCCCGACAGCAGACCGGCGGTGACGCGGTCGCCGGCACGCACCGGCGTGCCGCGCGGCCGGGCGGGCGGGAGGGCCCGCCAGCGGCCCTCCGGGGCCGCCGCGACCAGGCCCTCCGTGCCCAGGAACGCCACCACGGCGCGGGCGCCGCGCCGGCGGGCGTCCTCCGTGGCGCGCAACGGCTCGTGCGAGCCGGTCAGTTCGGCCAGTTCGCCGGCGTCCGGCGTGATCAGGTCCGGGCGGGCGGCGACCGCGCGCCGCAGCGGCTCCCCACCGGTGTCCAGCAGGACCGGCGTCCCCGCGGCCCGCGCGGTGCGCACCAGCCCCGCGTACGCGCCGACCGGTACGCCCGGCGGCAGACTGCCGCACAGGGCGACCGCCCGGGCCCCGGCCACCAGGGCCTCGTACGTCCGCTGGAAGGCCGACCACTCGGCGGGCGTGATCACGGGGCCGGGTTCGTCGAACCGGGTGGTGTCACCGGTGCGTTCGTCGACGACGGCGACCGTGCGGCGGGTCGTGCCGGAGACCGGGACGAGGGCGTCGGTGACGCCCGTGACGCCCGTGAGGAGGTCGCGCACCTCCCGCCCGGTGGCCCCGCCCGCGAAGCCGGTGACCGTCACCTCGTGTCCCAGCGCGGCCAGCACCCGCGCCACGTCCAGGCCCTTGCCGCCGGCGCGTTCCGTCACCTCGGTCACCCGGTGCCTGGTGTGCGGGCGCAGGGCCGGGACGCGGTGGGTGATGCCGAGAGCGGTGTTGAGCGTGACCGTGAGGATCACCGTGACCTCCCCCGAAATGGCGCGCGTTCGCCTTCTGTGTCCTTCTTCCCGGGTTTCCGGGGGCTCGATCATGCCAAAGAGACGGCGGACGGCCCAGACCCCGGCCCGTCCGCCGTCTCCCAGCGGGCGGACGTTTCAGGCCAGTTGGGGATCGACCACCCATTCCCCTCGCCGCATCACGCCCTTCAGCGCGAAGTCCTCGTCCAGCAGGACCAGGTCGGCGTCCTTGCCGGGTTCCAGGGAGCCCACGCGGTCGGCCACGCCCAGCAGCCGGGCCGGGGTGGCGGACAGGGCCTCGACCACGTCCTCGACCGGGAGGCGGTCGACCGTCACCGCGCGCCGGAAGGCGCGGTCCAGGGTGAGGGTGGAGCCGGCGATGGAACCGCCGTCCACCAGACGGGCCACGCCCCCGCTGACCTCCACCTCCAGCGGGCCGAGCAGATAGCGGCCGTCGGCGCTGCCGGCCGCGTCCATCGCGTCCGTGATGAACGCCACCCGCCCCGCGCCCGCGTGACGGAACGCCAGCTCCAGCGCGGCCGGGTGCAGATGGACCCCGTCGTTGATCAGCTCGACCGTGACCCGCTCGTCCTCCAGCAGCGCGGCGATCGGGCCGGGGGCGCGGTGTCCGAGGACGGGCATCGCGTTGAAGAGGTGGGTGGCGACGGTGGCGCCCGCCTCGATCGCCTCGACGGTCTGCTCGTAGGTGGCGTCCGTGTGGCCGACGGCGGCGATCACACCGTGCTCGACGAGCAGCCGTACGGAGTCCAGGCCGCCCGGCAGTTCCGTGGCCAGCGTGACCATCTTCGCCCGGCCGCGCGCCGCGTCGACCAGCTTGCGCACCTGCGCCGGGTCCGGGTCGCGCAGCAGCTTCTCGGAGTGCGCGCCCTTGCGGCACGGCGAGATGAACGGCCCCTCGAAGTGGATGCCCGCGATGTCGCCCTGCTCGGCCAGCTCCGACAGCAGTCCCGCCTGCCGGACGAGGAGGTCCATGTCGTCGGTGACGGTGGAGGCGACGAGGGTGGTGGTGCCGTGCCGGCGGTGGGTGCGCACGGCCCGCAGGACGTCCTCGGCCGGGCCGGAGAACGAGGCTCCGCCGCCGCCGTGGTTGTGCAGGTCGACGAAGCCGGGGACCAGCCAGTGCCCCCTCGCGTCGATCACCTGGACGCCGTCCGGGGCCGTGGCGGCGATACGGGTGCCGTCGACGACCAGCCTGCCGCCGCGGACCGTTCCGCCGGGGAGGACCACGTCGGCGCCGGAGAGGACGAAGGGCGCCCCGCCGGCCGCGGGCCGCGGGTGGTGTGCGGTCTGTCGCGCAGTTCCCCGCGCCCCTGCGTGGGTGACCATCAGGGCGTTACCTCCGTACCGTCGGTCGTCTTCAGGAGATCCCGGGCCAGGAGTCCCGCGCCCAGGCATCCGGCGGTGTCGCCCAGGGCGGCGGGGGCGATCGTCGGCAGTTTCTGGAAGGTGAGGCGCCGCCGGACGGCGTCCCGTAGTGGTGTGAACAAGGTTTCCCCCGCCTCGGCGAGCCCGCCACCGATGACGAGCGTGCGGGGGTCCAGCAGGGTGAGCGCGGTGACCAGGCCGTCGGCCAGGGCGTCCACGGCCTCCTGCCAGATCCGGACGGCGTCCGGGTCGCCGGACGCGACGGCCTTCGCGCAGTCCGCCGCGTCCGCCCCCGGATCCCCGCAGGCCGCCGCCCACGCCTCGCTCACCGCCGCCGCGGACGCGTACCGCTCCAGGCAGCCGCGCTGCCCGCACGGGCAGGGCGTGCCGCCGGGCCGTACGACGATGTGGCCGATCTCGCCGGCGAAGCCGTGCGCGCCCGCCTCGACCCGGCCGTCGACGCCGATGGCGCCCGCGATACCGGTGCCCAGCGCCACGAACAGGAAGCGGTCGGCGCCCCGGCCCGCGCCGATCCGCCCCTCGGCGAGGCCGCCGGTGCGCACGTCGTGGCCGAGGGCGACCGGGATGCCCAGGCGGGTGGCGAGCAGGTCGCGCAGGGGGACGTCCCGCCAGCCGAGATTGGCCGCGTAGACGGCGACTCCCCGGGCCTCGTCGATGATGCCGGGGACGGCGATGCCGGCGGCCGCCGCGGGTTCGCCCAGGTGTGCGGCGCCGTGGGCGTGCAGCTCGGCGGCGAAGTCGAGGATGCCGGCGACGACCGCTTGGGGGCCGTGCTCGCGTCCGGTGGCCCGGCGGGCCCGGTGCAGCAGCGTGCCGTCCGCTCCGACCAGGGCGGCCTTCATCCCGGTGCCGCCCACGTCGAGGGCGATGACATGTCTCACGGGGGACAGTGTGGCCCGAGGACCCAGGAGAGGTCTAGTCCACTTGCACGGTTTTGGGTGCGCTGTGCGGGGTCGGGAGGGGTCCGTCCGGGGGGTGCCGGGGCGTCGTCCGGGGTCCGCGGGAGGGCGGCGCGGGGGCGGTGCGAGGGCGGTGCGAGGGGCGGTGCGAGGGGCGGTGCGAGGGGCGGTGCGAGGGCGGTGCGAGGGGCGGTGCGAGGGCGGTGCGAGGGGCGGTGCGAGGGCGGTGCGAGGCCCGCGAGAGGTCTAGTCCACAGAGGTGGTGTAGACCTTAGTTCGGATTCCGGTCCATTGGTATGAGCAATCAGTTGTCCAGAGTGCGGACAACGGACGCACGAAGCAGTTGGGGAGACGAAGCGCAGTGCAGCGGCGGGCAGGCAGGTCAGGAACGATCGCGGTGGCATCCGCCCTCGGTATGACGGCGGTCCTCGCCGGGTGCGGGGTCACCGGCGACTCCGGAGACGTCACCCTCAGACTCGTCGCCGCCGACTACGGCGACAGCAGCGCCAACAGCTCCCAGAAGTACTGGGACGCGCTGGTCGAGGAGTTCGAGAAGGACCACCCCGGCATCAAGGTCGAGGTCACCGTCCACTCCTGGAACGACGTCGACCGCGAGGTCAAGGAGATGGTCGACGACGGCGACGCGCCCGACATGGCGCAGATCGGCTCGTACGCCGACTACGCCGCCGACGACCTGCTCTACAAGGCCGGTGACGTCCTCTCCATCCCCGTCCAGGCCGACTTCGTCTCGCAGCTCGCCGACGCGGGCGAGGTGCGGGGCGTGCAGTACGGCATGCCGTTCGCCTCCTCGACGCGGCTGCTGTTCTACAACAAGACCCTCTTCGAGAAGGCCGGGATCACCACCCCGCCCACCACCTGGGACGAGCTCGCCGAGGACGCCGAGGCGCTCGAGGAGGAGGGCGTCGACTACCCGTACGCGCTGCCCCTCGGCTCCGAGGAGGCACAGGCCGAGACGATGCAGTGGCTGCTCAGCGGCGGGGGCGGCTACACCGCGACCGCCACCGGCTACAGCATCGACTCCACCGAGAACGTCGAGACGTTCACCTGGCTGAAGAACGAGCTGGTCGGCGAGGGCCTGACCGGGCCGGTCGCGCCGGGCAAGCTCAACCGGGCCGACGCGTTCGAGGCGTTCACCGCCGGGAAGGTCGGCATGCTCAACGGGCACCCCTCGCTGATGAAGGCGGCCGAGAAGAAGGGCGTGAAGTTCGGCATGGTGGCGATGCCCGGCGTCGACGGCCCCTCCAAGGTCTCCCTGGGCGTCGCCGACTGGATGACCGCCTTCAAGCAGAACGGGCACGCCGAGCAGATCGGTGAGTTCCTGGACTTCGTCTACAGCGAGGAGAACGTCCTCTCCTTCTCCCGCGAGTACGACCTGCTGCCGGTCACCACCTCCGCCTCCCAGGTCATGAGCACGGCGTCGGAGGACGCGGACCTCAAGCCGTTCCTGGACCAGCTCCCGTCGTCCGAGCTGTATCCGGTGGGGCGGACCTCGTGGGCGACGGTCAGCGCGGACATCAAGAAGCGGATCGGCCAGGCCGTGACCGCCGACGGCAGCCCGGCGGGCGTCCTCGGCCAGATCGAGGCGACGGCGACCACCGCGGAGAGCGGCGCCACCGGCTGAGCCGTTGGGTTACGGTGCGGGCATGCAGCGGCCGGAGGCGGAACTGGGGGCGAGGGAGCGGGACATCCTCGCCCTGGAACGGCGCGGGATCTCCGCGCCCGGAGCGAAGGAACGGGCGATCCGTGAGGAGCTGGACCTGTCCCCGGTCCGTTACTACCAGCTGCTCAACGCGCTGCTGGACGACCCTCGGGCGCTGGCCCACGATCCGGTCACGGTGAACCGGTTGCGGCGCGTGCGGGAGGCTCGGCGGGCCGAACGCTGACGCGGTGCGGCCCGCGGTATGCGGGGGCTCCGCCCCCGCACCCCCGGTCGGCCCTGGACGGGCCTCGTCCTCAAACGCCGGACGGGCTGAGTTGCCCCGGCCGGGGCTGTGAGGGGCCGTTGCTCTTCGAAGGCCGGGCGGGCTGGGTTGCGGCGGCCGGCGCTGTGAGGGGCCGCTGCTCTTCGAAGGCCGGACGGGCTGGGTTGCCCCGGCCGGTGTTGTGAGGCGGCGGCTGCTGCCGGTTATCGTCGCCGTATGGGCACCCCAGAGACGTACTCCACGGAACCCGCACTCCCCGAACCCGTCACCGCCGCCGGGCGGGAGGCGTTGCGCGTGATCCTGGCGCGGCCCGCCGGGACGCTCGTCGGTCTGGACTTCGACGGCACGCTCGCGCCGATCGTCGAGAACCCGGACGACGCGCGGGCGCACCCGGACGCCGTTCCCGCCCTCGCGCGGCTCGCCCCGAAGGTCGCCTCGGTCGCCGTCGTCACCGGGCGGCCCGCCGCCGTGGCCGTGCGCAACGGCGGCTTCGCCGGTGTGCCGGGGCTGGAGCACCTGACCGTGCTCGGCCACTACGGGGCCGAACGGTGGGACGCCCGGACCGACACCGTCAGCGCCCCCGCCCCGCACCCCGGCGTCGCCGCGGCCCGTGCCGAGCTGCCGGGCGTGCTGGAGGCGGCCGGCGCGTGGCGGGGGACCTGGGTGGAGGAGAAGGGCCGGGCCGTCGCCGTGCACACCCGCCGGGCCGAGGACCCGCAGGCCGCCTTCGAGGCCGTACGGCAGCCCCTCGGCGACCTCGCCGCCCGCCACGGACTGATCGTCGAGCCGGGCCGGATGGTCCTGGAGCTGCGGCCGCCGGGCGTGGACAAGGGCGTGGCGCTGCTGGAGCACGCCCGCGAGACCGGCGCCGAGGCCGTGCTCTACGCCGGTGACGACCTCGGCGACCTGCCCGCCTTCGCCGCCGTGGAGAAACTCCGCTCCGACGGCGTCCCCGGCCTGCTCGTCGCCAGCGGCAGCACGGAGGTCACCGAACTCGCCGAGCGCGCCGACCTGGTCGTCGACGGCCCGGCCGGCGTGGTCGGTCTGCTGCGGGCGCTGGCGGATCAGCTGGCCCGCGTCCCCCGCAGCGCCTCCAGCTGATCCAGGAACCACCGGGCCGGAGGCAGCGCGGTCGCGGCGGCCGCCAGCCGCTTGGTGCGCTGCGCCCGCTCCTCCGGCGCCATGGTCAGCGCCTCGTGCAGGGCACCGGCGGTCTCCAGGACGTCGTAGGGGTTGACGGTGAGGGCGTCCTCGCGCAGCTCGCCGTACGCGCCGGCCTCCCGGG
The DNA here is from genome assembly GCF_055563235.1 of Streptomyces sp. NPDC003248. Classification (NCBI taxonomy): domain Bacteria; kingdom Bacillati; phylum Actinomycetota; class Actinomycetes; order Kitasatosporales; family Streptomycetaceae; genus Streptomyces; species Streptomyces sp. NPDC003248. The sequence goes on along the minus strand of NZ_JBVHDT010000006.1, from coordinate 405,414 downwards.
ACAGCACCAGCGCGCAGCCCCGGTCGGAGACGACCGGCACCTCCTTGGCGACCAGGTTCATGCCGTCGCGGATGGGGTTGACCAGCGCCACGTCCGCGAGGCGGTACGCCGCCAGGGAGCGGGCGAAGTCGTCCTTCACGTGCAGCACGACCGGGGTCCAGCCCGCGGAGCCGTACCGCTCGTTGATCTCCCCGGCCAGCCGCTGCACCTCGGCCGTGTAGTCGCGGTAGACGGCGAGGTCCTGGCGGGAGGGGTAGGCGAAGGCCACGTGGGCGACCCGCTCGTGCCACTCCGGGTGGTCGTCGAGGAACTGCCGGTAGGCCAGCAGACCGCGCACGATGTTCTTCGACAGCTCGGTCCGGTCCACCCGGACGATCACCTTGCGGGCGCCGCCGTCGGGGGCCGTGCCGATCTCCTCGCGCAGGGCCGCCAGGCGTTCCTCGACGTCCCGCTCGCGGGAGCGGACGCGCAGGAAGTCGGCGTCGGCGCCCAGGCCGTGCACGCCGATCTCGGTGCCGCCCGTGCCGCCGGTGAACTCCTCGCAGCACGCGGCGAACGCGTCCGCCCAGCGGCGGGTCAGGAAGCCGAGCCGGTCCGCGCCGAGCATGCCCCGCAGGAGCTGGACGCGGATGTCGCCGGGGAGCAGCCCGAAGTAGTCCACCGGCGCCCACGGCGTGTGCGAGAAGTGGCCGATGCGCAGGTCGGGGCGGAGCTCGCGGAGCATCCCCGGCACCAGGCACAGGTGGTAGTCCTGGACGAGGACCGCGGCCCCCTGCGCCGCCTCCTCCGCCAGCGCCTCGGCGAAGGCCCGGTTGTACGTCTCGTACGAGGCCCACTGGCGCCGGAACTCCGCGTCGAAGACCGGCTCCAGCGGGGTCAGGTACAGCAGGTGGTGGACGAACCACAGCACCGAGTTGGCGATGCCGTTGTACGCGTCGGCGTGCACGTCGGCCGGGACGGGCAGCATGCGCACGCCGTCCTCGCCGACCCCGCGCCGGACCGCCTCCCGGTCGCCCTCGGACAGCGCCGAGCACACCCAGAGGGCGCCCGCGTCCGGGCCGATCGCCGACAGCCCGGAGACCAGCCCGCCGCCACCGCGTCTGGCGTGCAGCGAGCCGTCCTCGCCGACGGTGTACGAGACCGGGCCGCGGTTGGACGCGACCAGCACCTGAGCACCCTGAGCAGCAGGACCGTGCGTGGAAGCCATACGCCTCAACCTAGCCCGGACTCGATCCGCTCAAACGTACGGACGGGGGGCGTGAACCGGTCGTGTCCGGCCGTATACGGCGCGTCCGCCGGGGCGTCGTCGCCGGGTCACGCGACCTTGCGGGTCGCGTACTCGGCGATCTCCGCCATCGGCGGCCGCTCCTCCGTGTCGACCGAGTAGGTGCGCGGCTCGAAGCCGTCCGCGCCCCGCTCGAACTGGGTCAGGGACGGGCGGACGAGGTGCCCGCGGGCCAGCCGCAGCTGCGCCGTGCGGTAGATCGCCGCGGCCATCCGGCCGAGCGCCTGCCCGTCCTGGTGGCGGTGCTTGCGCACCCCGACGTCGACCTGGGCCAGCGCGTCCAGGCCCACCAGGTGCAGGGCGTCGACCAGCATCCCCAGCTCCACGCCGTACCCGACGGGGAAGGGCAGCTGCTCCAGCAGGCGGCGGCGGGCCGCGTACTCGCCGCCCAGCGGCTGCACGAACCCCGCGAGCTGCGGCCAGTGCATGTTGAGCAGCGGGCGGGCCATCAGCTCCGTCACCCGGCCGCCCTGGCCGGCGCCGCCGGCCAGCGGGCGGTCGTACATGGCCTTGACCAGGTCGACGCCCGGATCGGTGAGCAGCGGGCCCACGATGCCCGAGACGAAGTCGGAGGAGAACTCCTTCAGGTCGGCGTCGACGAAGCAGACGATGTCCCCGGTGGTGACCAGCAGTGAGCGCCACAGGACCTCGCCCTTGCCGGGCACGGCCGGGAGGCGGGGCAGGATCGTGTCCCGGTGGACGACCCGGGCCCCGGCCGCCGCGGCCACCTCGGAGGTGCGGTCGGTCGATCCCGAGTCGACGACGACGATCTCGTCGACCAGCGGTACCTGGTGCATGAGGTCGTGGCGGATGACGGAGACGATGTCGCCGACCGTCTCCTCCTCGTTCAGCGCGGGCAGCACGACGGACACCGTCTGGCCCGAGGCGCGCTTGGCGGCCAGGATCCGGTGCAGCGGGCGATCGGTCACGGACCAGGAGCGGGCGGCCAGCCAGCGCTCGACTTCTTCCAGCACGGTCTGCGGCTCCTCACTGTTGTGATCACACCAGGTACACGCGAGGTGACAGTGTGATCCATCTCGCGGTTCGGACGTCTCCCTCAACTGTCCTGGCCTTCGGTTACAGTCTTGAACAACGCGGATGACCATCGCATGTCCGGGGTCGCCCGCGCTCACAACCACATACCGCTCATCCAGAGGGGCAGAGGGACACGGCCCGATGAAGCCCCGGCAACCCTCCAGCCGGTCTCGTACGGATCGCTGCCACAGGCAGTCGACGATCACCGCGAGGCTCCCGGCTCGGGAAGGTGCCAATTCCGTCTCACGGCGAGATGCGTCGTGGGGAAGATGAGGAGAAAGGGCCTCGCCTCACATGGCTGCGCAGACAGTTGCAAGCACCACCCCCTCCGTCGATCTCGGTCCGGCCGCGGCGCTCTCCTGTCGCGAGTGCGGTCACCGCGTGCCGCTCGGCCCGGTCTTCGCCTGCGAGGAGTGTTTCGGCCCGCTCGAGATCGCCTACGACTTCTCCGGGTACGACCCGGAAGAGCTCCGCAAGCGCATCGAGGCGGGCCCCGCGAACATCTGGCGCTACGCCCCGCTGCTGCCCGTCCCGGCCGACGTGGCGGACAAGCCGAACATCAACCCCGGCTGGACCAAGCTCGTCCAGGCCGACAACCTGGCGCGCGAGCTGGGCGTCGAGGCCGGGAAGCTCTTCGTCAAGGACGACTCCGGCAACCCGACGCACTCCTTCAAGGACCGTGTCGTCGCCCAGGCCCTGGAGGCCGCCCGCGCCTTCGGCTTCACCACCCTCTCCTGCTCCTCCACCGGCAACCTGGCCGGCGCCGTCGGCGCCGCGGCCGCCCGCGCCGGCTTCCGCTCCTGCGTGTTCATCCCGCACGACCTGGAGCAGGGCAAGGTCGTCATGGCCGCGGTCTACGGCGGCGAACTCGTCGGCATCGAGGGCAACTACGACGACGTCAACCGCTTCTGCTCCGAGCTCATCGGCGACCCGGCGGGCGAGGGCTGGGGCTTCGTCAACGTCAACCTGCGGCCGTACTACGCCGAGGGCTCCAAGACGCTCGCGTACGAGATCTGCGAGCAGCTCGGCTGGCGGCTCCCGGACCAGATCGTGGTGCCGATCGCCTCCGGCTCGCAGCTCACGAAGATCGACAAGGGGCTCCAGGAGCTGATCAAGCTCGGTCTGGTCGAGGACCGGCCGTACAAGATCTTCGGTGCGCAGGCCGAGGGCTGCTCCCCGGTGTCCGTGGCCTTCAAGGCCGGCCATGACGTGGTCCGCCCGCAGAAGCCGGACACCATCGCCAAGTCCCTCGCCATCGGCAACCCGGCCGACGGCCCCTACGTCCTCGACATCGCGCGCCGCACGGGCGGTGCGGTGGAGGACGTGAACGACGAGCAGGTGGTCGACGCGATCAAGCTGCTGGCGCGGACCGAGGGCGTCTTCGCCGAGACGGCGGGCGGTGTGACGGTCGGCGTCACCAGGAAGCTGATCGAGGCCGGTCTGCTGGACCCGACGCTGACGACCGTCGTGCTCAACACCGGAGACGGCCTCAAGACGCTGGACGCGGTCGCCGGGACCGGGCTGACGGCCACCATCCGCCCGAACCTGGAGTCGTTCCACGAGGCCGGTCTCGCCTGAGAGAGGCCGTTGTACGTCTGCGGGCCGCGGGGGCTGGTCGCGCAGTTCCCCGCGCCCCGCTGGGCGCCTACCCGTCCGGAGGAAACACCGTGAGCGTCACCGTCCGCATCCCTACCATCCTGCGCACCTACACGGGCGGTCAGGCCGAGGTCGCCGCCGAGGGCACGAACCTCGCCGAGGTCATCGCCGACCTGGAGAAGAACCACACCGGTATCGCCGCGCGCGTCCTCGATGACCAGGGCAAGCTGCGCCGGTTCGTCAACGTGTACGTCAACGACGACGACGTGCGGTTCGAGCAGGGGCTGGAGACGGCGACCCCGGACGGCGCCGGCGTCTCGATCATCCCGGCCGTCGCCGGCGGCTGACGCCCACTCCCTACCCACCGGTAGTAACCCTCGGTAACGCCGATTACCCAGAGTTCATCGAATTGCCTCCTCCGTAAGAGAAGCGGAGGAGGCAATTCAATGTGGTTGAGCACGGTACAGTTGGGGAACGCGCCGCCCATCGCATGCCGAACGCATATGAGCCCGGACTTCACATGCGGTGAGAAGTAGCCAAAGTGTGCAGGTCTTTTGCGCCTTCTGTTCCCTTTATGTGGCCCGAATTGCCCTGAATTCGGGAGAATTCTCACCATATTCCGGACCGTCGACGTCCAGAATTCTCGTCCGATTGACCTGTTGCAGACGGCAGTGGGGCAGATACATTCAGCCGCGGTCGACGCGTTCCGGCGCACGCCTCCAATCAACTGGGGGGTGAGGTCTGACCCGGATCCGCGAAGTGTGGATCTGTGCAAGGGCCAGTAATAGGGGAGTTAGGCATGGCTCAGGGCACCGTCAAGTGGTTCAACGCGGAGAAGGGGTACGGCTTCATCGCGGTCGACGGTGGTGCGGACGTCTTCGTCCACTACAGCGCGATTCAGATGGACGGCTACCGCACCCTGGAAGAGGGCCAGCGGGTCGAGTTCGAGATCTCGCAGGGTCAGAAGGGCCCGCAGGCCGACATGGTTCGCGTCACCGCCTGAACGATTTTCAACGTTTTTCGACGAAGGGCCCGCACCCCGACGGGGGTGCGGGCCCTTCGTGCTGCCCGCCCGCGCCGGGGCGCTCCGGGAGGCCTTCCGCAGCGCCGGGCGGGCCGGGACGCTCCGGTCCGGGGGCCGTGCGACCGGGGTGGTGCAGGTGCCTTCGTCCGGTTCGCGCCGGGGACGATCCCCCCGAGGCGCTTGCACTCGGCATGCCCGAGTGCTAATCATTGGCGTTAGCACTCTGAAGGTGAGAGTGACAACGAAGGACCGGGTCGGTGAGGCCCGCAGGCCGGGTGGGGAAGGAACCACGAGGCAGGCGAGCCGTCCGTCGCGGGCGCGGGCGCGGTCCGAAGGAATCACCCCCAGTCCTGGAGGGACCACTTCACATGGCCAAGATCATCGCGTTCGACGAGGAGGCGCGGCGCGGCCTCGAGCGCGGCATGAACCAGCTCGCGGACGCCGTGAAGGTGACGCTCGGCCCCAAGGGCCGCAACGTCGTCCTCGAGAAGAAGTGGGGCGCGCCCACGATCACCAACGACGGTGTCTCCATCGCCAAGGAGATCGAGCTCGAGGACCCGTACGAGAAGATCGGCGCCGAGCTGGTCAAGGAAGTCGCCAAGAAGACGGACGACGTCGCCGGTGACGGTACGACCACCGCGACCGTTCTCGCCCAGGCCCTGGTCAAGGAGGGTCTGCGCAACGTCGCCGCCGGTGCCAACCCGATGGCCCTGAAGCGCGGTATCGAGAAGGCCGTCGAGGCCGTCTCCGCCGCCCTGCTGGAGCAGGCGAAGGACGTCGAGACCAAGGAGCAGATCGCCTCCACGGCCTCCATCTCCGCCGCCGACACCCAGATCGGCGAGCTCATCGCCGAGGCCATGGACAAGGTCGGCAAGGAAGGCGTCATCACCGTCGAGGAGTCCCAGACCTTCGGTCTGGAGCTGGAGCTCACCGAGGGTATGCGCTTCGACAAGGGCTACATCTCGGCGTACTTCGCCACCGACATGGAGCGTATGGAGGCCGTCCTCGACGACCCGTACATCCTGATCGCGAACTCCAAGATCGCGAACGTCAAGGACCTGCTCCCGCTCCTGGAGAAGGTCATGCAGTCGGGCAAGCCGCTGCTGATCATCGCCGAGGACGTCGAGGGCGAGGCCCTGTCGACCCTGGTCGTCAACAAGATCCGCGGCACCTTCAAGTCCGTCGCGGTCAAGGCCCCGGGCTTCGGCGACCGCCGCAAGGCGATGCTGAACGACATCGCCATCCTCACCGGCGGCGAGGTCATCTCCGAGGAGGTCGGTCTCAAGCTCGAGAACACGACCGTCGACCTGCTGGGCAAGGCCCGCAAGGTCGTCATCACCAAGGACGAGACCACCATCGTCGACGGCGCCGGCTCCTCCGAGCAGGTCGCGGGCCGCGTGAACCAGATCCGCGCCGAGATCGAGAACAGCGACTCCGACTACGACCGCGAGAAGCTCCAGGAGCGCCTGGCCAAGCTCGCGGGCGGCGTGGCCGTCATCAAGGCCGGTGCCGCCACCGAGGTCGAGCTCAAGGAGCGCAAGCACCGCATCGAGGACGCCGTCCGCAACGCGAAGGCGGCCGTCGAGGAGGGCATCGTCGCCGGTGGTGGCGTGGCCCTGCTCCAGGCCTCCCAGGTCTTCGAGAAGCTGGAGCTCGAGGGCGACGAGGCCACCGGTGCCGCCGCCGTCAAGCTGGCGCTCGAGGCCCCGCTGAAGCAGATCGCGGTCAACGCCGGCCTCGAGGGCGGCGTCGTGGTGGAGAAGGTGCGCAACCTGACCCCGGGCCACGGCCTGAACGCCGCGACCGGCGAGTACGTCGACCTGGTCGCCGAGGGCATCATCGACCCGGCGAAGGTGACGCGCTCCGCGCTGCAGAACGCCGCGTCGATCGCCGCGCTGTTCCTCACCACCGAGGCCGTCATCGCCGACAAGCCGGAGAAGGCCGCTGCCCCGGCCGGCGGCGGCATGCCGGGCGGTGACATGGACTTCTGATCCTCCCGAGGATCGGACCCGTCCGCGGTACCGAGGGCGGCATCCCCTGTTCCCACAGGGGGTGCCGCCCTCGGGCGTTCCCGGGCAGGGGCAGGGGCAGGGGCCGGGGCCGCCGGCCTGCCGTGCCCGCCCCCCGCCGCCCCGCCGCCCCGCCGTGCCCGCCAGGACCGCCCGGCGCGGCGGGTGATCCCCCGTCAGCCCTGTCCCAGCGCCTTCCCGATCGTGTCGGGGACGTCGGTGGTGATGCCGTCCGCGTGCCAGTCGCGCAGGAGGCGGGCCGGCCCGGCGGTGTTCACCGTCCATGGCCACACCTTCAGCGGCCGGCCGTGCGGGCCCTTCAGGGCCTGCGCCTTGCGCACATAGCCCTGGGTGAGGGCACGGTGGTCCGGGTTGATGACGTCCACGAACGTCGCGTACGACGCCAGCTCGCCCGACGACGGGGTCTCGTCGCAGATGCCCAGCTTGATGTCGGGACGCCTGGCGCGGACCTCCTTCAGGGCGCCGGCCAGGAAACTGATCACGTAGAGGCGGTCGTCGACGTGGTGGGCGTCCAGCCAGCCCTTCCGGTCGAGGACCTTCAGGATGTCCCGGGTGACGCCGGGGAAGTTCCCCGGCCACTTCACCTCCAGCAGCAGCCCCTGGCCGTTGCGGTCGAGCCGGTCGAGCACCTGGCCGAGGGTCGGGATACGGGCCGACGCGTACGCGGTCCCCTTCCACTGGGGCGAGGCCCCCGCGCGGAGCCTGCCCAGTTCCGCCATGGTGAAGTCGCCCACCTTCCAGGGGGAGCGGTGGGGGAAGACCGTGCGGACGTCGGTGGTGCGGACGAGGTCTTGGTCGTGCATGACGACCAGGACGCCGTCCTTGCTGCGCTGGATGTCCACTTCGACCCAGTCGACGCCGGCCCGGTCGGCCCGGTCGATGGCTTCCAGGGTGTTCTCCGGGGCGAGGCCGGCCGCGCCGCGGTGTCCGATGATCAGGGGCGTGGCCTGTGCCGCGGCGGCGGCGGGCGCGGAGTGCGGGGAGGGCGCGAGGAGGGACACGGAGGACAGGGCGAGGGCGGCGGACGTCAGGGCGAAACCGTGTACGGGCATGGGTGATGGCCTTTCGGATCGGGTTCCACCACGAGCCTGAGCCGGTCGGCGACGAGGTGCCCAGCGGTGCTGCTCCACGTGAGGAGAGCCGGGAACATCCCGTAACGGACGGCGAATTGGCGATGAAATGTCGGGAAACGGGAGGGGTGGCCGAGGGGGTGTCGGGATGTCGGGGCGGGGGCCTGGCGAGGCGGCCGCCGTGGGCGCGGCGCACGGCCGGGCGCCGCGCCGAGGCCGCCCGCGCCGGCGGGACGGCGGCCGCCCGGCACTTTCCGCGCCGCCGCTCCGTTCCCCGGAGAGCCCCTGTAGCCCCGCAGTGAGGAGTGGCGAAGCGATGACGACAGCCGAACACCGGGAGCAGGCGCCCGCACCCGTCGTACGGACCGCCGCGGGAGCGGTGCGCGGGAGCCGGGAGGACGGTCTGGCCGTCTTCCGGGGCATCCCCTTCGCCGCGCCCCCGGTCGGAGCGGACCGCTTCCAGGCCCCCCGCCCGCCCGTCCCCTGGGAGGGCGTCCGGGAGGCGGACGCCTTCGGCCCGCCGCCCCCGCAGGAGGCGGGCCTCCTCGGCCCCGGGGGAGCCGCCCCCACCGGCGACGACTGGCTCACGGTGAACGTCTGGACGCCGGACCCGAGTCCCTCCGCCGCGCCCCGCCCGGTGATGGTCTGGATCTATGGCGGCGCCTACAAGATCGGCCACTCCGGCAGCCCCGGCTACGACGCCCAGCACCTCGCCCGCGCCGGCGACCTCGTCGTCGTCACCCTCAACTACCGCGTCGGCATAGAGGGGTTCGCCCGGATCGACGGCGCCCCCGCCAACCGGGGGCTGCTCGACCAGGTCGCCGCCCTGGAGTGGGTGCGGGACAACATCGCGGCCTTCGGCGGGGACCCGGGCCGGGTGACCGTCTTCGGGGAGTCGGCGGGCGCCGGTTCGGTGGCGGCGCTGCTGGCCGTGCCGAGCGCGCGGGGCCTGTTCGGGCGGGCCGTCGCGCAGAGCGTGCCCGGCACCTACTTCTCCGACGAGCTGGCCCGTGACCTGGCCGCCGCCATCGCCGCCGAGGCGGGGCTGCGCCCGACCGCCGCCGACCTGGCCACCGTCGATCCGCGGGAGCTGCCCGAGGCGGGGGCGGCGCTGGGCGAGAAGATGGCGGCGCGCGTGGACCGGTGGGGCCGGGTCGCGCCCACCGTCACCCCGTTCTCGCCGGTCGTCGACGGCGAGGTCCTGCCGGTCACCCCCTGGCAGGCGCTGGCGGCGGGCGCGGGCCGGGACGTCGAGCTGCTCGTCGGGCACAACGCGCAGGAGTACCGCCTCTTCGTCGCCATGGCCGGGCGCCTGGGCAAGGTGACGGAGGATCAGGCGACGGACGCCCTGCGGATGTTCGGGCCGGGCGGCGGGGAGGCGGGGGAGCGGGCGTACCGGGCCGCCTTCCCGCAGGCCGGTCCGGGCGAGCTGTACGAGCGGGTGCAGTCGGACTGGCTGTTCCACATGCCCTCCCTGCGGCTGGCCGAGGCGCAGGCCGCGGGCGGCGGCCGGGCCCACGTCTACGAGCTGACCTGGCCGGCCCCCGCCCTGGACGGCGCCTTCGGCGCCTGCCACGGCCTGGACATCCCCCTGCTGTTCGGCACCTACCGGGCGGACCTCGGGGCCCTGCTGTTCGGGGACGCGGAGGTGACGGAGGAGGCGAGGGCCCTGTCGTCCTTCATGCGCGGCGCCTGGACGGCGTTCGCGGGCACCGGCGACCCGGGCTGGCCGGCGTACGACACGGAACGGCGGCTGGTGCAGATCCTGGACGCGCGGCCGGAGGTGCGCCCCTACCCGGAGGAGACCTCGCGCCGTCTGTGGGAGGGCCACGACTTCCCGCCGCTGCCGCTGCTGGGGGCCTGAGACCGACACCGGGCGGGCGCGCGGTGCGCCGCCGCACACCGCGCGCCCGCCCGGCCCGTTCCAGGGACGGGTCTCAGGAGGTGAAGGGGACGGCGTCCTGCGGGTCGGTGTGCCAGCCGGTGACGAGGGGCTCCTCGACGAGGACGCTGCCGACCTCCAGCGAGAGGGGGTCGGGGTCGTCGTCGGTGACGGAGACGATGACGGTGCCGTACTCGGTGCCGCCGTCGCCGCCGGTGCTCTTCGGGCTGACGCCGGCGTATGCCGTCGTGTCGCCGGAGAGGGTGATCTCGTCGCCGGCGACCTGTTCGGCGGGACCGGCCTGGGTGCCGCCCGAGCCGAAGGCGATGACGGGCAGGCCGCCGGGCAGGACGCAGGTGATGCCCGGCTGGGCCTTGACGCTGATCCGGTAGTAGCCGCCGGCCTGGGTCATCTCCTCGGCGCTCCAGACCAGGTCGTTGGTGCCGCAGGACTGGCCGTAGCCGGACTTGTCCCCGGCCTCCGTGGAGGAGCCCGACACGGAGTCGGTGCCGGTGCCGGTGCCGGTGGCCCGGCCGGTCGCGGTCGACGTCGCACCGCCGTCGTCGGCGCCGTCGGTGGAGGTGCCCTGGGCTCCGCCGGACGAGGAGGAGCCGGCGGCGCCGGTGGTGCCGGACGCGGCGACGGGAGAGGCGTCGGTCGTGCCCTCCTCGCAGGCGGTCGTCAGGAAGCCGGCGGTGACGGCGGCGGTGACGACGAGGGCGGTGCGCAGACGGCGGTTCATCTTGGTGGGTTTCCTTCTCGACACGGTCACGGTTGGTGACGGAGGGTCACGGATGTTCGGTGGGCGGGGTCTGGGCGGGGTCAGGGACGGGTGACGGGGGCCGCGATCGGGGCCGGCCGGGGTTCGTCGGCGGCCGCTGTCCGCCGGCGGTCGTCCTGGAGCGCGGCGGAGCGGGGCAGCGAGGCCGCGAGGAGGGGCGTGCGCAGGGCCGGCGTGCGCAGGGCGAGGGTCACCAGGGCGTAGCCGGCGAGTCCGCCGAGCGCGTTGGCGAGGACGTCGTTGACGTCCACGGAACGGCCGTTGTTCAAGGCGATGTACGACAGCAGCTGCGCGGCTTCCACGGTCAGGCTGACCGCGGCCGTCATCAGGGCCGCCCGCTTCGGTGAGGTGGCGTGCCGGGACAGCAGGGGCAGCAGGAAGCCGGCCGGGACCATCAAGATGACGTTGGCGACGATCGTGATGTCCGCGGTGAGCAGCGGGACGAAGTTGATCTGTCCGTACCAGGGGGCCTGGTTGGCGTACCTGCCCCACGTCACGTCCAGCGGGAAGATCGTCAGGGACAGTACGGCGGCGGCGTAGACGGCGGCGGCCAGCTGGAGCAGGGCGCGGCGCATGTTCCACGCGCCGCGCCACACCTGGACGGCGGTGACGGCCGCGAACAGGACGAGCGCGGGGCCGAGGACGGGCGCGGATTCCACCTGGTAACGGATGTCCATGACGGGTGATCCTTCGGTCGGGGCGAGCGGCGCTGACGTCGTTCAGCCTCCTTCCGGGACCGGGTCCCGCGGATCTCCCGAAAGATCCATTCCTCGGCGGACGGCTATGACTTTCGGCAGAGGGGGCCCGCCGGTGGGCGGGGCTAGGGTGCTCATCATGTTCAGATCACCGCGCGTCGTGGCGGTCGGCCGGTTCGCCGGGGGTGCCCTGCTGCTCTGCGTCCTCGGTGTGGCCCTGCTGATCGACCTGGGCGCCGACACCCTCCGCCATCAGGGGACCGGGGTCCTGCTGCTCCTGTCGACGGCCGCGGCGGCGGCCGGCGCCCTCCCGGCCGTGGGGGTCAGGCTGCCCCCCGCGGTGCTGGCGTGGGGGGCGTGCGGCGTGGCGCTGGTGTCGCTGGTCTGCTCGGCCGGGCTGGGCGTCGTGGCGGCGGGCGGCGGCTCGGTCCTGGACGAGGCCTCCGACACCTACACCCTGTTCGAGCCGGCGGCCCTGATGGTGCTGCTGCATGTGACGGCGCGCCGCGGGTCCCCGGCCGGCACCGCCGTCGCCCTGCCGCTGCTGATGTCCGCCGTCGTCCTGCGTCCGCTGGTGATCGAGGTGGACGAGGGCAGCAGCATCGTCGCGCTCATCCTGACGCTGGTGGCCAGCGGCGCCCTGGCCTCCGGCCTCACCGTGCGTCTGGTCGTCGCCGCCCGCCGGCAGCGCGAGGAGCAGATCAGACTCGAACAGCGCCTCGGCTTCGCCCGCGACCTGCACGACTTCGTCGCCCACCACATATCGGGCATCGTGGTCCAGGCGCAGGGTGCCCGTGCCGTCGCGGCCAGGAAGCCCCAGGCGGTGGGCGACGCCCTGGAGCTGATCGAGACCACCGGTGCGGAGGCGCTGACCGCCATGCGCAGGATGGTCGGCGCCCTGCGCGAGGACACCGTCCCGGACACGCGGGCGCCGGGGACGGCCGCCGTCCGCGCCCTCGTCGCCGACTGCCGGCTGCCCGGGGCCCGGGTCGACCTCACCGAGACCGGCCCGGCCGACAGTCTCCCCGCGGACGCCGCCCACCTCGTGGAACGCGTGGTCATGGAGGCGCTGACGAACATCCGCAAGCACGCCCGCGACTGCACCACCGCGCGGGTGCACCTGGACGTCTCCCGCCGCCGGGTGACCGCGCGGATCACCGACGACGGACACCACCGCCCGTCCGACGGCACCGGCTACGGACTGCGCGGCCTGCGCGAGGTCACCGACGCCGCCGGGGGCACACTGACCGCGGGACCCGGCCCCGAGGCCGGCTGGCACGTCGCACTCGAACTCCCCCTCCCCCTACGGCAGGTGCCCCGATGACCATCCGTGTCCTGCTCGCGGACGACCAGACGATCGTCCGCACCGGCATGGCCATGATCCTCGCGGCCGAGGACGACATCGAGGTCGTCGCCCAGGCGGCCGACGGGGTCGCCGCGATCGAGCAGGCCGACCGGCACCGCCCCGACGTCGTCCTCATGGACATCCGCATGCCGCGGCTGAACGGCATCGAGGCGCTGCGGCACCTGCACCGTCCCGGGGCCGCGCACCTCCCGAAGGTCGTCATGGTGACGACCTTCGACGACGACGAGTACGTCCACCAGGCCCTGCACCACGGTGCCTGCGGCTTCCTCCTCAAGGACGCGGGGCCGCGCCTGCTGGCCGAGGCCGTGCGCTCCGCCGCCTCCGGCGAGGCCCTCATCAGCCCCTCCATCACCGTCCGCCTGCTCCGGCAGTTCGCCCGCCCCGCCGCCGCTGCCGCCCCGGCCCGTCCCTCGCCCCTGTCCCAGCGCGAGACCGAGGTCGCCGTGCTCGTCTCCCGCGGGCACACCAACGCGGAGATCGCCGCCGCCCTGCACATCGGCACGGGCACGGTGAAGACCCATCTCTCCAACATCCAGAGCAAACTCGGTGTCCGCAACCGGGTCGAGACGGCGGCCTGGGCGTGGGAGTCGGGCCTCGCCCGCTGACCGGACCGCCCGTGGCGGCCCCACGGCCCGCCACGGACGGGGCGGGACGGGACGGGAACGGATCGGATCAGATCAGAACGGATCGGACGGCACGGAACGGAATGGATCGGAACGGATCGGATCGGTTCGGTTCGGTGCGGTGCGGTGCGGTGCGGTTCGCGTGATCGCCCGGAGGGGCCTCAGAGGTTCCCCAGCGGCTCGATGTCCACGCGGACCGGGGTGCCCCAGACGCGCAGGACCTCGTAGTCGGTGAACTCGTGCACCAGGCGGTAGGCCATGGCGGGCCGGGAGCCGCGCCGCGCGGCGGCGAGGTACGCCTCGGCCTCGCGCCGGTCGCGGCGGGGCGTGCCGCACAGCTGCCACTCCTGGCCGTTCCACAGCTCCGGCAGCCAGCGCTGCTGGGGCTGGGGGCGGTCGGCGCGGGTGCCGTAGCGGGAGGGGGCGGTCGGGTGCGGGGTCTGCGGGGCGGGGCCGTTGAACTCGGCGCGCCGGGCCGCCCGGCGGCGGGTCTCGCACAGCAGGCACAGGTCGGGGGCGCTCTCGTCGACGGGCCCGTTCGGGTGCTCGGCGCAGCGGGTCGCGGGCGGGGCGCCGCCGGCGCTCTCGTCCAGCAGCTCCAGGGCCCGCCGCAGATCGGCTCTGACCTCGTGCAGCTTGGCGTCGGGGGTGTCCGAGGAGAGGGCCTCGCCGTGCTCACCGAGGAGGCGGAGGGCACGGCCCAGGTGGGTGAGCTGGGCGTGGTTCATGGCGAGCGGCTCCGTTCCCTGCTGCTTTCCGTACGCGTGCGCTTTCCGTACGCGTGCGCTTTCCGCACTCGTGCGCCGGACTGCGATGACACCACCGTCGCACACCGCACCGACAGACCACCCGCGGGCGGGGTCACGGGCGGCGGGTCCTACCGTGTGGCGCATGAGCGCACACGAGACAGTCGCCCCGGACGGCGCACGCCCCGCGGCACCGGCGCCGGCCGCGAGAAGGACCCTTTCTTCCCTCCTGTGGGCCCTCGCCCTCCCCGCCGGTCTGCTGCTCGCCTCCGGTGTCGCGCAGTGGGTGACCGCGGTAGGTGTCGTGCTCGTCCTGGCCGTCGTCGCCGTGGGCGCCTGTCTCGTCGGCGGGAGTTGGCATCGGGCCGGGGCGGCCACGCTCGTGTGCTTCGGGGGGTTCGCGCTGACGCTGTTCGCCGGGCCCGCCGTGTACGAGGGGTACATGAGGACGGTCGGGGAGCCGGTGTCCGCGGTGGTGGTCCGCATCGTCGACCAGGACGTCAAGCGCGGGGCCGACATGGTCTGCACGGTCCGTGAACTCACCGGCGAGCGGCGCACGTTCGAGGTGTCGCAGCAGCAGAACTGCTTCGGGCAGGCGGAGGAGGGGGACCGTGTCGTGCTGCGCGAGGATCCGCTCGGGCTTCTCGACCCGTGGCTGCCGTACGGCTCCGGCGACCGCGGCACCGCCGGCATCACCCTCGCCTGCACCGCCGGCCTGACCCTGCTCGTCGGCGGGGCCACGTTCTACGGGGGGCTGCGCCGCCGCGGCTGACCGCCTCCGGCACGGGTGCGATCACGCCATTTCCTCGCCGGCCCCGCGCAATTGTTGACAGTTTTGGTGACGATTGGCAGTGTCATCGCCGCCGCCGAAGCTGCCCATCGAGAGACGGAAGTGAAGCGAGTGAAGCGCAGAACCGTGGTCATGGGTCTCACCGCCGCCGGGGCCGCCCCCGCCCTCGGGTTCGCCACCGGCGCGCGAGCGGCGAGCGGAAGCGATACGACGGGCGCGACGGGTGCGACGGGCGGGACGGGCGCGGCCGCCGCCGATTCCTCCCTGGTCTTCGACCCGGCCGCCTACACCGAGCAGACCATCGCCATCAAGGACACCACCGGCACCACCCACAGCGTGACCTACCGGTTCCACAAGGTCGCCAGCTACGTGGCCCGGCCGGTGAACGCCGCCTACCAGTCCCTCAACGTCAGCGTGCCGGTCGCCGTCGACGGCACCGCCGTCGACGCCTCCGACGCGCCGATCCTCCTCGCCAACTCGGTCGGCGGCTACATGCCGTCGAGCGTGGCGAACAACACCGGGATCATGGCCTCCGGGATGGGCGGCGGCACCAGCCGGCAGGGGCTCGCGCTCGCCGCCGGGTACGTCGTCGTCGAGCCGGGCGCGCGCGGCCGGACCCTCGTCGACGCCGACGGCGTCTACTACGGCACCGCCCCCGCCGCGATCGTCGACCTCAAGGCGGCCGTGCGGTACCTGAAGTACAACAAGGGCCGGGTGCCCGGTGACGTCGAGCGGATCGTCTCGTCCGGCGTCAGCGCGGGCGGCGCGCTGTCCGCGCTGCTCGGCGCCTCCGGCGACAGCCCGCTCTACGCCCCCTACCTGGAGGAGATCGGCGCGGCCGACGCCTCCGACGCGATCTTCGCCAGCGGCGACTGGTGCCCGATCACCGACCTGGAGCACGCCGACGCCGCCTACGAGTGGAACTGGGGCGCCAACCCGCTGACCTCCGGGGCGCTCGTCGACCAGACGCTGTCGAAGGAGCTGGCGGCCGAGTACACCGGCTACCTCGCCTCCCTCGGGCTGCGTGGCGAGGGCTACGGCCCCCTCACCGTCCGCAACCTCGACGAATACCTCGTCGAGCGGTACCTCCGGCCCTCGGCCACCGCGTTCCTCACGGGCCTGACGGACACCGCCCGCGCCGACTACCTCGCGGCGCACCCCTTCCTCACCTGGTCCGCCGGGAAGGCCTCCTTCACCTGGGCCGGCTTCCTCACCCACGTGGGCGCCCGCAAGAAGAACGCGCCGTCGTTCGACGCCTTCGACCTGAGCAGCCCCGAGAACAACCTCTACGGCACCGGCACCACCCGGGCCCGCCACTTCACCCTCCACAGCCTCCGCCACGAACAGGGGCCCGGCGCCCGGCTGGACGCCGACCTCCCCGAGAAGCTGCGGCTGATGAACCCGATGTACCACCTCGTGGACAAGGTGAACCCGTACCGCGCCCGGCACTGGTGGATCCGCGTCGGCACCAAGGACAGCGACACCTCGCTGTCGGTCGTCGCCAGCCTGGCCACCCGTCTGGAGAACCTCGGCGACGACGTGAACACCTTCTACTACTGGGACGGCGGCCACGGCGCCGACCAGGACCCGGGCGACTTCATCACCTGGATCGCGAAGGTGTCGGGCCACCGGACCCGGTCGGCACGCGGTCGGTGACGCCGAAGACGTACGTCGCGGCGAAGCCGACCGCGTACCCCGTGAGCAGCCCGCCCGCGTAGATGCCGAGCAGTGTCCCCCAGCCCCGGTTCCCGGCCAGCAGGGGGAACAGGGCCCAGCCGGACGGGCCGATGGCCGTCGCGCCGACCCGGTCGCCGAGCATCGCGAAGAACCCGACGAAGGCCCCGCCGGCCGCCCCGCCCGCGCACGCCGTGAGGAAGGGGCGGCCCAGCGGGAGCGAGACGCCGTAGATCAGGGGCTCGCCCACGCCCAGCAGGCCCGCCGGGAGCGCCGACCTGATCGTCGTGCGCAGGGACGTGTCGTGGCGCAGCCGGACGTACACCGCGAGGGACGCGCCGACCTGGCCCGCGCCCGCCATCGCCAGGACCGGCAGCAGCACGGTGTACCCCTGCTGCTCGATCAGGGTGGTGTGCAGGGGGATGAGCGCCTGGTGCAGGCCGAGCATCACCAGCGGCAGGAACAGGCCGCCGAGGACGAACCCGGCGAACGCGCCCGTCGTCGCCAGCAGCCAGTTCGCGGCCGTGCCGACGGCCGAGGAGACCGCGCCGGCCGCGTACATCAGGCCGTAGAGCGTGGCGAGGCCCGCGACCAGGACCGTGAGGGTGGGGGTCAGCAGCACGTCCAGGGCGTCCGGGAACCGCCCCCGGCACCACCGCTCCACGTACGCCGCGAGCAGCGCGGCCGCCAGCGCGCCCAGGACCCCGCCCTGGCCGGGGGCGAGCGTCACCCCGGCCACGGTGACCTTCGCGACCCCCGGATACACGACGATCGCCGCGACCGCGCCGCCGAGCACCGGCGTGCCGCCGAACTCCTTCGCCGTGTTGAGGCCGACGAACACGGCGATCAGCGCCATGAAGCCGGAGGCGACGGCGGCCAGCGCGGGCGTCAGCCACGGCAGCAGGCCGGCGTTCACCAGCAGCCCGTTGACACCCGCCAGGATGCCGCAGCCGATGAGGGCGGGGATGAGCGGCACGAAGACGGCGGCGACGCGGCGCAGCGCCGTCTTGACGGGCGTGGCGTTGCGCCGCCGCCGTTCCGCCTTCAACGCCGCACCCCGCGCGGCCAGTTCCTCCGCGGTCGACGGCCTTCCCGGTGCGGCCGTTTCCTCCACGGCTGACCGGCCTCCCGGTGCCGCCGTTTCCTCCACTGCCGGCCGGCGTCCCGGTGCCGCCGCTGCCTCCGCGGCCGGCCGGCTTCCCGGTGCCGCCGGTTCCTCCGCGGTCGGTCGGCCCACTGGTTCCTCCGCCGTCGGCCGCGCCACCAGCTCCTCGAACGCGGCCGTCACCCGCGTCACCACCCCCGGCCCGAGCACCACCTGGTACGTCCCGTCGGCCACCACCAGACCGAGCACCGCGGGCAGCGCCCGCAGCGCCTCCTCGTCCGCGCGGGACGGGTCGGCCAGGCCCAGCCGCAGCCGGGTCATGCAGTGGGCGACGGACGTGACGTTCGCGGGGCCGCCGACCAGGGGGAGGAGCGCGGCGGCCGTGGCAAGGGGATCGTTGGGCACTCCCCGAGGGTGCGGCTCAGGGCCGCGCCCCGGCGAGCGCGGCACGCAGATGACCGCCGGACTCCTCCAGAAGGCGGGCGGCCGCCGGCCCGTCCACCCCCGCGAGCAGGACCAGGATCGCGGGCTTCACCTCGCCGCCGGTCGCCGCGAGGGCCCGCTCGATCTCGTCGTCGCCCGCGCCCGTCGCCAGGGCGACGATCCGCCGCGAACGGGCGCGCAGCTTCTCGTTGGAGGCGCGGACGTCGACCATCAGGTTCCCGTACGTCTTGCCCAGCCGGATCATCGTGATCGTCGACAGCATGTTCAGCACCAGCTTCTGGGCCGTGCCCGCCTTCAGCCGGGTGGACCCGGTGAGCAGCTCCGGTCCGACGACCACCTCGATGCCGTGCTCGGCGGCCGCCGCCAGCGCGCTGCCCGCGTTGCAGGCCAGCCCGACGGTCAGGGCGCCGCGCGAGCGGGCGTACGCCACGGCGCCGAGCGCGTACGGCGTCCGCCCGGACGCGGAGACGGCGACCACCGTGTCGTCGGCGGTCAGCGCGAGCGCGGCCAGGTCGGCCTCCGCCAGTTCCCGGGAGTCCTCGGCGCCCTCGACCGAGGTGACCATCGCCCGCGGGCCGCCCGCGATCAGCCCGACGACCTGGCCGGGGGCCGTGTTGAAGGTGGGCGGGCACTCGGAGGCGTCCAGCACCCCCAGCCGGCCGGCGGTGCCGGCGCCGGCGTGGACGAGCCGTCCGCCGCGGGCCATGCGCGCGGCGATCGCGTCGACGGCGGCGGCGACGGCCGGCAACTGGCGCGCGACGGCGGCGGGTACGGCGGCGTCCTCGCCGTTCATCAGCCGGGCGATGTCCAGGGTGGGCAGCCGGTCGATCTCGGCGAGGTCCGGGCGGAAGGCCTCGGTGGTGAGGGAGTCGAGCTGGGCGCGGAGGCCGTCGGGGCGGGAGGCGGAGGTCATGGGAAGAGGTTCTCTCCGGTGCGGTGCGGGGTGATCAGGGAGTGGTGCAGCGTGCCCGCGAGGGGCGGGGGGAACCGCGCGACAGGCCGTGACGGACCCGCGGACGCCCCGGACGGTCACTCCTACGGTCCACGGCTCACGGGTGCCGGTGGGGCTCACCGGTGCCGGTGGGCCAGCGCCTCGTAGCTCGCGGCCAGCGAGGGCGCCGCCGTGTCGTAGGTCCGCTGGGCCACTCCCACGAACAGACAGTCCACCACCAGCAGCTGTCCCGTGCGCGACGACATCGCCGCGGGCCGCAGCTCGCTCTCCCGCGCGGTGGACGTCGTCAGCACGTGGTCCGCGTACTGCGCGACCGCCCCGCCCGGCCGCCCGGTGATCGCGACGGTCGTCGCCCCCCGCTCGAACGCCACCCGCAGCGGTTCGACGACGTCCCCGGTCGACCCGGAGTGCGTGACGGCGACGGCGACGTCACCCGCCCGCAGTTGCACGGCGCCGGTGACGGCGAGGTGCGGATCGCCGTGGGCGTGGGCCACCAGCCCGATCCGCAGCAGCTTCTGCACGAGGTCCTGGGCGACCAGCCCGGACGCGCCGACGCCGTAGACGTCGGTGCGGCGGGCGGCGGCCACCGCGTCGGCCACCGCGCCGAGCTGGACGGTGTCCAGGCCGGCGGCGGTGTCGGCGAGGGTCTGCCGCTCGTCGTGGGCGAGTTTGGCGACGACGTCGGCGAGGGGGTCGTCGACGGTGATGTCCGTGGCGATGACGGGCGCCCGCCCGGACTGCTGGTGCGCCGCGAGGCCGGCGAGGGCCAGCCGCAGGTCGCGGTAGCCGGGGTAGCCGAGCAGGCGGGCGGTGCGCACGACGGTGGCCTCGCTGGTGCCGGTGCGCTCGGCGAGGCCGGTGACCGTCAGCGCGGCGCAGCCCGCCGGGTCGCGCGCGACGGCCTCGGCGACGCGCTGCATGGAGCGGGTCAGGGACGGGGTGAGCGTACGGATCTTCGAGGCCAGCGCGGAGGCGGGGGTGCCGCCGAAAACGTCCTTCACGTCCTGCGTCACCCGCGAAACGTATTTTCAGCTCGGTGCAGCGGTCAAGAGTGCGCACAATGGGGACATGGACCCCTCCGGCACACCCTCCGACACGCCCTCCGGCTCACCCTCCGACACGCCCTCCGGCTCACCCTCCGACGTGCCCTCCGGCACGCCGTCCGGCACCCCCGCCGACGTGCCCTCCGGCGCCTCCTCCGACGCGCCGTCCGGGACGCCGTCCCCCACCCCCGTCAGCACCCTGGAACAGGCCTTGCACGCGGCGCGCGCCCTGGTGCTCGCCGACCTGGCCGCGGGCGAGGTGGCGGCGGCGGACGTGGTCTCCCTGGTCGAGGACTCCGTCGCGCAGCGGCGGTGGTGGGTCGGACAGTGGCCGGACGGCGTGGAGTTCGTCGCGGGGCTGGTCGCGCAGGACGTGCAGGACGCGCTGCTGGAGCGGTACGGGCGCTGGCCGCTGTGCCCGGTGTGCGGCTCCGGCGACCCGCACGCCCTCGACGTGGAGCCCGAACTCGGGCCCGATCCGCAGTGGGTGTGCCACAAGGCGGGTGTGCGGGTCGCCGCGGTGGGCGCGCTGGGCTCGGCGACCGGCGGGCGGGCGTCCTCGTGAGGCGCCGGTGACGCTCTACATCGACCCGCCGACCTGGCCGGGGCACGGACGCCTGTGGTCCCACCTCGTGAGCGACGTCTCCTTCGACGAACTGCACGCCTTCGCCGAGCGGTTGGGCGTCCCGCGACGGGCGTTCGAACGTGACCACTACGACCTGCCCGCGCACCGGTACGCCGACGCGGTGGCGGCGGGCGCGGTGGAGGTCGGCAGCCGGGAGGTGGTGCGGCTGCTGACCCGGGCGGGCCTGCGGCGGCGCAAGGGGAAGGGGCGGGCCGGCGGCGTCAGCCGGTGAACACCCGGTCCATCGTGTGCCACCAGGCGACGAGGCTCCCCTGGTCGGGGCCGGTGACCTGGACGAGGGTGGGCCGGTCGTAGTAGCTGCACAGGAAGACGTACTGCCCGGAGGTCGCCAGGTAGCAGACCACGTCGCCCGCGGCCTCGTCGGGACTGTCGTTCTCCGACCAGCTGCCGTACACGTTGGTCTGCGTCTCGCAGTCGCCCATCTGCACCCGCGAGGCGTACTGCTGGAAGACGGCGTCCCGGGCGCTCTTCGTCGCGTACGCCACGACGCTGGCCTTTCCGGTGAGCGCGGCGCCGGTCTCGTCCGTGGTGGTCACCGTGCAGAACAGGGCGGCGTCCGAGCCCGGCCAGAGGGCGCGCGTGCAGCTGTCGCGCGACCACTGGTCGCTGTTGAGCGAGTCGCGCAGGGCGTGCTCGGCGTCGGTGAGGCCGTCCGAGCCGCCGTCCCCCGAGGTGCTCCCGGAGTCGGACGTGCCGCCCGCGTCCGAGGTGCCGCCGGCGTCGGAGGTGCCGCCCGCGTCCGACGTGCCGCCGTCGGTGACGTCGACGGGGCCGGGGCTGTCGCTCGGGTCGGTGTCTCCGCCGGAGCCCGAGTCGCCACCGGAGTCCGTGTCCCCGCCGGAGACGGTGCCGCCCGAGACGGTCCCGCCGCCGCTGCTCGTCGTACCCCCCGAGTCGGCGCCGTCGGACCGCTCCGCGTCGACGTACAGGCCGATCACGGCGAGGACCGTGCTGATCACCACGCCGATGATCGTCCAGCGCACGCTCCGCCGGGCCAGCCGGTGGGGGTCGGGGTCCGGCGGCGGGGGCCGGGCGGGTCCGGTGGCGTGGACGGGCCGTTGTCGCTCATGACGCTCCCCCGCTTCCCCCGGCGTACGCGGTCCGCGCGCGGCGGCGCGGCCGTACGGCATTATCGGAAGCGGGCGGGGGAGCGCGGAGGGGGAAAGCCCGAGGTTGGGCCCCGCCTACGCCAGGTCGAGGCCGCCCGGGCAGCACATTCGCGTAGGCCGTCCGGCCCGCGTCGGCCGTCCGTGCGAGGCGCGTGCGTCACCGCCCGTCCCGGTCAGCGGGTCAGCAGGTCCAGCTCCCCGCGCAGGTTGTAGCGCGCCGTCGCCTCCCACGCGCCCGCGCCGTGCGGGGTGCGGAACAGGCGGGGCAGGTCCAGGAGCCGGCGCAGGATCGCCGCCCGGCCTTCGCGGAAGGCGTCGTTCGGGACGAAGTGGTACTCCTCGCGGACGGCGGCCGTGTACGCGGCGTACGCCGACGGCGGCGCGGCCAGGACCGCCAGGTCGGCGTCGCACAGGACCTGCCCGTCGCGGTCGTCGTCGGCCGGGTCGTGGCCGACGGTGAGCCGGACCAGCCGGGCGACCCGCGCGGTCTTGGCGTCGGACAGGCCGGCCTCGGGCAGGGCGCGTTCGGCCAGCCGCGCCGAACGCTCCTCGTTCTCGGAGCGGTCGGGCAGGTAGACCGCGTCGTGGAACCAGGCGGCCAGCCGGACGACGTCCGGGTCGTCGGCGTACCCGGCCAGGGTGTCGACGTGGTCCAGGACCGCGGTGAGGTGGGTGAGGGTGTGGTAGCGGCGCTGCGGCTCCGCCCACCGGGCGAGGAGGGCGTCGGCGTAGGGGGCGGGGTCCGGGGCGGTGACGGGGGCGCGGGCCGCTTCCAGGGCTCGGGCGAAGCGGGCGCGGAGGGCGTCGGGATCGGCCATGGGGCCATTCTCGCGCGGCCCGGAGCGGGCGTAGGCTTAAATTGGACTAGACCTGCAGAGCCGCCGATGGATGACTACGACCGGCGTACCGCCACGACCGGCGTACGACCACGACGGACGTCCGGCCACGGCGGACGTCCGACTGACGAATGGGGTCCCATGAGCAAGCGTGCAGTCCTGGAGGTGATCGCCCTCGACGTCGAGGACGCGGTCGCCGCCCGGGCCGGAGGCGCGGACCGCCTCGAACTGGTCACCGACATGGCCGCCGACGGTCTCACCCCGCCCGTGGCGACCTTCGCCGCGATCCGCGCCGCCGTCGACGTCGACCTGCGCGTGATGCTGCGGCTGACGGACGGGTTCGCCGCCGGGGACCGGCGGCGGCTGGTCCGGGCCGCGCGGGAGCTGCGGGACGCCGGCGCCGAGGAGTTCGTCCTGGGGTTCCTCGACCCGCAGGGCGGGGTCGACCTGGACGCCGTGGAGTGCCTGGCCGGGGAGCTGGACGGCTGCCGGTGGACCTTCCACCGGGTGATCGACCACGCCGCCGACCGGGACGCCCTGCGCAAGCAGCTCGCCGAGCTCCCCGGACTCGACGCCTACCTCACGGCCGGCTCCGCCGCCGGGGTGGACGACGGCCTCCCCACCCTGCTCGCCGAGGCCCGGCGCGGCGGGGAACCGGGCTACGAGCAGCGCCTCCTGGTCGGCGGCGGCCTGCGCCTGGACCATGTGCCGCGGCTGCGCGCCGCCGGCCTCGACGCCTTCCACATCGGCGGCGCGGCCCGCCCACGAGGCTGGAGCGGACCGGTCTCGGCGGAGTCCGTGGCACGGTGGCGCGGGGTGCTGGACGGGGACTGACCGGGGCGCTGGACGGCGACCGACCGGCCGAGTCCCGCCGGTGCGTCGGCGAGAAGCGCTGAACGGCTCCGGCGGCTCCGGCAGCCCGGACTGCCCGCGCGGCCTGGGCGGTCCGCATGGCCCGTACGGCTGGGATGGCGCGGACGGCCTGGGCGGCCTGGGCGGTCCGGATGGCGCGGACGGCCTGGGTGGCACGGATGGCCCGTACGGCTCGGACGGCCCGGACGGCCCGGACGGCCTGGGCGGTCCGCATGGCCCGGGTGGCCCGGGCTGCCCGCGCGGTCCGGATGGCCCGTACGGCTCGGATGGCCCAGACGGCTTGGGCGGCCCGGACGGCCTGGGCGGTCCGCATGGCCCGGACTGCCCGGCGGCCTGGGCGGTCCGGATGGCGCGGACGGCCTGGGTGGCACGGACGGCCCGGACGGCCCGGACGGCCTGGGCGGTCCGCATGGCCCGGGTGGCCCGGACTGCCCAGGTGGCCTGGACTGCCCGGGCGGCGCCGTCGAGGAAGCAGGGCCCCTAGCCCAGCTGCGCCGGCAGTGGTGCCGTGTGGGTGACGATCAGGCCCGAGACCGCTCGGGTCAGGGAGACGTACAGGCGGCGCAGGCCGGTGCGCTCGTCCGGTTCGCCGTCCACCACGGCACGGGGCTCGTCGAGGACCACGTAGTCGTACTCCAGTCCCTTGGCCAGGGAGGCCGGGACCAGGGTCAGGCGGGTCTCGGCGGTGGTCTCCTCGCCGGGCGCGAGGTACGGCACACCGGCCGCCGTGAGGGCCTCGGCCAGGGCCGGGACGCGGGCGTCGGCGGCGATCAGGCCCGTGGAGCCCTCGTTGCGCAGCGACTCCTCGCAGGCGGCGACGGTGTCGGCGGTGTCCCGGACCGGGCGCACCTCGAAGGAGCCCGGGTTCTCGCGGACCGACGCGACCGGGGTGAGACCCGGTGCGATGTGCGGGAGCAGGCGGGAGGCGTAGGCGATGACGTCCGTGGGGACGCGGAAACCGGCCGTCAGCTCCTCGACCGCCGCCTGCGGCTTGCCGAGGTGCGCCAGCGCCTCCGTCCAGCTGCGGGTCGCCCACGGCGTGGTGCCCTGCGCCAGGTCGCCGAGGACGGTCGCGCTGCCGGTGGAGCAGCGGCGGCCGACGGCCCGGTACTGCATGGGGGACAGGTCCTGCGCCTCGTCCAGCACCACGTGCCCCAGCGAGTGCGTGCGCTCCACCAGGTCCGCCGCCTCGTCGATGAGCACCGCGTCCGCGGCCGACCACCGCGCGGACTTCACCGACCGCACCGGCCGCGCCCACAGGATCGTCTTGCGCTCGTCCTCGGTGAGGATCCCCTCGGCGTGCGCGGCGAGGAAGTCCGCGTCCGTGAGCAGGCGCAGCACCAGCTTCGCCGGGTCCACGGCCGGCCACACCGCCTTCACCGCCGCCTTCACCGCGCTGCTGCGGGCGACGGCGTCCTGCACCCGGTCGTCCGGGGCCTCCCCGGCCCGCTCCATCTGGACCAGCACGGCGTGCGCGATCCGCTGCGGCAGGGCGTCGCGCGCGGCGCCGTAGCGGATGTCCCGGTCGAGCAACTCCCGGACGATGTCCTCCAGTTCGTACGCGGGGACGCGCCAGCGGCGGGAGCCGCGCACCACCACGACCGGCTCCGTGGGCAGCGTGACGTGCGCGTACACGGCCCGGCGGAGCACCTGAGCCATCCGGGCGTCGCCCTTGACGACGGCGGCGGCCGCCTCGTCCGCGCCCCGCACCTCCACGTGCGCCACCAGGTCGTCGACCGTGGCCTGGCGCACCGTCAGCTCGCCGAGCGCGGGCAGCACCTGCTCGATGTAGTGCAGGAAGGACCGGTTCGGTCCGACGACCAGCGTCCCGGTGCGGGCGAGGCGCTCGCGGTGGGCGTAGAGCAGGTACGCCACGCGGTGCAGGCCGACGGCCGTCTTGCCGGTGCCGGGGCCGCCCTGGACGCAGACCGAGCCGGAGAGGCCGGAGCGCACGATCTCGTCCTGCTCGGGCTGGATGGTCGCCACGATGTCGCGCATCGGGCCGACACGCGGCCGCTCGATCTCCCGCTGGAGCAGCTTGCTGGTGGTCGCCTCCTCGGCCGGGTCCGAGAGGTGCTCGTCCTCGTACGCGGTGAGGTCGCCGCCCGTGTACCCGAAGCGGCGGCGCAGCGCGACGTCCAGGGGGTCCTTCCTGGACGCCCGGTAGAACGGCTGCGAGACCGGCGCCCGCCAGTCGATGACCATCGGGTCGCCGTCCGCGTCGTGCACGTGCCGGCGCCCGATGTAGAAGCGTTCGCCCTCCGCGCCCTCGGCCCGGTCGGCGCCGTGGGGGGCCCCCCGCTCGAGCGAAGCCGAGAGTGGGGGAGCGTGCAGGTAGTCGAGCCGGCCGAAGAACAGCGGGGTGTCGCTGAGGTCGGCGAGCGCCTTGACGCGCTCCTGGATCTGGCGCTCCAGGATCTGGGCGTTGACCCAGTTCGCGGTGACGTCGCTGATGTCGAGGGCCTCGACGTCCTCGCGCATGGCGCGCAGCGCGGACCGGGAGGCGCTCAGGTGGGAGCGCTCACGGGCGAGGGGATCGCCGGGGGAGCCGTGGGCGGGCGTGGACAAGGGGGTGCCTCCGGAGGGACCTGCGGGGAAGGGCGCTGCGGGATGCCGTCCGGTTTCCGTCCGGGCGGCGGCACTCCGTGAGGGAGGCGGGCAAGAGCGGAGAGTCTAGGTGAGGGGGCGGAGGGAAGCCAACGGATTTCCGGCCCCGCGACGGTTCCCGTCCCGGGGTGGCTTTCCCGTCCCGGGGTGGCTTTCCCGTCCCGGGGTGGCTTTCCCGTCCCGCGGTTCCACCATGGAGATATGAGTGCAGCGACCATCCACCCGGCCCCCGGCCCGGCCCCCGGTCGCCCGTCCGGGGCGACCCCCCTCTCCGGCGGCGGCCACCGCCACCTCCTCGGCGACGCCCTCCGCGCGCTGAGGGTCTTCGCCGGCGCCGCCTTCGACGTCGTCATCCTCGGCGAGTACGGGGAGGAGGCGGGCGTCCGCCACAGGTGACGCCCGTCGGCCCGCCCGCCCCCGCTCAGCCCCCGTCCGCCAGCAGTTCGTCCGCGTCCACGATCCGGTACGCGTACCCCTGCTCCGCCAGGAACCGCTGGCGGTGGGCCGCGAAGTCCTGGTCGATGGTGTCGCGGGCGACCACCGAGTAGAAGTGGGCCTGGTGGCCGTCCGCCTTGGGACGCAGGACGCGGCCCAGGCGCTGGGCCTCCTCCTGGCGGGAGCCGAAGGTGCCCGACACCTGGATGGCGACCGTCGCCTCCGGCAGGTCGATCGAGAAGTTCGCGACCTTCGACACCACCAGCACGCTGATCTCGCCCTCGCGGAAGGCGTCGAAGAGCTTCTCCCGCTGGGCGTTGGAGGTCTCGCCCTTGATGACCGGGGCGTCCAGGTGCTCGCCCAGTTCGTCGAGCTGGTCGATGTACTGGCCGATGACGAGGATCTGCTGCCCGGCGAACCGCCGCACGATCGCCTCGGTCACCTTGCGCTTCGTCGCGGTCGTCGCGCAGAAGCGGTACTTCTCCTCCGTCTCGGCCGTCGCGTACGCCAGCCGCTCGGAGTCCGTGAGGTTCACCCGCACCTCGACGCAGTCCGCGGGCGCGATGTACCCCTGCGCCTCGATCTCCTTCCACGGCGCGTCGAACCGCTTCGGGCCGATCAGCGAGAACACGTCCGACTCACGGCCGTCCTCCCGCACCAGGGTGGCGGTCAGACCGAGCCGCCGCCGCGCCTGGAGGTCCGCCGTGAACTTGAAGACCGGCGCGGGCAGCAGGTGGACCTCGTCGTAGACGATCAGGCCCCAGTCGCGGGAGTCGAACAGCTCCAGGTGCGGGTAGACGCCCTTCCGCCGGGTCGTCAGCACCTGGTACGTGGCGATAGTGACCGGCCGGATCTCCTTCCTGGTCCCGCTGTACTCGCCGATCTCGTCCTCGGTCAGCGAGGTCCGCTTCACCAGCTCGTGCTTCCACTGCCGGGCGGAGACGGTGTTCGTGACGAGGATCAGCGTCGTGGACTTCGCCTGCGCCATCGACCCGGCGCCGACCAGCGTCTTGCCCGCGCCGCAGGGCAGCACGACGACACCGGACCCGCCGTGCCAGAAGTTCTCCACGGCCTGCTTCTGGTACGGCCGCAGCGCCCACCCGTCCTCGGCGAGCTCGATCGGGTGCGCCTCGCCGTCGACGTACCCGGCGAGGTCCTCGGCCGGCCAGCCCAGCTTCAGCAGCGTCTGCTTGATCTGGCCGCGCTCGGAGGGGTGCACGGCGACCGTGTCCGGGTCGATGCGGGCGCCGACGAGCGGGGCGATCCGCTTGGACCGCAGGACCTCCTCCAGCACGGGCCGGTCGGTGGACGTCAGGACCAGGCCGTGCGTGGGGTGCTTGGACAGGGTCAGCCGGCCGTAGCGGTCCATCGTCTCGGCGACGTCGACCAGCAGCGCGTGCGGCACCGGGTAGCGGCTGTACTGCACCAGCGCGTCCACGACCTGCTCGGCGTCGTGACCGGCGGCGCGCGCGTTCCACAGGCCGAGCGGGGTCACCCGGTAGGTGTGGATGTGCTCCGGCGCCCGCTCCAGCTCGGCGAACGGCGCGATGGCGCGGCGGCAGTCGTCGGCCCGCTCGTGGTCGACCTCCAGGAGCAGGGTCTTGTCCGACTGGACGATCAGCGGTCCGTTCACGTACGCACATCCCTTCCGCACGGCCAAACGTCCAGTGTGCCTCACCCGGGGGGAAAGCGGTCGGCCGTCGGCCGCGGCCGGACGTCCGCCGCGGTCAGTCGTCGGCCAGCTCCGCCACCCCCGTGATCCGGTGCAGCGGGTACGTCCGCACCTCGTCCGCCGTGTGGTCGTACGCCGTCACGAAGCCGCCCTCCACCCGGACCGGGGCGATGACGCGCTGGCTGGCGCCGCCCTCGGCGTTGACGTAGCCGATCCACAGGGCCTCGCCGGTCAGGACGGCGGCCTGCACGGTGGCGAGGGTCTCGGCGGAGCTGGTGCGGGGGAGTTCGCCGGGGGCGAGCGGGGCGGCGTCGGTGGGCTTGCGGGGGGCGGTGGAGGCCAGGTCGCCCGCCCGGACCGCGCGGATCGCCGCCGTGAGGAGCGTGGCGTCCGGGACGGGCGGCCCGTCGGGGACCGGCTCGGGCGCCGTGCGGGGCGGGGTGCGGTGGGCGTGCGCCCGGGCGATCAGGACGTCGCCCTCGGCGGACTCGGCGGCGGGCGCGAAGCCCATCGCCCGCAGCCCGTCGAGGAGGGCCGCCGGGTCGGCCTGGGCGGCCAGCACGGTCGGCGCGAGGCGGCGCAGGCGCAGGCCGGCGGAGCGCTTGTCGGCGAGGATCTCGTTCAGCAGGGCGTCGTCGTCGCAGCGGACGTACGCGGAGGCCGCGCCCACCCGCAGGTGGCCGTGTCTGCGGGCCACGTCGTCGATCAGGTAGGCCAGCGGCTGCGGCACCGGCGTACGGGAGTGCTCGGCGAGGAAGGCGTGCAGGTCGGAGGCGGTCCGGCCGGCGTCCAGGGCACGGCGTACGGAGGCCGGCGTGAACCGGTAGACGGTCGCGCCGCCCTTCGACTCGACGTCCGCGAGGACGCCCAGCACGTCGGCGAGCGGACGCCGCAGCGGGCCGGGGGCCACCGCGGTGAGGTCCGCCTGGAGCAGGACGTGGTCCAGCGGTTCGGGCAGCAGCGGGGCGAGCAGCCGGGCGGCGGCCACGACGGCGACGGCCTGCTCGGGAGGGGACGGCGGGGCCGCGGTGCGCGGGGCCGGGGCGACCGGGGCGGGCTCGGCGGGCACGGCCGGGCGGTCAGGGCCCGGGACCCCGGCCGGGGACGCCCCCAGCAGGGCGCGGCCGTGCGCCGACAGCGCGCCCCGGCCGGTGACGCCCAGCAGTTCGGCCTCCGCCAGCGTCCACCGGGCGAGCCGGGACCGCAGGTCGTCCTCGCCCGCCGTCCCCTGCGGGCCGCGCAGCGGCCGCTCCCAGCGCAGCCGGCCGAGCACCGCCTCCGCGTCCGGCGCGCCGCCCTCCGGCAGCCCCGCCAGCAGCGTCAGCACCCGGTGGCGCACCTCCGGCGCGGCCGAGCGGTCCAGTCCCGGACCCAGCGCCGACAGCGCCCGGTCCTTCGCGTCCCGGCCGCCCACCAGCCCCGGCGTCCGGGTCGCCATCAGCCACGCCTCGGCGAGCCCCGCCCACCGCTCCGCCGCCGGACGCTCCCGCCACTCGTCGTACGCCGGGGTCGCCGCGTACCGCTCGTCGGCCTCCCCGTCGGAGGCGAGCAGCCCCGCCGCGTACGCCAGTTCCACCCAGAACGCGGCCACGGGCTCGGCGACGTCCAGCGCGACGGCGGTCCGCTTCAGGTCGCGGACGCTGAGCCCGCCGGCCCGCAGCACCGCGGGCCCGCCCTCGTCCCACTCCTTCAGCAGCTCCTCGACGGTCGCCAGCGCCGTGTACGCCTGGCCCGCCGCCGTCGCGTCCACATCCTGTGGACGGTGGGTGACGGCCGGCTCGACGGCCGGCGGCAGCGGCTCGGGCACCCGGTGCGCGCGGCCCGCCCGCAGGTGCAGCGCGACCTCGCGGGGCAGCACCACGGTGCCGGGCGCGGTCGGCAGCAGCAGGCCCCGGTCGAGCAGCCAGCGCAGCCGGGGCGCGGGGTCGGCGGTGACCTGGCCGTACGGCGGTCCCCACACCAGCCGGTCCAGGACGTCGAGCGAGTCGGCCGGCGCCCGGCCGAGCAGTGCGCCCAGCTGCCTACGGTCGGTGAACAGGCCGGTCAGCGCGGTGACCGCGGACACGGAGTCATGGGTCGACGGCAGCCCGACCGCCGACACGATCGCCTGGACGCGGCCCGGCGACATGCCCGCGGTGGCCTCCCGCACCGACGGGCCGAGACCCGTCGGGGAGGGGTGCTGCGGGGACGGCGCCAGCAGTTCGCGGGCGGTGCGGACCAGGCGCAGCCGGTCGTCGTCGCCCCAGACGAGGGCCTGCTCGCGGAGGGCGGCCACGGCACCGGGGAGCGCGCGGGCGACGGTCTCGTCGGCCGTGTCCCCGGCCATGAGCCCCAGCAGTTCGCCGTACGCCGCCGGGTCCCCGGCCACCGCCAGCGCCTCCGCCGTCTGGAGCGCGAACCGGTCCAGCCGCTCCAGCGCGCGCACGACGGAGGCGCGGGTCGCGGCGCGGGTGGCGAGCTGGGTGAGGTCGGTGGGGACCGGGGTGATGAGGTCGGGGCGACGGCGCAGAAGCGCGGCCAGGGAGTCGTCGTCCCGGGCGCGGAGCGCCTCCGCGAGGGACCGCGGGGCCGGAGGGTCCTCGGTGCTCATCCCACCCACGGTAGCGGGTCGCCTCCCGGGGCCGGGGTGACGTGCGCCCGGCGGTCCGCGCGGTAGCGTCCTCCCGTGGGGATCGAGAGCGACCAGGTCGTCTACGAATATCTGAGCCGGGTCGGGGACGTGGCGCAGCAGCGGCAGTTGTCGTCGGCCACGCGGATGCGGCTCGTGTCGGATCTGCGGAACGAGATCGACCGCCGGCGGGCCAGGGCGCCCGTCGACAGTCCCGCCGCCGTCCGCCGGATCCTGGACCGCCTCGGCACCCCGGACGAGATCGTCGCGGCCGCGGCCGGCGACCGCCCGGAGCCGCCGGCGCCTGCGGTGCCGACGGCACCGCAGGCGCCGCCCGCGCCCTCCGTGCCCGTGCAGCGGGACCGCGGGGAGGAGCGGCCCAAGGGGGCGAAGAGCTGGTGGGCGGTGGCGCTTCCCCGGCAGCGGTCCGAGGCGGAGCGGCCCGCGGCCCCGGACGTGCCGTCGCCGCCGCACCCGGCCGGTGCGCACGGACCCGGCGACGGGCTGGAGGGCCCGGACTGGTGGCGGCGCGGCGACGGCCTGCTCGGGCTGGACGACTCGGTGCCCGGCTTCGTCGGCGGCATCGAGATCCCGGCCATGCTGAAGCCCCCGCCGCCGGCCGGGGACCCGCAGGGCCCGGCGGGAGCCGGGGCGGCGAAGGACGCGGGGAAGACGGCCGAGGCGGGGAAGACGGGCGAGGCGGGGGAGGCCGGGGGGACTCCCGCCCGGCGTCGCCGGTTCCTGCCCCTGCCCTCGCTGCGGGCCGCCGCCGGCTGGAGCAACCCGCTCCTCCTCGTCGCCGCGGCCTGCCTCGCCGTCGGCGCGCTCATCGGCGACTGGCGCGTGATGGTCGTGGGCTGGCTCATCGCCTACGCCTCCCGCCGGCTGACCGACCGGGAGACCAAGTGGGCGGTGATGGTCCTGCCGGGCCTGGCGGTCGTGGCCGGCTTCACCTGGCTGTGGGGACGCAGCACGGGCCGCTGGGGCGCCCCCATAGCCGAGGGCGGGATGAACGACGCCGTGGACGCCACCCTGCCCTGGATGATCCGGGGCGCGGCCGTGGCGTCGGCCCTGTTCCTGCTGTGGCGTTCACAACGCCGGAAATGAGACGTCCGGTGCCGGAAGGACCGGAGACCGCGGGGCGGACCGGCAGAATGACCCATATGGCTTCCTCCGGTTCCCCCGCGCCGACCGTCGGGTTCGACCTCGACATGACCCTGATCGACTCCCGTCCGGGCATCCACGCCACCTACACGGCGCTGGCCGAACGGACGGGCGCGCACATCGACGCCGACCTGGCGGTCACGCGCCTCGGGCCGCCGCTGGCGGAGGAGCTCGCGCACTGGTTCCCGGCGGAGCGGATCGCGGACGTGGCCGGCCTCTACCGTGAGCTGTACCCGTCCTGCGCGATCATCCCCACCCTGGCGATGGCCGGCGCCCGGGAGGCGGTGGAGGCCGTGCACGCGGCCGGCGGCCGGGTGGTCGTGGTGACCGCGAAGTGGGAGCCGAACGCCAAGCTCCACCTGGAGCACCTGGGCATCGACGCCGACGCGGTCGTGGGCGACCTGTGGGCCGAGCAGAAGGCGGCGGCGCTGCGCGAGCACGGCGCCGGCGTCTACGTGGGCGACCACGTCGGCGACGTCCGGGGCGCCCGCGCCGCGGACGCGCTCGCGGTGTCCGTGGCGACCGGCCCGTGCGGCGCGGAGGAGCTGGCCGGCGCCGGCGCCGACGTCGTCCTGCCGGACCTGACGGCGTTCCCGGACTGGCTCACCGGCCACCTCGCGCAGCGCTAGGGCGCTTCTGACGGATCTCCGCGGCCGCCGCCGTCGTCACCGTCCGGTCGTCCGGGCCTGCCGGCGTCCGGCCGCGGCGGACCGGAGGACACCCGCTCCCGCGACGAGGAACCCGACGCCCATGAGCATGCTCAATCCGAACATGTACGTCGGAAAAGGCGTCGTGCCGAAGAACAGCGGGGCCACGGTGACGAGAGTGGCCACGGCACCGATGAAGAAGACGATGGCACCGGCACGGATCAGTCGGTCACCGGGCGCGGCGGAATTCGTTTGGGTTTTGTCACGCACCCGACCAGGGTAGTTCCCAGCGCGAGGGAACGACCGGGCGACGTCTTGTCACCGGCTCGAAGACCATTAGCCTTGGTACCGGCGGGTCATGGTCGACCCGCTGTAGTGCTATCAAGAGCCTTTTTCCGAAGCAGTTTTCCGACGAGTACGAGGACGAGGACAGACGTGCCTACCGGCAAGGTCAAGTGGTTCAACAGCGAGAAGGGCTTCGGCTTCCTCTCCCGCGACGACGGCGGTGACGTCTTCGTCCATTCCTCGGTCCTCCCCGCCGGAGTCGAGACCCTGAAGCCGGGACAGCGCGTGGAGTTCGGCGTCGTGGCCGGACAGCGCGGCGACCAGGCCCTCTCCGTCGTCCTCCTCGACCCGACCCCGTCGGTCGCCGCCGCGCAGCGCAAGAAACCGGACGAACTGGCCTCCATCGTTCAGGACCTGACGACCCTCCTCGAGAACATCACCCCGATGCTGGAGAAGGGCCGCTACCCCGAGAAGGCCTCCGGCAAGAAGATCGCCGGGCTGCTGCGCGCGGTCGCCGACCAGCTGGACGTGTAGGGCCCGCCCTGACCCACCCGGGTCAGGGGAACGCGAGCGCCTCCGGGCCGAGGGGCGGCACCAGCCCCTCGGCCGCGGCCCGCGTGAGCAGCCCGCGCACGGCCGCGTAGCCGTCCTCGCCGAGGTCCGCCGTGAACTCGTTGACGTACAGCCCGATGTGCTGGTCGGCGACGGACGGGTCCATCTCCTGGGCGTGCTCCATGACGTACGGGCGGGAGACCTCGGGGGCGTCCCAGGCGGCGCGTACGGAGGCGCGGATCGCGCCGGCCAGCCCGGTCAGGGCGGCGGCGCCCAGCGACCGCCTGGCGACGATCGCGCCGAGCGGGATGGGCAGGCCGGTCGTGGACTCCCAGTGCTCGCCCATGTCGGCGAGCTTGTGCAGCCCGTAGGTGCGGTACGTGAAGCGGGCCTCGTGGATCACCAGCCCCGCGTCCACCTTCCCGTCCCGTACGGCCGGCATGATCTCGTGGAACGGCATCACGACGATCTCGCCCACCCCGCCGGGCACGGTGTCCGCCGCCCAGAGGCGGAACAGCAGGTACGCCGTCGACCTCTCGCTGGGCACGGCGACCGTCCGGCCGGTCAGGTCGGCGCCCGCCTCCCGGGTCAGCACCAGCGGCCCGCAGCCCCGCCCCAGCGCGCCCCCGCACGGCAGCAGCGCGTACCGGTCGAGGACGTACGGCAGCACGGCGTACGACACCTTCAGCACGTCGTGCTCGCCGCGCTCCGCCATGCCGTTGGTGACGTCGATGTCCGCGAACGTCACGTCCAGCGCGGGCGCGTCCGGGACGCGCCCGTGGGCGAGGGCGTCGAAGACGAAGGTGTCGTTGGGGCAGGGCGAGTACGCGATGCGCAGCTGCTGCTCAGTGGTCATGCCGGTGCCAACTCTCCAGGACGGGTGCGAGCTTCCCGAAGGCCGCGGTGAGCGCGTCCAGCGCGTCGGCGATGCGCCAGGCCGCGCGGTCGCGGGGGCCGACGGGGTTGGAGACCGCGCGGATCTCCAGGACGGCGGTGCCGTGCGCGGCGGCCGCCTCGGCGACGCCGAAGCCCTCCATCGCCTCGGCGAGGGCCCGCGGGTGGCGGGCGCGCAGGGCGGCGGCCCGGTCGGCGGTGCCGGTGACCGTCGAGACGGTCAGGATCACGCCGGTGCGGGCTCCGGTCGCGGCCGCGGCCGCGCGGACCAGGGACCGGGGCGGGACGTGGGTGACCGTGCCGAAGCCCAGCTCGGTGACCGGCAGGAAGCCGTCGGCGGTCTCCGCGCCCAGGTCGGCGGCGGTGATCAGGTCGGCGAGGACCAGGGAGCCGACCGGCGCGTCGGGCGGGAAGCCGCCGGCGATCCCCGCCGAGACCACGAGACCGTACGGCGTGCCGTCGAGGGCGGCGGCGGTCAGCGCGGCGGAGACGGACGCGGCGGCCAGGGCGGGCCCGACACCGGCGGCGAGGAGGTCGTGGCCGCCGCCCACGCGGTGCAGGGTGACGCCGGGACGGTGTTCCGCGCGGCCGGGTCCCTCCCCGAACGCCCGTGCCACCGCGTCCCGCTCCGCCGGGACCGCGGTGGCCACGAGGACGCGCGGGCCGGTCACGGGGGCGGACGTGGTCAGTCGTCCTTCTCGAGCTTGAAGGACCACAGGCCGGTGACCGTCTGGCTGTCCTTCTTGCCGTCGCCCGCCTTGATGGAGACCAGCGTCGAGTCGCCCTGGGCGCCGTACTGGGCGTTGAAGAACACGCTGCCGGGGATCGTGCGGTACGTCTTGTCGCTGTCCTCGGTGAGCGGCTGACCGTTCATCAGGATCGTCCAGCGCTTCTCGGCGACGTCGGGGTCGACGCCGAAGCGGACGGTTTCGTCCGGGTCGACGCTGATCGACGCGATGCCCTTGTCCGCCAGGCACTTCGTCAGCGCGGCGGGCTGAAGGGCCTTGCCCTCGCCGCCGCAGGTGGCCTCCTCGCTGACCGAGGACTGGCCGACGGTGATCGTGGACAGCGGCGTCGGCTTGTCACAGGCCGACAGGACGAGCAGTCCGGCGGAAACGGCGCCGGCGGCGGCGACGGCGCGGCGGCGTCGTACGGCGCGGTGAACATCAGCGGCTTCGCCGCGGGGCAGCGTGGTCATGGCCGAAGGTTATCGGGCACCTAGGGCGGTCTCTCTACGTGGGGGCGGCGTGGCCGGGTGTCGCGCCCCACGGGCCCCGTGCGCCCCGGACGTCCCACCCCCGCACGGATCAGGCCAGGTCCGTCCGCGGGGTGCCGCCGTGCCGGGCCGAGCCGAGCAGGCCGCGGACGGTCGTCAGCCAGCCCGCCGCCACGACGGCCGCGGCCACCGACAGGCCCAGCGCGCCGTTCAGCGGCATCGCGATGCCCACCGCGCCGCCGAACACCCACGACATCTGGAGCAGCGTCTCCGAGCGCGCGAACGCCGACGTCCGCACCGGCTCCGGCACGTCCCGCTGGATCAGCGCGTCCAGGGACAGCTTGGACAGCGCCTGGGAGAAACCGGCGACCGCCGCCAGGCACGCCACCAGGAACGCCCCGAAGAACACGGCCGCCGTGACCACCGCTCCCAGGACGACCGCCACCACCGTCACGATGATCAGCTCCGGCGCCCGGGACCGCAGCCACGCCCCCACCGCCGTACCCAGCGCGTTGCCCGTGCCCGCCGCGACCGCCACCATGCCCAGCGACACCGCCGCGCTCTGCCCGGTCAGCGGGTGCTCGCGCAGCAGGAACGCCAGGAAGAAGGTCAGGAACCCCGACAGCCAGCGCAGGGCGGCGTTCGCCCCCAGCGCGTGCGTCACGGCGATGCCGACCGTCCTGAGCCCCGGACGCTTCACCGGCCGGCGGTGCGGGCCGTGCAGGTGCTGCGCGTCCGCGGCGAGCAGCGCGGTGTCCTCGCCCTTCGCCGAGTCGACCTTCCGGGGCAGGGAGAACGACAGGAACGTCCCCGCGACGAAGATCGCGAAGGCGCCGTAGAGCGGGTAGCGCGGGCCGAGGAGCTGGAGGCCGGCGGCCGCGGGCGCGGCGATGCCGGTGGCCAGCAGGCCGCCGAGCGTCACCCGGGAGTTCGCCTTCACCAGGGAGAACCGGGGCGGCAGCAGCCGGGGCACCACGGCGCTCCGGACCACGCCGTACGCCTTCGACGCGACCAGCACGCCGAGGGCTGCCGGGTACATCTCCAGGCTGCCGGTGACGACCGCGCCGGACAGGACGAGGGCGAGCAGGGCGCGGGCGGCCATCGCGCCCGCCATCGCCGCCCGGCGGCCGTGCGGCAGCCGGTCCAGGAGCGGGCCGATCACCGGGGCCAGGACCGTGAACGGCGCCATCGTGATCGCCAGGTACAGGGCGACGCGGCCCCGGGCCTCGTCGGTGGGGACCGAGAAGAAGACCGTGGAGGCGAGGGCGACGGTGATCATCACGTCGCCGGCGCCGTTCACGCCGTGCAGTTCGATCAGCTTGCCGAGACCGGACTCACCGGCGCCGTGCGCGTGGGTGGCCTTGCGGATGCCGCGGGCGGTGCCGGTGAACGGCAGGTGCAGGGCGCGGCCGACCGCGCGGACGGACCCGCTCATCCGGCCCGGACCGCTCACCCGGCTCCTCCCTTTGTTCCCCTTCGCCCCACCTGTACCGGTGGCTCCCCGGGGTGTCCTCGCGGTTGCCACCCCGTCATAGTGCCCCGAGATGGACGTGTGTAGTGCGGTTACCGCGCGTATGGCCGTGTGCCGTCCGGCCCGTCGGGCAGGGGCGGCCGGCCGTCGCGCGCCGGGAAACAGGGGCGCGGAGCACGGTGGAAGCACCGTCGGTGTGGGCTGGGAGCGCGCGAACAGGTAGCGTGCGTATCTCAGCCATCCCGCACAATGGATGGCACAGGTGCGCCCGAGCGCGATCGGACGCAGACGTCGACGCGGTCCCGAGGTCCGCTCCGTCCGCTCCACCGCCGGAGGCAATCCGCACCCTGGAGACGGCGTAGGAGAGAAGCGATACCTGTGAGCGCAGCGACCACGCGAAGCCGCACCCCCGACCGCCTGTGCGCCGAGGCCGTCGACCTCGCCCGCGCCGCGGCAGAGGAGGCCGCCGCGCCCGGCGTGGTCGGGGAGCACGTCGGTGTGCTCTCCGAGGGCGACCGCGTGGTGACGCACTTCTTCGACTGCCGGGAGCTCGGGTACCGGGGCTGGCGCTGGGCGGTGACGGTCGCGCGGGCGTCCCGCGCGAAGATCGTGACGCTGGACGAGGTGGTGCTGCTGCCCGGCCCGGACGCGGTGCTGGCGCCGGAGTGGGTGCCGTGGAGCGAGCGGCTGCGCCCCGGCGACATGGGCCCCGGCGACCTGCTGCCGACGGACGCGGAGGACCTGCGTCTGGAGCCCGGGTACAGCGGCGAGGACGCGCCGCCGCCCAACTCCGCCGTCTCCCCGCAGATGGCGGACCTGGTGGAGGCGGAGGACGCCGAGGTCACGGCGGGCCCGCCGGCGAAGCTTCCGACGGCGCCGTCGCGGGGTTCGGTCGCGGCGGTCGCGGAGGAGCTCGGCATGCGCCGCGCCCGGGTGCTGTCGCGGTACGGGCTGCACACCGCCGCGGACCGCTGGGAGGAGGCCTTCGGGGCCAAGACCCCCATGGCGCAGGCCGCCCCCGCGTCCTGTGTCAGCTGCGGTTTCCTCACCCCCATCGGAGGCTCCCTCGGGCAGGCCTTCGGCGTCTGCGCCAACGAGTTCTCCCCGGCGGACGGCCGTGTCGTCTCGCTGGCGTACGGCTGCGGAGGCCACTCCGAGGCCGCCGTCATGCCGAAACCCCCGCAGCCGCCCGCGCCGGTGATCGACGAGACGCGAGTGGACCCCTTCCCCCTCCGCCCGGCGCCGGACTCCGGCTCGGTCCCGGCGGTGGCGGACGAGGAGTCGGCCGAACTGGGGCACTCCTAACCACGGTCCGGCGCCGACTGGCCTCCTGGGCCGGTGGGCCGGTCCGGGTGGTGGGGCTTTCCTGGGCTGGTGGGCCGGGTCGCGGGTGGTGGGGCTCTCTTCGGCCGGTGGCCGGGTCGCGGGTGGTGGGTGTTTCCTCGGCCGGCCGCCCCTCGCCGGTGGGTCCCTCCTCGGCCGGTCGGCCATCTCCCGGCTGGTCGGCCTCTTGCCGGCCGGTGGGCCAGGTCCGGTTCGGTGGCCGCTCCGTGGCTGGTCAGTCACTTTCTCGGCTTGGGGGCCCAGTCCGGGCTGGTGGCTTCTCCACGGCTGGTCAGCCGAGTTCCTGCCCGGTGGGGCAGTCCGGGCCGGCCGGCCGTTCCCCGGCTGTTCCGCCCCCTTCTCGGCCGGCGGGATGTCTCCCAGCGGTCGGCTGCTCCCCGGCCGGTCGCTCTCGGCGCCGGAGGGCCGACCCACCAGCCCGTCCGGCGTTTGAGGACGAGGCCCGTCCAGGGCCGAAGCGGGGGTCCGGGGGCGGCAGCCCCCGGGAGGTCGTGCGCGGCACGTCGGTGGGGTGCGCGGGTCCCGGGGCGGCAGCCCGTGGGAGACCGTGCCCGACCGTCGGCCGGGTGCGCGCGGGTCCCGGGGCGGCAGCCCGTGGGAGACCGTGCCCGACCGTCGGCCGGGTGCGCGCGGGTTCCGGGGCGGCAGCCTCGGGAGGCTGTGCGCGGCACGTCGGCCGGGTGCGCGCGGGTCCGGGCGGCGGTCCGAGGGGCGGTCCGTACCCGCCCCGGCCGGGTGCCCGGCGTCAACCCGGCGGGGCGGCAGCCCGAGGCCGACGCGTCGCACTCCCCGGCGCGCGGTACCTTCGAGCCCACGCCGATGAGGAGAGTGAACCGACGTGAGCAAGTTCGTGCGGCCGGCAGCTGAGGGCGCGGACCCCTTCGGTACGGCGCGTCTGCGCCGCGGAGTGCTGGACGCCTGGGCCACCAGCCCCGCCCGTTTCCGGGAGGACGCCAACGCCGAGGAGGACCTGGTCCTCGGCGGCTACCGGGACCGGCTGGTCGTGGAGCTCGCTCAGAACGCCGCCGACGCCGCCGCCAGGGCCGGGGTCCCGGGCCGGCTCCGGCTGACGCTGCGCGAGCAGGTCCTCGTCGCCGCGAACACCGGAGCGCCGCTGGACGCCGCCGGCGTCGAGTCGCTCGCCACCCTGCGCGCCTCCGCCAAGCGCGACACGCAAGCGGTCTCGGTGGGCCGGTTCGGCGTCGGCTTCGCCGCCGTCCTGGCCGTCACCGACGAGCCCGCCGTCGTCGGACGGCACGGCGGGGTCCGCTGGTCCCTGCCGGAGGCCCGCGAACTGGCCTCCGAGACCGCCCGGCACAGCCCCGGCCTGGGCGACGAGATCCGGCGCCGGGACGGGCACGTACCGCTGCTGCGGCTGCCGTTCGCCGCCGAGGGCACCGCGCCGGAGCCGTACGACACCGCCGTCATCCTGCCCCTGCGGGACGCGGCCGCCGCCGATCTCGCCGAGCGGCTCCTCGCGGCCGTCGACGACGCCGTGCTCCTCGCGCTGCCCGGGCTGGAGGAGATCGCGGTGGAGATCGGGGACGCGCCCGCCCGCGTCCTGCGCCGGCACACCGACGGCGCCCTCACCGTCGTGGAGGACTCGCGGGACGGCACGACCCGCTGGCGGACCGCCGGCGGCCACGGCCCCCTCACCCCCG
The DNA here is from genome assembly GCF_055563235.1 of Streptomyces sp. NPDC003248. Taxonomy (NCBI): domain Bacteria; kingdom Bacillati; phylum Actinomycetota; class Actinomycetes; order Kitasatosporales; family Streptomycetaceae; genus Streptomyces; species Streptomyces sp. NPDC003248. Next base: position 365,253 of record NZ_JBVHDT010000006.1, on the reverse strand, counting down.
ACCTGCTCGCGGACCGGCCGCTGGAGGAGCGGCTGCGGCCGCACTGGTCGGTGACGTGGGCCGTGCCCGTCGACGCCGAGGGGGCGCCCGCCCGCCCGCGGACCACTCCCGTCGTGCACGCGCCGACGCCCAGCGACGAGCCGCTCGGCGTGCCCGCCCTGCTCATCGCCTCCTTCCCCCTGGACACCACCCGCCGCCACGCCGCGCCGGGACCGCTCACCGACTTCCTGGTGCAGCGGGCGGCGGACACGTACGCCGAACTGCTCGCCGACTGGCGGCCGGTGACCGCCGGGGCCGTCGACCTCGTGCCGGGGCCGCTGGGCAAGGGCGAACTGGACGGGGCGCTGCGCCAGGCGATCCTGGAGCGGCTGCCGCGCACCGCCTTCCTGCCGCCCGCCGTACGGCCCGCCGCCGACGACGGCGAACTGCCGGAGGCCCTGCGCCCGCGGGACGCCGAGGTCGTGGAGGGCGCCGGCGCCGACACCGTGCGGGTGCTGGCCGAGGTGCTGCCGACGCTGCTGCCCGCCGGGCTGGAGCGGCGCGTGGAGCTGCGCACCCTCGGGGTGGCCCGCATCCCGCTCGCCGACGCCGTCGACCGGCTGGCCGGGCTGGAGAAGGCCCCGGAGTGGTGGCACCGGCTCTACGAGAGCCTCGCCGGCGTGGACCCCGACCGGCTCTCGGGGCTGCCCGTGCCGCTGGCCGGGGACACCTCCCCGGCGACCGGCGCGGCGCGGACCACGATCGGCCCCCGTCAGGTGCTGCTGCCCACGGCGGAGTCGGCGGGCGTCGACGCCGGCGTCCTCGCCCGGCTCGGCCTGAAGATGGCCCACCCGGACGCCGCCCATCCGCTCCTGGAGAAGCTCGGGGCGCTGCCCGCGACCCCGCGCGCCGTCCTGACCACCCCGCAGGTGCGGGCCGCCGTCGCCGCCTCCCTGGACGACGACGGAGGCGCCTGGGACGAGGACGCCCCGGACGCCGAGGAGCTCGCCGAGACCGTCCTCGCCCTGGTGCGCGACGCCGCTCTGGAGCCCGGCGACGAGCCCTGGCTCGGCGCGCTCGCCCTGCCGGACGAGGACGGCGAGCTCGCCCCGGCCGGTGAACTCGTGCTGCCCGGCAGCCCGTTCGCCCAGGTGATCCGGGAGGGCGAACTGGCCTGCGTGGACGCCGAACTGGCCGAGAGGTGGGGCGAGCAGCCCCTCGCCGCGTGCGGGGTGCTCGCCGACTTCGCGCTCGTCCGCGCCACCGACGTCGTCCTCGACCCCGACGAGCTCGAACCCCGGGAGGGCGACTTCGCCGAGCCCGACGACGCCGGGCTGCTGGACGCGGTCGACGTGTGGTGCGAGGACGTCCTGGACCGCTTCCCGGACACGCCCGTGCCCCCGGTCGCCACCGAGCTGGTCGCCGTCCGCGACCTCGACCTGGTCGACGACGACCGGTGGCCGCAGGCGCTCGCCCTGCTCGCCCAGCCGCCCCTGCGCGACGCCCTGACCCAGCCGGTGCGCATCCTGCTGCCCGACGGCACGCACGAGGTCGTACGGCCCTACACGGCCTGGTGGCTGCGCGGGCACCCGGTGCTCGACGGCCGCCGTCCGGCGGGGCTGCTCGCCTCCGGCGGCGACCCGCTGCTGCGCGGGCTGTACGACGAGGCCGACGCCACCGGCTTCGACGACGAGCAGGTGCTGCGGGCGCTGGGGGTGCGGACGTCCGTGGCGGCCCTGCTCGACGAGCCGGGCGGCGCCGCCGAGCTGCTGGAGCGGCTCGCCGACCCGGAGCGGCCGGTCACCGCGGCCCAGCTGCACGGGCTGTACGGGGCGCTGGCCGAGCTGGACCCGGATCGAGTGACCCTGCCGGACGAGGTGCGGGCCGTCGTCGACGGGCGGGTGGAGGTGGTGGACGCGGCCGACGCGGTCGTCGTGGACTCGCCCGACCTGCTGCCGTTCACCGAGGGCGTCCCGCTGCTGCCCGTGCGTCCCGCGCGGGCCGCCGAGCTGGCCGAGCTGTTCCAGGTGCGGCGGCTGAGCGAGTCCGTGACGGGCGAGGTCGGCTCCGAGGGCACCGAGCACGACGTGCCGGACCCGGTGCGGGTCCTGCTCGGTCCGCGGACGCCGGACACCTACGTCGAGCACGGCGAACTCGTCGTCGACGGCGTGGAGATCGACTGGCGGCTGACGGACGACGGCGTCCTGCACGCCGCCACCCTGGAGGGCGTCGCCGCGGGGCTGGCCTGGGCGGCGGGCCAGTGGCCGCGGCGGTTCGAGGTCGCCGCCCTGCTGGAGGACCCGTCGCGGACGGGCGAACTGGCGCGGGACCGCTGGTTCGACTGACGCCCTTTCACGCGTCCCGCGCAATTCCTCCGTTAAACGTGCAACCGTTCGACGGGGTGGTGAGTCTCATGCGGTGAACCGGCACCACCAGCCGGTTCACCGAGCACTCGGGCCCCTTCGGACACATGCGTCCCGCGGGCCCCTGAACACGGGGGACACCACATGCGCACCCGCACCAGCGTCGCCGCCTCGCGCGGAGCCCACGCCGTCACCGGCCCGGCCGCGATGAGGGCCGCGAGCGGCTTCACCGGCGTCGAGTAGGAGCCCGGGTGCGGACGCCGGGTCCGGGGGCCCGGACGACGGCCCGCTGGGCGGGACCGGCCACGCAGGGCCGTGACCCGTACAACCATTCCCCCGCGTCGAACATCTGATCTTGCGAGCCGACAGGCTCGCGTCCACTCGGGCTCACCGGAGGCACCCTCCCGGACAGCCCCTTCTTCACTTGGGACATGCATGCGCACACGTGCCACCCTGGCCGCCGTCACCGGCGCCCTGGCCCTCTCCGCCCTCGCCGTGCCGGCCGCGCAGGCCGCCGACACCGAGCCGAGCAAGGCCGACTCCTTCGAGGCCGTCCAGGCCGCGCGCGAGGCCGCCTCCGGCCGGACCACCTTCGCCGGCGAGACCGCCGACGAGCCCTACGTCCTCGACGCGAAGTTCTCCGCCGTCAAGGTCAACAACGGCAAGCCGATCGTCGCCGGCACCAGCGGCCGGGTCAGCGTCCCCGTGACCTACACCGTCACGCACTCCGCGGACGTCGACCCCACCGCGGCCGACACCGAGCTGGACGTCGTCCTCTACCGCGGCAGCATCGACAACCCCGCCAACATCCTGTTCGGCGACGACTGGCCGACCTGCACCAACGTCTCGACGACCGTGAGCACCTGCAAGGGCACCGTCGACGTCTACCCGAGCGAGGAGCTGGTCAACGCCGACGCCACCACCTTCAAGGCGCTCGGTTACGTCCTCGACTGGAACGACCAGGACCCGTACACCTCGGACACCATCGACTGGACCAAGGTCGGTTACACCGAGCAGGACGCCCTGACCACCGTCAGGCTCCAGCGCCTGACGAAGCTCACCGTCAACGCCTCCCCGGAGCCGGTGACGAAGGGCAAGACCATCACCGTCACCGGCAAGCTGACCCGCGCGAACTGGGAGAGCGGCACGTACACCGGTTACTCCGGCGTCTACGCGCAGCTCCAGTTCCGCAAGAAGGGCTCCACCACCTACAGCACGGTGAAGAGCGTCAAGACCACCTCGACCGGCGGACTGAGCACCACCGTCAAGGCCTCGGTCGACGGCTACTACCGCTACAGCTTCGTGGGCACCACGACCGCCCCGGCGGTCAAGGCCGCGGGCGACTTCGTCGACGTCCGCTGAAGCGACGTCGGGCAGACTCGGTGAAGTGAAGGGCCCGCACCCCGCAGCCGGCGGGGTGCGGGCCCTTCCGCGTCCGCCCCGGCGTCCGCCCGGCGTCCGCCGCCGTCAGGCGGGCACCCGGCGGTCGACCTGTCTCCAGACGACCTCCAGGGCGACCGCCGCCACGACCGCGACGCCCACCGCCACCCACGGCATCGTCACCCCGACCAGCTTCAGCGCGAAGAAGTCCTGGAGCCACGGGACCACCAGCACCACCAGGAACCCCGCGCCCATCGCGGCCACCAGGGCGATCCGCCACCAGGTGTAGGGGCGGGCGACGATCGCCAGGACCCACAGGGTGATCAGGAACAGCGTGAGCGTCGCGGCGCTCGTCTCGGCGTCCAGCGCCCCCGGCCCGGTGTAGTGGTGCCGGGCGATCAGGTACGTCGCGAAGGTCGCGAGGCCCGCCAGCACCCCGCCCGGCACGGAGTACCGCATCACCCGGCGCACGAAGTGGGGGCGGGCCCGTTCCCGGTTGGGGGCGAGGGCGAGGAAGAAGGCCGGGACGCCGATGGTGAGGGTGGACAGCAGGGTCAGGTGGCGGGGCAGGAACGGGTACTCCACCTGCCAGCACACCACCAGCAGCGCCAGCAGCACCGAGTAGACCGTCTTCACCAGGAAGAGCGTCGCCACGCGGGTGATGTTCCCGATGACCCGCCGGCCCTCCGCCACCACCGACGGCAGGGTGGCGAAGCTGTTGTCCAGCAGCACGATCTGGGCGACGGCCCGGGTCGCCTCGGAGCCGGACCCCATCGCGACGCCGATGTCCGCGTCCTTCAGCGCGAGGACGTCGTTGACGCCGTCCCCGGTCATCGCGACCGTGTGCCCGCGGGACTGGAGGGCGCCGACCATGTCCCGCTTCTGCCGCGGGGTGACCCGGCCGAACACGGTGGCCTCGTCCAGGGCCCGCCCCATGCCGTCCCGCTCGGCGGGCAGCCGGCGCGCGTCGACCGTCCGGGCGTCGAGCCCCAGCTTGGCGGCGACCGCGCCGACCGAGACCGCGTTGTCGCCGGAGATCACCTTGGCGTGGACGTCCTGCTCGGCGAAGTAGCGCAGGGTGTCGGCGGCGTCCGGGCGCAGCCGCTGCTCCAGGACGACGAGGGCGGTGGCGCGGGCGCCGCGGGCGACCTCGTCGTCATCGAGGTCACGGGCGGCGCGGGCGAGCAGCAGCACCCGCAGGCCCTGCTCGTTGAGCCGCTCGGTCTCGGTGAGGGCGGGGTCGTCGTCGGGCAGCAGCACGTCGGGTGCGCCGAGCAGCCAGGTGCTGGTCTCGCCGCCGCCCTCGCTGAAGGTGGCGCCGCTGTACTTGCGGGCGGAGGAGAAGGGCAGCGACTCGGTGCAGCGCCAGTCGTCGCTGTCCGGGCAGGCGTCGATGATCGCCTGGAGGGAGGCGTTGGGGCGCGGATCGGACTCGCCGAGCGCGCCCAGCACCTGCCGTACGTAGGCGTCGTCGCTGCCGTCGAGGCGGCGGACCTCGGTGACGTCCATGCCGCCCTCGGTGAGGGTGCCCGTCTTGTCCAGGCAGACGGTGTCGACGCGGGCGAGGCCCTCGATGGCCGGGAGTTCCTGGACGAGGCACTGCTTGCGGCCGAGGCGGATCACGCCGATGGCGAAGGCGACGGAGGTGAGGAGGACCAGCCCCTCCGGGACCATCGGGACGATCCCGCCGACCGTGCGGGCGACGGAGTCCTTGAGGTCGTTGCCCTGCACGACGAGCTGGGTGACGACCAGGCCGATCGCGGCCGGCAGCATCATCCACGTCACGTACTTGAGGATCGTGGAGATGCCGGAGCGCAGCTCGGAGTGGACGAGGGTGAAGCGGGACGCCTCCTCGGCGAGCTGGGCGGCGTAGGCCTCGCGGCCGACCTTGGTGGCCCGGAAGGCGCCGCCCCCGGCGACGACGAAGCTGCCGGACATCACGGTGTCGCCGTGGCGTTTGACGACGGGGTCGGCCTCGCCGGTGAGCAGCGACTCGTCGATCTCCAGGCCGTCGGCCTCCGTGCAGACGCCGTCCACCACGATCTTGTCGCCGGGCCCGATCTCGACGATGTCGTCCAGGACGAGGGCGGAGGTGGCGACCTCGGCGGCGACCCCGTCACGGCGGACGGTCGGCCGGGCCTCGCCGATCACCGCCAGGGAGTCGAGGGTCTGCTTCGCCCGCCACTCCTGGATGATCCCGATGGCGGTGTTGGCGAGGATCACGAACCCGAAGAGGCCGTCCTGGATCGGCGCCACGACCAGCATGACCAGCCAGAGCACGCCGATGATCGCGTTGAAGCGGGTGAGGACGTTGGCGCGGACGATCTCGCCGACGGTGCGGCTGCTGCGCACGGGGACGTCGTTGACCTGACCGCGCGCGACGCGCTCCGCGACCTCGGCACTGGTGAGCCCGGTCGCCGTGCGGGCCGGGGCGGCGGCGTCGGTAGGGGGCATGGAATCGACGGTACGTGCGGATCCGGGTGTTCACCCGCCGGATGCCCGGAAGATCCGACCTCGGGAGGAGGGCCGTCGTGCGGTGGTACTACGCGGCCTGCTCGGCCTACTCGGCCCCGGACGTCTCCTTCGGGGCCGCGGCGCCCCGGGCGGCCGCGCTCTTGAGGGCCGCGTCCCGGCGGCGGACGTACCAGACGCCGATCAGCCCGAGGCCCCCGCCGGCCAGGCAGGTCCACAGCCACCACAGGTGGCCGTGGTCGTCGAACCAGCCGTAGAAGGGGAGCTGGACGAGGAAGAGGGCGAACCAGAGGATCGTGCCGCCGGTGATGGTGGCGACCACGGGCCCCTCCAGGGGCTCCGGCGCCTCGTGCCTCGGTGTCCACTTCGCCATGTCCACAGCTTACGAGGCGCGGGGGCCGGGCCCGTGGCGCGCCGGGGTCTACGCGCGGAGATAGCGATCACGGTCTCATATGTTCATACTGAAACCGTTTGTGCCTGTCCACTTATGTTCGTAGGAAGCGCCAAAGCGGCTGGGGGAAGTCCGCTGGTGATGAGGTTCCGCATGTCCACCTCGGCCCCCGCCAAGGTTCCCACGCCCGAAGGCCCGGGCGGCGCGTCCGCGTACGGCGCGCTCGACCGGTACTTCCGCATCTCCGAGCGGGGCAGCTCCCTCGCCCGTGAGGTGCGCGGCGGTTTCGCCACCTTCTTCGCGATGGCGTACATCATCGTGCTCAACCCGATCATTCTCGGCAGCGCGAAGGACATGTACGGGCATCAGCTCGACAACGGCCAGCTGGTCACCGCGACCTGTCTGACCGCCGCGTTCACCACGCTGCTGATGGGCGTCATCGGCAACGTGCCGATCGCGCTGGCCGCCGGTCTGGGCGTGAACTCCGTGGTCGCGCTCCAGCTCGCGCCCCGCATGTCCTGGGCGGACGCGATGGGCATGGTGGTGCTGGCCGGTTTCGTGGTCATGCTGCTGGTCGCCACCGGTCTGCGCGAGCGCGTCATGAACGCCGTGCCGTTCGGGCTGCGCAAGGCCATCTCGATCGGTATCGGCCTGTTCATCATGCTGATCGGGCTCGTGGACTCCGGGTTCGTCACCCGGATGCCGGACGCCGCCCAGACCACCGTCCCGCTCCAGCTCGGCGCCGACGGCCACCTCAACGGCTGGCCGGTCCTGATCTTCATCCTCGGCGCGCTGCTCACCCTGGCCCTGATCGTCCGCAAGGTGCCCGGCGCGATCCTGATCTCGATCGTCGCCATGACCGTCCTGGCGATGGTCGTCAACGCCGTCGCCACGGTGCCGTCCTGGGGCCTCACCGTCCCGGAGTGGCCCGGCAACCCCGTCGCCACCCCCGACTTCGGTCTGATCGGCGAGGTCAGCCTCTTCGGCGGGTTCTCGAAGGTCGGCGTGCTGACCGGGATCCTCTTCGTCTTCACCGTGCTGCTGTCGTGCTTCTTCGACGCGATGGGCACGATCATGGGCGTCAGCGACGAGGCCAAGCTGACGGACGCGCAGGGCCAGATGCCGGGCATCAACAAGGTCCTCTTCGTCGACGGTCTCGCCGTCGCCGCCGGCGGCGCCAGTTCCTCCTCCGCCACCACCGCCTTCGTGGAGTCCACGGCCGGCGTCGGCGAGGGCGCCCGCACCGGCTTCGCGAACCTCGTCACCGGCGGTCTCTTCGCCGTCGCCCTCTTCCTGACCCCCGTCGCCACGATGGTCCCGTCCCAGGCCGCCACCCCCGCCCTGCTCGCGGTCGGCTTCCTGATCCTGGCGAACTCCGTCAAGGACATCGACTGGGCGGACTACACCATCGCCGTCCCGGCCTTCATCACCATGGTGATGATGCCGTTCACCTACTCGATCACCAACGGCATCGGCATGGGCTTCATCACCTTCGTGGTGCTGCGCCTGGCGGCCGGGCGGGGCCGGGAGGTCCCGGCGGCGCTGTACGCGGTCTCGGCCGTGTTCGCCTTCTACTACCTGATGCCGGCCCTCGGCCTCACCTGAGCCTGACGCCGGCCCCCGGGCCCGCGCGGGCCCGGTGACGGGCCGCCGGGTCGGTGCCGCGGGGTCGGTGCCGCCGGGTCGGTGCCGCGGGATCAGGTGAGCCCGTAGAACTTCTCCGTCTCCTCGACGGCGGTCTGGAACCGTTCGTCGAAGTCACCCCGAATGAGCGTCCGGACGACATAGTCCTGGACGCTCATTCCCCGTTTGGCGGCGTGGTGCCGGAGCCGTTCGAGCAGGTCGTGGTCTATTCGCAGGCTGAGCACACTGGTCCCCATGGGTACGAGGGTCGCGGCCCGGTTCCGCCCGGTGGGTGGCGTTCCGCACTCCTATCACCCGTACGAGTGACTTCCGGCGGTGGCTGAGAATGAGTGGCGGGCGTCACGGGCAAAGGGCGTCCCCGCGGTGGTCCTTAGCGAGGGTAATGAGTTACGCTAAAGACATGCCGGACCTTAGCCATGGCGACGACGCGGCCGCCGTGAACTCCCTGCGCTCCGCCGTGATGCGGCTGTCCCGTCGGCTCAAGCACCAGCGGGTCGACGAGTCGCTGAGCCCGACCGAGATGTCGGTGCTCGGCACCCTGTCCCTCTGCGGCAGCGCCACCCCGGGTGAGCTCGCCCGCAAGGAGCATGTGCAGCCGCCCTCGATGACTCGTATCGTCGCCCTGCTGGAGGCCAAGGGCCTGGTCCGGCTGGAGCCGCACCCGGAGGACCGGCGGCAGAAGGTCGTCACCAAGACCGAGCAGGCCGAGACCATGCTCGAGGAGAGCCGCCGCAAGCGGAACGCGTTCCTCGCCACCCTGGTCGACGGCCTCGACGAGGACGAGTGGGCCAAGCTGCGCGCAGCCGCCCCCGTGCTGGAGAAGCTCGCACATCTGTAAGCAGTTCACGAGGAGGCGAACCCTTTTGAGTACGGGATCCGGAGCAGACTCCGCCCCCGCACCGACCACCCACGATTCCCCGCCCGCTCCCGACGCCCCCCGCAAGTCCTCGATGTTCGCCGCCCTGAAGGTCAGGAACTACCGCCTGTTCTTCGGCGGCCAGGTCGTCTCCAACATCGGCACCTGGATGCAGCGCATCGCCCAGGACTGGCTGGTGCTCAGCCTCACCGGCTCCGCCACCGCCGTCGGCGTCACCACGGCGCTTCAGTTCCTGCCGATGCTGCTGTTCGGCCTGTACGGCGGTGTCCTCGTCGACCGGCTGCCCAAGCGCCGCACCCTGCTCGGGACCCAGTCCGCGATGGCCGTCACCGGCATCGCGCTCGCGCTGCTCACCCTCTCCGGGCACGTGGAGGTCTGGCACGTCTACGTCGCCGCCTTCGCCGTCGGTCTCGCGACCGTCCTGGACAACCCGGCCCGCCAGTCCTTCGTCAGCGAGATGGTCGGCCCGGATCAGCTCCAGAACGCGGTGAGCCTGAACGCCGCGAACTTCCAGTCCGCCCGTCTCGTCGGCCCCGCCGTCGCCGGCGTGATGATCACCGGCGTGGGCACGGGCTGGGCGTTCCTCTTCAACGGCCTGTCCTTCGTCGCGCCCATCGCCGGCCTGCTGCTGATGCGCGCCCGCGAGCTGCACGTCGTCCAGCGGGCGCCGCGCGGCAAGGGCCAGCTGCGGGAGGGCCTGCGGTACGTCGCCGGGCGCCCGGATCTGACCTGGACGATCGTCCTGGTCGGGTTCGTCGGCACCTTCGGCTTCAACTTCCCCGTCTACCTCTCCGCCTTCGCCGACGACGTCTTCCACGCGGGCGCGGGCTCCTACAGCCTCTTCAACACGCTCATGGCGGTCGGCTCGGTGGCCGGCGCGCTGCTCGCGGCCCGGCGCGGCACGGCCCGCATGCGCGTGCTGATCGCCGCGGCGGTCGCCTTCGGAGCGATGGAGCTGGTGGCCGCCGTGGCGCCTTCGCTGTGGCTGTTCGCCCTGCTCATGGCCCCGATCGGCATGTTCGGCATGACGATCAACGTCACCGCGAACACCAGCATCCAGATGGGCACCGACCCGGCCATGCGCGGCCGTGTCATGGCGCTGTACATGATGGTCTTCCTGGGCGGTTCGCCGGTGGGCGCGCCGATCGCCGGCTGGATCACCGACGCGTACGGCGTCCGGGCCGGTCTGGCGGTGGGCGGCGCGATCGCCGCGCTCGCGGCCGCGGCCATCGGCCTGGTCCTGGCCCGGGTGGGCAACCTCCGCCTGACGGTGGGCTGGCGCCGCGGCCACCCGACGGTGCGGTTCGAACCCCGGGGGCGGCGAGAGGAACTGGCGGCGGTGGCCTGACCGGCGGGGCCTGACCGGTGGCGGCCTGACCGGCGGGGGCCTGACCGGCGGGGCGTCAGGCCCGGGGGAACCGGTCGGTCCCGTGGGCGGGCGCGGCCGCGCGGTCCCACGATACGGACGGTGACCGGACACGTCCGGGCGCGTGGCGGGGGTCACGTCGGCTCACACTGGCTCCATGAGACTTTTCGCCGCCGTCCTGCCCCCGCGGGCCGTCACGGACGAACTCGCCGCCGAGGTGGCCGTGCTGCGGAGGCTGCCGGGGGCGGGTGAGCTGCGCTGGACCGGCCTGCCCGGCTGGCACTTCACGCTCGCCTTCTACGGCGAGGTCGACGAGGACGTCGTACCGGAGCTGTCGGCGCGGCTGGAGCGGGCCGCGCGGCGCAGCGCGCCGTTCGAGCTGGCGTTGCGGGGCGGCGGGCAGTTCGGGCGCGGGCGGGCCCTGTGGACGGGGGCGGCGGGGGAGGTCGCCGCGCTGCGGCTGCTGGCCGGCCGGGCGGAGGCGGCGGCCCGCAAGGCCGGCCTGGACCTGGGGGAGCCCCGGCGCTACCAGGCCCATCTGACGCTGGCCCGCAGCCGGGACGCCGTCGACGTCCGGCCGTACGTCGAGGCGCTGCGCGCCTTCGCCGGCCGGACGTGGACGGTGGAGGAGCTGGTGCTCGTCCGCAGCCGGCTGCCCCGGTCCGGGGTGCCGGGCGAACAGCCCCGCTATGAGCCGGTCGGGCGCTGGGCGCTCGGTGGCGACCGTTAGGCTCGAAGGGTGGACCCGAAGACCCGTAACCGGATCATGGCCGGTGTGCTCGTGCTGATGTTCGTCGTGGTGGCGGTGGCGGCGGCGCTCGGAAAGTAGGCGCTCCGCTGGGGGCGCGGTGTGTGCGTCGGTCGTCGGCTGCGGGCCGGTGGGGGGCTGGTCGCGCAGTTCCCCGCGCCCCTGGTGGGTGTGCCCTTGTGGTGTTGCCGGGCTGGGGCTGCCGGGGGCGGGGGTGGTGCGTCGTTGGTCGGCTGCGGGCCGGTGGGGGTTGGTCGCGCAGTTCCCCGCGCCCCTGGCGGGGTGTGGCCTTGCGGTGTTGCCGGGTGCGCCCCTGGCGGGGTGTGGCCTTGCGGTGTTGCCGGGTGCGCCCCTGGCGGGGTGTCCCTGGCGGGGTTACCAGGCGAAGGCCTCCGGGGACGGGCCCGGGCCCGGGAAGATGTCGTTCAGGTCGGTGAGGAGTTCCTGGGTGAGGTCGAGGTCGACCGCGCGGACGGCGGAGGCGAGCTGGTCGGCGGTGCGCGGGCCGACGATCGGGCCGGTCACGCCGGGGCGGGTGAGCAGCCAGGCGAGAGCGACCTCACCGGGTTCGAGAGCGTGCTTGTCGAGCAGATCCTCGTACGCCTGGATCTGGGCGCGTGCGGTGGGGTCGGCGAGGGTGGCGGCGGCCCGGCCACCGGTCCGGCGTCCGACCTCGGCCTCCTTCTTGATGACCCCGCCGAGCAGCCCGCCGTGCAGCGGCGACCAGGGGATGACGCCGAGCCCGTACTCCTGCGCGGCCGGGATGACCTCCATCTCGGCGCGCCGCTCGGCGAGGTTGTAGAGGCACTGCTCGCTGACGAGGCCGATCGTCCCGTGCCGGCGGCCGGCGATCTCGTTGGCCTGGGCGATCTTGTACCCGGGGAAGTTGGAGGATCCGGCGTAGAGGATCTTCCCCTGCTGCACCAGCACGTCGATCGCCTGCCAGATCTCCTCGAAGGGAGTGGCGCGGTCGACGTGGTGGAACTGGTAGAGATCGATGTAGTCCGTCCGCAGCCGCTTGAGGCTGGCGTCGACGGCCCGTCGGATGTTCAGCGCGGAGAGCTTGTCGTGGTTGGGCCACGCCTCCCCGTCGGCGGCCATGTTGCCGTACCCCTTGGTGGCGAGGACGACCTTGTCGCGCCGGTCGCCGCCCTGCGCGAACCAGTTGCCGATGATCTCCTCGGTGCGGCCCTTGTTCTCGCCCCACCCGTAGACGTTGGCCGTGTCGAAGAAGTTGAGGCCGGCGTCCAGCGCCGCGTCCATGATGGCGTGGCTGTCGGCCTCGTCCGTCTGGGGGCCGAAGTTCATGGTCCCGAGGACCAGTCGGCTGACCTTGAGTCCGGTGCGTCCGAGCTGCGTGTACTTCATGGAAGCCCAGCCAACGGCTTGGAGTGCGCTCCAGGCAAGGGGATCCGGTCAGTCGCGGGGGAAGGCGTCGGTGGTGAGGGTGAGGCCGACGACCGTGTCGGTCAGGTCGATGTCGGTGCCGAAGTTGACCCTGGTCACCGTGGTGTAGTCGCCGTCCTTGGGGTCGGTGTGGACGTAGCAGCGGCCCTGATAGGGGTCGGCGATGAGGTAGACGGGAACCTCGGCGACGGCGTAGGCGGTTTTCTTCGGGCCGTAGTCGTTGGCGGCGGTGCCCTGGGAGATGACCTCGGCGACGAACTCGACGTCCTCGTGGCTCCAGCGGCCCGCGTCGTCCGCCTCCGCGGAGTCGCGGAGCTTGACCACGTCGGGGCAGAAGCCGTTCTCGTGACCGGGGAAGTCGATGCGGACGTCCGAGAAGACCTTGATGCCCTTCCCGAACCTCTCGCGGACGGCACAGGCGATCTGGAAGATGATCTCCCAGTGAGTGGCCCTCTGAGGTGTCGTGTGGACGCTGCCCCCGACGATCTCGACCCGGAATCCTTCGGGGACGGGCATCCGCTCGAGCCGCTCGAACCATGCGTCCAAGCGCTCGGTGTTGGCGTCGGCCATCGCGATCCTGTCGTCGAGGACGGTCATGGTGGCGCTCCTCCCCGACCGCCCTTGCTCGAGTGCGGCCGCGCGGTACAACGATACGCACGGTGACCGGGTTACGTGGCGGCCTCACCGCCCCCGTGCGGTCAGCCGGTCCCGTACGGTCAGCCGGTCCCGTATGGTCCGCCCACGTCCCACCCCTGGTGCATCGCCGCCGCGAACGCCGCCGCGATCTTGTGCTCGCCGCTCGCGTTGGGGTGGGTGCCGTCGTAGGTGTCGGCATGGATGTCGTACGACGGCGGGACCGAGGCCGGCAGCAGCGGGGAGGATGCTTCGTCGAGGTCGGCGGCCGTCTTGCCGAGCAGTTCGTTGAAGAGGGCGACCTGCGCGGCGAAGGGCTCGTCGGCGGCGGCGCGGATGTTGGGGATGACGTGGAGGAGGACCATGCTCACCCGCGGGTTCGCCGTCCGGGCGGCGGTGATGAAGGCGCGGACGTTCTCCGCGGTCTGCTCGGCGTTCGTGTAGAAGCCGAGGTCGATCAGGCCCAGCGAGACCAGCAGCACGTCCGCCCGGCCGGCCCGCACCGCCTCGCCGATCAGCGGGGCCATGTGCAGCCAGCCCTCGCCCCAGCCGGCCAGGTGCCGGCGGGGGAAGTCGGGGTCGGCGTACGCGTACGAGACCGGCGCGTCCGCCGCCTTGTCGTACAGCGTCTCGCGGGGGCCGACGAACGTGAAGGGGCCGTCGTACGTCGCGCACAGGTGCTGCCACAGGCGGTGGCGCCACGTGTGTTCACCGGCGCTGCCGATCGTCATCGAGTCGCCGACGGGCATCAACCTGAGCATCCGCTCATCATGGTGGATCGGCGGTGGATCGGTCAGGCGCGTGGGGTGTGAGGCCCGCCACGGGTCTGCTACGGGCCCGCCACGGGCCCGCCACGACCCCTCAGGAGCCGGGCGGGGTGGCAGTCTTGGGGCATGCGCCGACCGTTCGCCCTTCTCGCCGGGGCCCTGCTCGTGGCCGCCTGCGCGGTGCCCGTCTCCGCGGTGCCCGCCTCCGCCGCCGACGGGGACGAGGGCTTCACCATCGAGGACCCCCGCATCACCGAGTCCAGCGGACTGGCGGCCTCCCGTCAGCACCCCGGCGTGTACTGGACGCACAACGACCAGGACACCGGCGCCTACCTCTACGCGGTCGACAGCGCCACCGGCAAGACCGTCGCGACGATCACCATGACCGGCGTCGGCACCCCCCGCGACGTCGAGGCGATCGGCATCGGCCCCGACGATCAGATCTACGTCGGCGACATCGGCGACAACGACGGCGTCGAGTGGGACCACGTGTGGATCTACGAGCTGCCCGAGCCGAAGACGCTGAAGGACCAGACGGTCCGCGCCACCCAGTACGTCGTGCGGTACTCCGACGGACCCCGCGACGCCGAGTCGCTCGTCGTGCACCCGAAGACCGGGCGCGTCTACATCATCGACAAGCAGGAGGACGGCGGACACCTGTACGCGGGGCCGGCCCGGCTCTCCGCGTCCGGCACCAACGTCTACGAGCCCGTCGCCCCCGTCGACCTGTGGGCCACCGACGCCGCCCTCTCCCCGGACGGCGGCCGGCTCGCCGTCCGGGGCTACTTCGGCGGCATCCTCTACGACTGGAACGACGGCACCCCCGAGCGGCTGGAGCGGCTCGACGTACCGCTGCAACGGCAGGGGGAGTCCGTGACGTACTCGGCCGACGGCTCGAAGCTGCTGTACGGCACCGAGGGCACCGCCAGTGAGGTGCGGGCGGAGGACGCGCCCGGCGCCTCGGGCGACTCCAAGTCGCCCTCGAACGGCGGGAGTACGGCCGCCTCCGGGAGCGGCGGCGGCGACGGCGGCGGTGCGGGGGCGAGCGGCACCGTGCGGACGGGCGCGCTCGCCCTGGCCGTCGTGTGCGCCGCCGTCTTCGGCCTGCGGCGGCTGCGGCGCCGCGGGTGACGTCGCCTCAGTAAGGTAAGGCGAACCTAACATCAGATAATGTTTTGTTCGCAACTACCTGTGAGGCGTACACATCTGGGGGGCCGGCCTTGCCGCACACGATCGAGACCGCGGAGCAGAGTGCGGGACAGGCCGCGGAGCAGAGTGCGGGACAGGCCGCGGGGCAGGCCGCGGGGCAGAGTGCGGGGCAGGCCGCGGGACACGGGCCCGGCGCCGTGACCGAGGAGGGCTGGACCGAGCTCGGGTCCCCCGCCGAGCTGCGCGAACTGCTGGGCGAGCCCTGGCCCGTGGTGATCGAGAAGGTCCACGACCGGCTCACCGACAAGGACCTGGAGATCCTGGCCCGTTCGCCCTTCTGCCTGCTGGCCACCTCCGACGCGCAGGGCAACTGTGACGTCTCCCCGCGCGGTGACGGCGCGGGCTTCACCCATGTCCTCGGGCCCGGCCGGATCGCCCTGCCCGACCGGCCGGGCAACCGGCGCGGCGACAGCTTCCACAACATCCTCCAGAACCCGCACGCCGGCCTGCTGTACCTGGTCCCCGGCGGCACGGAGGTCCTGCGCGTCAACGGCCGGGCCCGCGTCCTCACCGACGCCCCGTTCTTCGACGCCCTGACCGCGGACGGCCGGCGCCCCACGCTGGCCCTGGTCCTCGACATCGACGAGATCTACCTGCACTGCCCGGCGTCGCTGCGCCGTGCGGGCGTGTGGAACCCGGCGTCCTGGCCGTCGGCCGGCTGATTCCGGGACGCCGGCGGGCCGAGTCCGGGACGCCGGCGGGCCGAGTCCGGAACGCCGGTGGGCCGAGTCCGGCGTTCCGGCCGGAAGTTCGATATCAGGACACCCTGTCGAAAACGAATTAGGTGAGGCTAACCTTGCCTGCGTGAGATCTGGTGAAGAAGCAGCCGGCACCCCGCGCCTGCGCGGTCATGAACTGGCGGCCACGGGTGTGACCGTGTCGTACGACGGCACCGACGTCGTGCACGACGCCGCGGTCGCGCTCCGGCCCGGCGAGGTGACCGTGCTGGTCGGCCCCAACGGCAGCGGGAAGTCGACGCTCCTGCGGACGATCGCCCGGTTGCAGCGCGCCCGCAGCGCCACCCTCAGGATCGACACCGACACCGACGGTCTCGCCCTGACGGCCCGTGACTTCGCCCGCCACGTCGCCCTGCTGACCCAGGGCCGGCCGACGCCCAGCGGACTCACCGTGCGGGACGTCGTCGAGTTC
Source organism: Streptomyces sp. NPDC003248 (assembly GCF_055563235.1). Taxonomy (NCBI): domain Bacteria; kingdom Bacillati; phylum Actinomycetota; class Actinomycetes; order Kitasatosporales; family Streptomycetaceae; genus Streptomyces; species Streptomyces sp. NPDC003248. Next base: position 348,868 of record NZ_JBVHDT010000006.1, on the reverse strand, counting down.
GGCCGCTACCCCTACCGGGGGCGCTTCGGCCGCCCCGACCCGGACGCCCCGGCCGCCGTCGACCGGGCGCTCGCCCTCACCGGCGTCACCGAACTCGCCGCGCGCGGCGCCGACCACCTGTCCGGCGGGCAGTTGCAGCGGGTGTGGCTCGCGAGCTGCCTCGCCCAGGAGACCGGCGTCCTGCTCCTCGACGAGCCGACCACCTACCTCGACCTGCGCTACCAGGTCGAACTCCTCGACCTGATCCGCGATCTGGCCGACGTCCACGGCATCGCCGTCGGCGTCGTCCTGCACGACCTCGACCAGGCGGCGGCCGTCGGCGACCGGATCACCCTGCTCGAAGCGGGCCGGATCGTCGCCGACGGACCGCCCGAGGACGTCCTGACGCCGGAGCGCCTCACCGCGGTCTACGGCATCCGCATCGACGTCGACACCGACCCCCTCACCGGCCGGCTGCGCACCCGCCCGATCGGCCGTCACCACACGCGGGACACGCGTGGCACTCTCAGCGAAAGGCTCGGCACCACCTCATGAGACGACTCCTGCTGACCGCGGCGACCACCGCCGCCGCGGCGCTCACCCTCGCCGCGTGCGGCACCACCGAGCCCGCCGCCGACAAGACCGAGAAGACCTCCGAGGCCATCACCCTCACCGACGCCACCGGCGCCAAGGTCACGCTCGACGGCCCGGCCACCAAGATCGTCACCACGGAGTGGAACGTCACCGAGAGCGTCCTGTCGCTCGGGATCGACCCCGTCGGCGTCGCCGACGTCAAGGGCTACAAGACCTGGGACACCGCCGTCCCGCTGAAGAGCGAGCCGAAGGACATCGGCACCCGCGGCGAGCCGAGCATGGACACCATCGCCTCCCTCGCGCCCGACCTCATCGTCGCCACCACCGACCTGACCGCCGCCGCCGTGAAGCAGCTGCGCGAGGTCGCCCCGGTCCTGGCGGTGAAGTCCGCCGACGGCACGGGCCAGATCGACCAGATGCTGGAGAACGTCGACCTCATCGCCGAGGCCACCGGCACCACCGACGAGGCCAAGACGCTCCGTTCGGACTTCGAGGCCAAGGTCGCGGAGGGCAAGAAGGCCCTCACCGACGCCGGACTCGCGGGCGCCCAGTACGCCTTCGCCGACGGCTACGTCGCCTCCAACCAGGTCACCCTGCGCCCGTACACCAGCACCTCGCTGATCGGCGAGGTCAACGAGCAGCTCGGTCTGAAGAACGCCTGGACCGTCGAGGGCGACGCCGCCTACGGCCTCGGCTCCACCGACGTCGAGGGCCTCACCGACCTGCCGGACGACGTCCGGTTCGCCTACATCGGCAGCGACGGCGACGCGAGCAGCACCCCCTTCACCGGCGCGCTCGCGAAGAACGCCGTGTGGACGTCCCTGCCGTTCGTGAAGGCCGGCGAGGTGCACCGGCTGGCCGACGGCATCTGGATGTTCGGCGGTCCCGGGTCGATGGAGGCGTACATCGACGCCGTCGTCGACGCGCTGACGAAGTAACACGCCCCATGGCCGTCACCGCAACGACCCCCGCCACCCGTCCGTCGACGGCCACGTCCCGGACGGGCGCGGCCGCGGTGACGGCCGGGCTCGTCCTCCTGGTCGCCGTCCTCGCCGTCGTCGACGTCACCCAGGGCACCGCCTCCGTCGGACCGGCCGAGGTGGTCAAGGCCCTGACCGGCCGGGCCGATCCGGCCGACGCGTCCGTCGTGATCGCCTCCCGGCTGCCCCGGATGACGGCCGGCCTCCTGGTCGGCGCCGTCCTCGGGGTGGCCGGCGCCGTGCTCCAGGCCGTCAGCCGCAACGTCCTCGCCTCCCCCGACACCCTCGCGGTGAACGCCGGTTCCTACCTGGCGCTCGGGCTGGCCGGCGCGACCGGCGTCTCCCTGCCGATGCTCGCCTCCTCCGGCGTCGCCTTCGCCGGCGGGCTCCTGGCCGCGGCCGTCGTGCTCGCGCTGTCCGGCCTCGGCACCGGCACCGTCCGGCTGGTCCTGGCCGGCACCGCGCTGGCACTGGGCCTGAACTCCGTGACGGAGGGCCTGCTCCTGCTGTTCCCCGAACAGACGGAGGGCCTCTACCAGTGGAACCAGGGCAGCATCGGCCAGAACGGCTTCGACGGCGTCCTCCAGATGCTGCCCGTCGCCGTGATCGGTCTCGCCGGACTGCTGCTGACGGCCCGCCGGGTCGACGCGCTCGCCCTCGGCGACGACGCCGCGCGCGGACTGGGCGTCCCGGTCACCGCCACCCGCGTCACGGTCGTCGTGCTGGCGGCGCTGCTGTCCGCGGCCGCGGTCACCCTCGCCGGGCCCATCGGCTTCGTCGGCCTGTGCGCACCGGCCCTGGTGCGTCCGCTCGCCCGCCGCCACCGGGGTTTCTTCCGCGCCCGGACGACCCTGCCGGTGGCCGGTCTGGTCGGCGCCGGGCTGGTGCTCGGGTCGGACGTGCTGCTGCGGGCCCTCGTCCCCGCGGACACCGCGGTCGCCGTGCCCACCGGTGTCGTCACCAGCCTGGTCGGCGCGGTCTTCCTGGTGGTGATGGCGCTGCGGCTGCGCGACACCTCCGGCACGGAGGCCCCGGACCGGATGCGCATCCCGAGCCGCACGGCGTTCCTCGTCACGGTGGCCGCCCTCGTCGCCGTCGCCGTCGCCGTCACGATCGCCGGCGTCCTGCTGGGCGACAGCAAGCTCCTGCTCGGCGACGTCGCCAACTGGGCGCAGGGGCGGGCCGGGCGGGCCGTCTCCTTCGTCCTGGACACCCGCGTGCCCCGCGTGCTCGCCGCCCTGTGCGCGGGCGGGGCGCTCGCCCTGGCCGGCACGCTGGTGCAGGCCGTGACCCGCAACCCGCTCGCCGAACCGGGCGTCCTCGGCGTCTCCGGCGGAGCCGCGCTGGGCGCCGTCCTGCTCGTCACCACCGTGCCCGTCGCCGGCACCTGGAGCGTCGCGGGCGCCGCCTTCGCGGGCGCCGCGGCGGCCTCCGCGATCGTCTTCGGGCTCGCCGCGCGGGGCGGCTACCAGCAGAACCGGCTGGTCCTCGTCGGCGTCGGCGTGGCCGCCGGGACGACGGCGCTGATCAGCCTGCTCATCGTGCTCACCGACCCGTTCAACGCCACGAAGGCGCTGACCTGGCTGTCCGGTTCGACGTACGGGCGGACCCTGCCGGACGTGGCGCCCGTCGCGCTCGTCCTGGCGCTGGGCCTCGCCGTCGCGGTCGCCCGGCGCACCGAGCTGGACCTCGTCTCCCTGAACGGGGACACCCCGCGCCTCCTCGGCCTGAGCCTGTCCCGGACCCGGCTCGGCTTCCTCGCGCTGAGCGTCCTGCTCAGCGCGACCGCCGTCGCCTCGGCCGGCACCATCGGCTTCGTGGGCCTGGTCGCGCCGCACGCGGCCCGCGCCCTCGTGGGCCGCCGGCACGTCCGGGTGGTCCCGGTCGCGGTCCTCCTCGGCGCCGCGCTCGTCTGCACCGCCGACCTCCTCGGCCGCACGGTCATCGCCCCCGCCCAGTTGGGCGCGGGCCTGATGACGGCGGTGATCGGGACGCCGTACTTCCTGCACCTGCTGGTGCGGAGCCGGCGGTAGGTCCGAGGGGAGACTCGTCCCACTGGGGGCGAGTCTCCCGCCCCGCTTCTTGACGTGCCCGCTTCTTGACGTGGCCATGCAGCGTTAGTTTGCTGGGGGGTGCGCGGTGTGTGGGAGCGCTCCCATATGTTCCGGGCCCGCGCCTCCCCGAGAGGAAGCAACGACATGTTCCGCACCTTGCGCAGAGCGCTGTGCGCGGTCGGCGCGGCCCTGCTGTTACCGCTGGCGGCCGCCGCCCCGTCCGCCCACGGGGCCGACGGGGCGACCGGCGTCGTGGCGGTCGACGCCGGGGCCGGCTACTGGCACACCAGCGGCCGTCAGATCCTGGACGAGGCCGGGACGCCGGTCCGGATCGCCGGCATCAACTGGTTCGGCTTCGAGACGGCCAACCACGTCGTCCACGGCCTGTGGGCCCGCGACTACAAGAGCATGATCGACCAGATGCAGTCGCTGGGCTACAACACCCTCCGGCTGCCGTTCAGCGACGACATCCTCAAGAGCGGCACCGTGCCGGACAGCATCGACTTCTCCGGCGGCAAGAACGCCGACCTGGCGGGCCTGACCTCGCTCCAGGTACTGGACAGGATCGTCGGGTACGCCGGCCAGTCCGGCCTGAAGGTCATCCTGGACCGGCACCGCCCGGACGCGGCCGGCCAGTCGGCGCTCTGGTACACCTCGGCGGTCCCGGAGTCGACGTGGATCGCCAACCTGACCTCCCTCGCCTCCCGTTACGCCGGTGACGCCACCGTCGTGGGCATCGACCTGCACAACGAGCCGCACGACCCCGCCTGCTGGGGCTGCGGCGACACGTCCCTGGACTGGCGCCTGGCCGCCGAGCGGGCCGGCAACGCCGTCCTCGCCGTCAACCCCGACCTGCTGGTCTTCGTCGAGGGCGTGCAGTCCTTCAACGGCGTCTCGGGGTGGTGGGGCGGCAACCTGATGGGCGTCGCCCAGTACCCCGTCCGCCTCGACGTCCCGGACCGGCTCGTCTACTCCGCCCACGACTACGCGACGAGCGTGGCCCAGCAGAGCTGGTTCAGCGACCCGTCGTTCCCGTCCAACATGCCCGGCATCTGGGACAAGTACTGGGGCTACATCTTCAAACAGAACATCGCCCCGGTCTGGCTCGGCGAGTTCGGTACGACCCTCCAGTCGACGGTCGACCAGCGGTGGCTGGCCGCCCTCGTCGACTACCTGCGCCCGACCTCGGCGTACGGCGCCGACTCCTTCCACTGGACCTTCTGGTCCTGGAACCCCAACTCCGGGGACACCGGCGGCATCCTCAAGGACGACTGGACGACCGTGGACACGGTGAAGGACGGCTACCTGGCGAGCATCAAGGCGGCGGGCTTCGACCCGGGGGACGGCGGTACGGACCCCTCGGACCCCGAGGACCCCGGCTCCACGGCGGCCTGCGCCGCCGCCTACACCGTCACCAGCGACTGGGGCAGCGGCTTCAACGCCGACGTGAAGGTCACCAACACCGGGACGACGGCGATCACGTCCTGGCGGGTGACCTGGACCTGGCCGGGCGCCCAGCAGGTCACCAGCATGTGGAACGCCTCGTACACGCAGAGCGGGGCGACGGTGACGGCGGTGAACGCGTCCCACAACGGGTCGGTCGCGGCCGGGGCTTCGGCGAGCTTCGGCTTCGGGGGCGCGCCCGGGGGCGGCGGCGTGCCGAGCGTGAGCTGTACGGCGGCGTAGACGCCGTCGGCGCAGCGGCGAGGGGGTGCCCGGGCGCTGGTCGCCGGGCACCCTGGTCACACCCGAGCCCCGTGTCCCCCGCGCGCACCGTAGTCGTCCGAACGGTCACCGGACGCGGCGATGAGTTCTCCCGGCTGGAAGAGTCTCATCACTGTTGTCGGACACCACCGGAGGAACACGTGCCCCAGTTATTGCGAGTCCAGAACTTCAACGTCTCGAGTGACGGGATCGGCGCGGGCGAGGACCAGAGCTTCGAGCGCCCGTTCGGCCATGTCGAGCCCGAGCGGCTGTTCGCCTGGGCGGGCGCCACGGCGAGCTGGCCCATGCGCACCGATCCCGGGGGCAGCCGGGGCCTCGACGACTACTTCACACGGGACTACGCGCGCGACATCGGCGCCGAGATCATGGGGCGCAACAAGTTCGGTCCCCAGCGCGGCCCCTGGCAGGACGAGGAGTGGCGCGGCTGGTGGGGCGACGAGCCCCCGTTCCGCACCCCGGTCTTCGTCATGACGCACCACGAGCGTCCGTCGTTCACGCTCTCCGACACCACGTTCCACTTCGTCGGCGGGGACCCGGCCGCGGTCCTCGAACGGGCGCGGGAGGCGGCGGAGGGCAAGGACGTCAGACTCGGCGGCGGCGTCACGACGATCCGGGAGTTCCTCGACGCCGACCTCGTCGACACCCTGCACGTGGCGGTCTCGCCGGTGAAGCTCGGGTCGGGCCTGCGGCTCTGGGAGTCCCCCGACGACCTGCTCGACCGGTTCCACCTGGAGGTCGTGCCCAGCCCGAGCGGCGTGACGCACCACCTGTTCTGGCGGAGGTGACAGCAGGCTCCGGCGGTGTGCCTGCGATCGAGCGCCGGCCGGGTGCCGGCGCTCGTTCCCTCATGCCCCCAAGGGGCACGTGAGCTGGGCGTTCTCCCGGTTCGGAGAACAGGTCACGAGGGCCAGGGACAGGTACGAGGGCCGCTCCAGATAGAACCCGAGCGACACGTCGTGGCCCGACCCCAGCCGTTCGGCGGCGGAGGCGACGAGATCGGCCAGGTGACGGGCGTCGCGCTGGGCCTCGGACGCGAACCGGGTGACGTATGCGTTCACCTGTGAACCGAGCCAGGCCGCCGCCTCCGCCGGGTCCGGCCACGTCCCCCGGACCAGCGAGCCCGGCTTGACGAGCCAGTACGCGGTCTCCAGCGGCGGCAGGTCCGACGCGGGGAACTCCGCGGCCACCTCGCGGTGGCGCTGGATCAGCTCGGGCCGGCTGCCGGGCGGCGGATCGGGGTGCGGCGGCCTCCGCAGGGCCTCCTGGTCGAAGCGGGCCTTCGGGCCGGTCCACAGGTAGGCGTGGTGGTGCACCGGCCGTTCAGATCGGCAGACCGAAGCGGGTGGGGTCGATCCCGGCGACGCTCAGCTCCTCGGTGGTGAAGCGGAGCGGTTCCTTGTCGGGCTGCTTGCTGTCCCCGAGCGCCCAGGCGTCCGCCCCGATCCGGGCGAGGGTGACGCAGCCCTCGGAGCAGGGGCCGCCGCAGGCCTTCACGAAGGAGGTTGCGGTGAGGTCGAGGGCGTAGAGGTCGGGTGTGTTCGGCATGGCGTTCCTTCCTGATCGGCTTCCGGGAAATGACCGTAGGGACAGGAGGAGAGCAAGGCGGAGAATATTCTCGGTTATTCGATTGATGTAACCCTGAATGCATGGACATTCACTCAACGTCACCGACATGCTGTACGCGTCGACATCGTCAAGGCCCGAGGAGTGGTCATACATGGCGCGCAGGCTGCGGTTCAACGGAACTGGTAGCGGTGATGGCGGATGCCCGTCCGTGCATGAGGACTTGGACAGCGGAGAAGTGATCGTGCATGGTCCTCCACTCACCCAGCCCGAGGACGTTGCGCAACTCCAGCACCTCTCCGAGGGGGAGGTCGCGATCGTGGTTCCGCGTGACCTGCTGGTCGACTGGTCCCCGAAAGAGCGGACACGTCAGGTGCGGACGATCGGACTGGACGAGTTCGGCGACCTGTTCGCCAAGTTCGCGCACACCGCCTGGCGTCTGGAGACGCGGCGCCGGTACGCGAGTGACGAAGCGACCGACACCTACCGGCAGTTCGTGACGACCGGGGAGGTCGACTGGACGTACGATCACCCGTACTGTCGGACGATCCGCGAGCAGACCGCTCAGGGCAAGCGTGTCGAGCGGGTGCGTATCGTGGACCAGCCGCCGACCACGGGTCAGCTCTACCTCCTCGACAACGCCAAGCGGAACAGCGGCATGGGCGAGGACATCCGTAACCTGTGGCGGGCCGACGCGGAACGGCTCCGGCTTCCCGCCGAGGACTTCTGGCTGTTCGACAGTCGTCTCATCGCGCTCCTGCGGTTCGACGACGACGATCAGCTCACGCATGTTGACCTGATCACCGAGCCCGCGGAGGTGGTGCGCTGCTCCATGGTGCGGGATGCTGCTTGGCATCACGCCGTACCGTGGCGACAGTTCACGACGGAGGTACACAGCGGCGTTTAGGGACAAGAGCGGGTACCGGTGAGCACGGACTATCAGAGAGCGCGTGAGGAACTGGGCCGCAGGCTCCGTGAACTACGTGTCGAGGGCCCTGATGGCCGGCTCACCGGTACGGAGCTGGCCCAGCGGCTCGGATGGCCGCAGTCGAAGGTCAGCAAGCTGGAGAACGGCAGGCAGACCCCCACGGACGACGACCTGCGGGCATGGGCCGAAGCCGCCGGACGGCCTGATGCCTTCGCAGAACTACGCGCCCGTCTGAAGGGGTTCGACAGTCACATCCGTTCGTGGCGACGCCAACTGGCGGCAGGACACGGTCCTGTGCAGGAGGCGTGGAACACGCTCATCGGGGAGTCCCGAACCCTGCACGTGTGGGACAACAGCCTGGTCAACGGCATGCTTCAGACTCCTGACTACGCCCGGAACGTCTTCGAACGCTTCGCGGAGTTCCGACGCTCTCCACGGGATGCGGAGGCCGCTGTGCGAGCCCGTATGAAACGGCAGGAATGGCTGTATCGGCCGGGCAAGCAGTTGAAGCTGGTCATGTGGGAGGGCGCACTGCGGGCCCAGGTGTGTCCCCCGGAAGTGCTGGCGGCTCAGTTGGACCGTTTGCTGGGCGTGGTGGGCATGGACACCGTCCACCTCGGAATCCTGCCTCTGGACGCCGCACTGCGCCTGCCGCCGGGGAACGGGTTCTGGGTCCTGGACGACCGTCTGGTCAGCGTCGAGGACTGGCACGCCGAACTATGGCTCGACGACGCCGAAACGATTGCTCTCTACCGCCGCGTCTGGGACACCCTCGCGGAGTCGGCCGTCTTCGGCGCCGACGCCCAGCAGGTGATCGCCCGGGTCCGCCGGAGCATCAAGGTCTGAGGACGTACGTCGACGGCGAGGTGGGTACCGCAGTACCCGCCTCGCCGTTCCCGGTCATCCCGGCGGCAGGGCTCGCGCCGCGTGCCGGGTCAGTCCCAGCCGCCGAGGAGTCCGGCGTTGGCCTGCGCGTGGCAGATGTTGTATCCGCCGGACGCGTGGGCCTTCTCCGTGTGGCCGTCGACGGTGACGGAGCAGTTGATGTCTCCCGAGCCCTGGAGCTGGGCGGTCACCGTGTAGTACAGCGCGTCCTCGTCCAGGGGCAGGGTGGCGGTGAATTCACCGTCCTTCCACGTGCCGTCCCGGCTGTCGCTGTCGGAGCCGTAGGTGATGTCCAGGGGGCCGAGGGCCCCGGCGGGAGCGGTGCCCCACACCTTGAAGGTGGCGACCTTCTTCTTCGCCGTGTCCTCCTCGGCCGGGCTCTCCGCGGCTTCGCCGGACTCGGCGTCGGCGGCCGGCTTGTCGTCCTCGGCCGCGGAGGCCGCCGGCTCGGCGCTGCCGGACTCGTTGTCGCCGCTTCCACCACCGGCGATCGCGCCGATGACGCCGATCAGGACGAAGAGGCCGATGATGCCGGCGCAGCCGAGGCCGAGGATCTTGCCGACGCCGCGCTTCTTCGGCGGTGGCGGGAAGCCGGGCTGGGGGCCGCCGCCCCATCCGGGCTGCTGCGGGTGGGGCTGGTTCGGCTGCTGCGGCGGGTACTGCTGGCTCATGGTCTCCCCGAGGGCATGAAGGGTCACGTGTGAACGTACGACTTGTGTCGCAAGCTGTGAGGTTGCGGGGAATGGTGGGGTTCACCCGAAAGGGGCCGAGCTCGACCGCGCCGCCGTCGGTCTGAGGACGTACGCCCGCACCACGTCGTCGTCGGTCTGCCAGGCCGGTGGCCGGGGAGGGGGCGGGCTCTGCCAGCAGGCCTCTCCGTCGCACGGGAACGGCAAGTAGCGGCCGGCTGCCCGGCAGCGTTTGGCCCAGCGGCGCCAGCGGGCGTCGCGCGGGTTGGGGAGCCGCCAGACGTACGGGTCCGGCGCCCGGACCTCCCGCACGGGATTCCGTTCGTCCGCCTTGGTACGGCCCAGCAGGCGGACGACCGCGTCACGAACCGGCCGGAGCATGGGCCCTCTCCACGAGCGTGAACCGGGCCCACACGCACTTCGCGTACCGCTCCTGTCGGCATCCCCAGGCGTCGGCGAGCGCCTCCACGAGCGCGAGTCCGCGTCCGCCCTCCTCGTCCGGGCCGGAGTGGTGGAGCCGGGGGAGCCGGTCCCGGTCGGGGTCCGAGACCTCCAGGACCAGGTCGGTCCCGTGGTGGATCAGCGTGATCCCGACCTGGGCGTAGGAGATCCGGCAGTGGGTCACGGCGTTGGTGACGAGTTCATTCGCCAACAGGGTGACGCCGTCGGCCAGTTCGTCAGTGACTCCCCAGTCGGCGAGGGCCTTGCGTACGCGCTGGCGGGTGCTGGGCACGTGTCGGCGGTGCCCGGGGACGCGGAAGGTTTCGGTGAGGGGCATGTCCGGAAGCTACGGCTGCATTCGACGTCAGCACAATGAACTCAAGTGAATGCATGCAGTCGTCCACTCGATCGAGTGATGGGTTGTCAGTTTTGTCGACCCGTGTGGGATCGTTGCCGCAGGAGAGGGGAGAACTCATGCCCGCAGGTGGACGACCGACGGTACGCAGCAGGCGTTTGGGTACGGCGCTCAGGCAGTACCGACTTGCCGCAAAGCTCGACCAGCCGCGGGCCGCCGAGGTGATCGCGGCAAGTCAGGCCAGAATCAGCCGCCTTGAGAGCGGGCACGTCACCGCTCGCGTCATCGAGGTGCGCCTGCTGCTGGACGCGTACGGCGTCACGGATGCCGCAGTGCGTCACAAGCTGGAGGAGTTGGCCAAGCACTCCAAGAACCGGGGTTGGTGGCTTGAGCATGCGGCGCACCTGCGTCCGGACTACGTTGACCACATTGCGTTGGAGGACGACGCCACCTATATCCGTGAGTGGCAGCCGGTCATGGTGCCGGGGCTCCTGCAAACTCCGGCGTATGCGGAAGCTGTTATCGCAGGCGGTCCTCACTGCATCGATTCGGAACGGGTCGCCCAGTTGGTGAAGGTGCGTATGGGGCGGCAGGCGAAGATCGAAGAGGGTGGAGCGTCGTACACGGCCATCCTCTGGGAAGCGGTCGTTGCGCACCCGCTCGTGGACGTGGAGATTCACCGGGAGCAGTTGTCCGCGATCCTTGAGATCGGGGAGCGGAAGAACGTCACGGTGCAGGTGCTGCCGTTCAGCGCTGGCGTACTGGCCGGTTACTCCTCCGCCTTCTACTCCTTCAGCTTCGACGAGGAGCCGACGGTCGAAGCGGTCGCGATGGACAATCTGCGAGGCGCGTCGGTCCTTGAGGGATCCGAGGATCTGGCCGCTTACGCCAATGCATACGACCTACTACGATCGTCAGCGTTGGCGCCGGACGCGAGTGCGAAGCTCATCCGGGGCATACTGCAGAGCCTGAAGGAACACACATCGTGACCGAGGTCGTAAGCCCCTTCCGGAAGTCGTCGTACTCGGGGCAGGAGAACGCCTGCGTCGAGGTGGCCGACACCGCTCCTGGCGGCCGAGCCGTCCGTGACAGCAAGCAGCAGGACGGCCCCCTGATCGCCGTATCCGGTCAGAGCTGGCAGGCGTTCCTGCGGCAGTTCGGCTAGGACGGCGCACGCCGGCGAACGGCGTTCAGGGCGGTAAGAGGTTCGATCGTGAAGACCATGACGTGTTCCGACTTGCGCGCCCGGTACGCCGAGGTGCTCGACTCCATCACCGACGACCGCGAAGAGGTCGTCATCACGCGTGCCGGGCGTGAGCCGGTCGTCATCGTCTTCCTTGAGGACTACGAGTCCCTGAAGGAGACGGCGTACCTGCTACGGAGCCCGGCGAACGCCTGGCGCCTGCTCGCGTCCATCGACGAGCTGGAGAACGGCGGCGGAACACGCTGCGAGAGCTGACCGGGCCCGACCCGGATCGAGCAGGTCCCCCGGTCGGCCCGGGTGTGGCCCCCGTCGTCGGCGCTGGGACGGGACGACGGACGCAGCGGACTGCGCCGAACGGCGAAGGGCGATCAGTCGGTTGCTCTGGGGTGTCCGGTGCCTGCATAGGTGATCCAGGCGGTTCGGTTGGCGTCGTCGACCAGGTACCAGACGCGGCCGCCGCCGGTGACCTCGTACTGCCAGCGCTCCAGCGTCTGCCCCTTCCAGACTGTGGAGCCGAGCTTGCCCTTGAGACGGTGGTGGCGCTCGGGGTCATCGGTGGCGCGCGGGGCGGATCGAATCTTGTCGAAGGCGCGGCGGAGGTTGCCTGCCGCGTGGCGGGAGAGATGGTCCCAGCCGTTGGCCGCCTCGGTGTTGGCGAAGCGCAGGTCGAACTCGTCGCCGACCGGGGGTGGGGCCGCGCGGTCACCGCGTTTGGGGCTCACTCGTCGGTCTCGCCGTCGGGCACGGGGACACTGCCGAGGTCGCCGTCGGGCTCGCGGGTGAGGACGGCGTGCAGGGCGGGGTCGGCGTAGATCTCGGCACTGTGCCGCCACTGGGCCAGCAGCAGCGCGATGGGAGCCAAGTTCTCCAGCGCAGCAGCTCCGCGGGCGGTGTCCACCAGCTCGTCGAGCATTGCCTCGACGTCGTCCTCAGGGAGGAAGACCGACCAGGGCAGGGCATCAGGCAGGGCCTGGCGCAGTGCGGCGGTGTTTTCGGTGCGGACCAGGGCGGCGAGCAGGCGGGCGGTGAAGTCGACCACGGTGGAGTCCTGCTCCAGCTGGTCGGCGCGAATGAGCGCGAGGTCGCCCGCGTCGCGTCGGCGCAGGCGCAGGGCGCGGACCGAGTCCAGGCGCCGGGCGGTGGCCGCGGGATGGTGGAGCAGCTCGCTGAAGGGCACGTCCTCGTAGGCCGTCGTCATGACATCCACAGTAGCTCGGATGTCCTGGCTCGGGGAGCGGCTCTCGGTCGGGGCGCCGCTCGGCAAGGAGATGGTCGCGATCACCGCGCGGTCCGACCCGGATCGAGCGGATCCCCGGTCGGCCCGGGTGTGGCCCCCGTCGTCGGCGCTGGGACGGGACGACGGACGAGGCGGGACTGCGCCGAACGGCGAAGGGCGCCCGGCGGGAGGTCCGCCGGGCGCCCTTCGCTGTCGTTCAGGCCGTGACTACAGCTTCTCGATGACGTAGTCGATGCACTTGGTCAGCGCCTCGACGTCCGTCGGGTCGATCGCCGGGAACATGGCGACGCGGAGCTGGTTGCGGCCGAGCTTGCGGTAGGGCTCGGTGTCGACGATGCCGTTGGCGCGCAGGACCTTGGCGACGGCCGCCGCGTCCACCTCGTCGGAGAAGTCGATCGTGCCGATGACCTGGGAGCGCTTGGCGGGGTCGGTCACGAACGGGTTGGCGTACTTGACGTCCTCGGCCCAGCCGTAGAGCGTGCGGGCGGAGGTGGCGGTGCGGCGGACGGACCAGTCCAGGCCGCCCTGGCCGTTGATCCACTCAAGCTGCTGGTTGAGCAGGAAGAGGGTGGCCAGCGCCGGGGTGTTGTACGTCTGGTTCTTGCGGGAGTTGTCGATCGCCGTGGGGAGCGAGAAGAACTCCGGGATGTGGCGGCCGGACGCGTGGATCCGCTCCGCGCGCTCGATGGCGGCGGGGGAGAACACGCCGATCCACAGGCCGCCGTCGGAGGCGAAGGACTTCTGCGGGGCGAAGTAGTAGACGTCCGTCTCGGCGATGTCGACCGGGAGGCCGCCGGCGCCGGAGGTGGCGTCCACCAGGACCAGCGCGCCCTCGTCGGCGCCCTCGACCCGCTTCAGCGGGGCGGCGACACCGGTGGAGGTCTCGTTGTGCGTGAAGGCGTAGACGTCGACGCCCGCCTCGGCCGCCGGCTCGGGGTGCGTGCCCGGGTCGGAGGCGATCACGGTGGGCTCGGCGAGCCACGGCGCCAGCTTGGCGGCCTTGGCGAACTTGGAGGAGAACTCGCCGAAGTTCAGGTGCTGCGACTTGTTCTCGATCAGGCCGTGCGTCGCGACGTCCCAGAACGCGGTGGAGCCGCCGTTGCCGAGGATGACCTCGTAGCCCTCGGGGAGCTGGAACAGCTCGCGGATGCCTTCCCGGACCTGGCCGACCAGGTTCTTGACCGGGGCCTGGCGGTGGGAGGTGCCGAGGAGGGACGTGCCGGTGGCGGCCAGGGCGTCCAGCGCCTCCACCCGCACCTTGGAGGGGCCCGCGCCGAATCGACCGTCGGCGGGCTTGATGTCAGCAGGAATCTGGATCTCAGCCACGAGGCGGAGCGTATCCCCTGGGCGAAACCCTACGGAAACGTGTCCCGTCGGATGAGACGGGATTCCCGGCTTCCGGACCTGTACGGATGTACGAGGCGGCCCCTCGCGAGGCGGAGGCCGTCGTCACTGTCAGTGACGAGGTGCATGCTGGACCCATGACCGATCCCGGGGATCTCGAGGGTGAACTGCGCAGGGCCGTGCGCGGTGACGTCGGTTTCGACGTCACCTCCCGCGCGCTGGTCACCATGGACGCGTCCAACTACCGGCGGGTGCCGCTGGGCGTGGTCGCGCCGCGCGACGCGGAGGACGTGGCGGCGGTGCTGGAGGTGTGCCGGACGCGCGGTGTGCCGGTCGTGGCGCGCGGCGGGGGCACGTCGATCGCGGGGCAGGCGACGGGCACGGGCGTGGTGCTGGACTTCACGCGGCACATGAACCGGCTCGTCGCCCTCGATCCCGTCACCCGGACGGCCGTCGTCCAACCGGGGCTGGTGCTCGACCGGCTCCAGGAGGCCGCCGCCCCGCACGGCCTCCGCTTCGGCCCCGACCCGTCCACCCACAGCCGCTGCACGCTCGGCGGAATGATCGGCAACAACTCCTGCGGCTCCCACTCGGTGGCCTGGGGGACGACCGCGGACAACGTGCGGGAGCTGTCCGTCGTCACCGCGCGCGGACGGCGGCTGCGGCCCGGCGGGGGCTGGGCGGGCGCGCCGGACGGGCTGCGCGACCTCGTGGAGGGCGAGCTGGCCCGGCTGCGCACCGGATTCCCCGACCTGCCCCGCCGTATCTCCGGGTACGCGCTGGACGCGCTGCTGCCGGAGCGGGGCGCCGACGTCGCCCGCTCCCTCTGCGGCTCCGAGGGCACGCTGGCCGTGCTCACGGAAGCGGTCGTCGACCTCGTCGAGGCGCCCCGCGCGCGTGCGCTCGCCGTGCTGGGGTACGCCGACGAGGGCGCCGCCGCCGACGCCGCGGCCGGACTGCTGCCGCACCGGCCGCTGACGGTGGAGGGGATGGCAGCCGACCTCGTGCCGTCGGCCGCCGGCCTGCCGCGCGGCGCGGCCTGGCTGTTCGTCGAGACGGGCGGGGAGTCGGCGGCCGAGGCACGCGCGCGTGCCGAGGCGATCGTGCGCGCGGCGGACGTCGTCGACGCGGCCGTGGTGACCGACCCGGCGGGGCAGCGCGCCCTGTGGCGTATCCGGGAGGACGCGAGCGGCACGGCGACCCGTATGCCGGACGGCTCCGAGGCCTGGCCCGGCTGGGAGGACTGCGCGGTCCCGCCCGCCCGGCTCGGCGCCTACCTGCGGGACTTCCGTGCCCTGCTGACCTCCCACGGCCTGCGCGGCACGCCCTACGGCCACTTCGGGGACGGCTGCATCCACGTCCGCGTCGACTTCGACCTGCTCACCGAGGCGGGCGTCGGCCGCTTCCGCCGCTTCTCCGAGGAGCTCGCCGACCTGGTCACCGCCCACGGCGGGTCCCTCTCCGGCGAGCACGGCGACGGACAGGCCCGCGCCGAACTGCTGCCGAGGATGTACGGCGACGACCTGGTCCGCCTCTTCGAGCGGGCGAAGGCCGTCTGGGACCCGGACGACCTGCTCAACCCGGGCATGCTGGTGCGCCCCGAGCCCCTCGACGCCAACCTCCGCTTCGCCGTCCTGCCCCGCGAGCCCGTCGACGTCGCCTTCGGCTACCCCGGCGACCGCGGCGACTTCTCCGCCGCGGTCCGCCGCTGCGTCGGCGTCGCCAAGTGCCGTACGACGACGGCGACCGGGCCGGCCGTGATGTGCCCGTCGTTCCGGGTCACCGGTGAGGAGCAGCACTCCACGCGCGGCCGGGCCCGCCTGCTGCACGAGATGCTCGCGGGCGGGCCGGTCACCGACGGCTGGCGCTCGACGGAGGTCCGGGACGCCCTCGACCTGTGCCTGTCCTGCAAGGGCTGCCGCTCCGACTGCCCGGTCGGCGTCGACATGGCCACCTACAAGGCGGAGTTCCTGCACCACCACTACGCCGGACGCCGCCGCCCGGCCGCCCACCACAGCATGGGCCGGCTGCCGGAGTGGCTGCGCGCGGTGGCCCGTACGGGCACGGCGGGTGTCGTCAACGCGCTCGCCTCCCTGCGGCCGCTCGCCCAGGTCATGAAGAGGGCGGGCGGGATCGCGCCGGAGCGGCGGATCCCGCGGCTGGCCCGGGAGACGTTCAGCCGGTGGTGGCGCAGGAGGCCGCCGGTCCCCGGCGGTGGCGCGTCGGGTGGGCGGGAGGCCGCCCCCGGCACCGGCGGTGGCGCGTCGGGTGGGCGGGAGGTCGACCCCGGTACCGGCGGTGGCGCGTCGGGTGGGCGGGGGGCCGCCCCCGGCACCGGCGGCGGCGCGTCGCGGGGGCGGGGGGCCGCCCCCGGCACCGGCGGCGGCGCGTCGCGGGGGCGGGAGGCCGCCCCCGGCACCGGCGGCGATCTGGTGATCCTGTGGCCGGACACCTTCACCGAGTACTTCTCACCGTCCGTGGGCCGGGCGGCCGTCGCCGTACTGGAGGCGGCGGGCCTGCGGGTCGCGCTGCCGCCGACCCTGCGGATGCGCGGACGGCCGGTCGGGGACGGGCGGTCCAGGTCCCCGGCCGCGCTGCTCTCGGCCCGCCGCGACCGGGTCTGCTGCGGCCTGACGTACGTCTCCACGGGCCAGCTCGACCGCGCCCGCGCGGTCCTGCGCCGCACGCTCGACCTCATGGCCCCGGTCCTGGAGACGGACGCACCCGTGGTCGTACTGGAGCCGAGCTGCGCGGCGGCCCTCCGCGGCGACCTGCCCGAGCTGCTGCACGACGACCCGCGCGCGGCCCGCCTCGCCACCCGCGTCCTGACCTTCGCGGAGGTGCTGGAACGCCACGCCCCGCACTGGAGACCGCCCCGCCTGGACCGTCCGGTGACCGGCCAGACCCACTGCCACCAGCACGCGGTCCTCGGCGACACCGCCGACCGCCGCCTGCGCGAGGCCGCCGGCCTCACCGGTGACCTGAGCGGCGGCTGCTGCGGCCTCGCCGGGAACTTCGGCTTCGAAAGGGGCCACTACGAGGTGTCGAAGGCCTGCGCGGAGGAACAGCTGCTGCCCGCGGTGCGCCGGGCACCCGAGGGAGCCGTCGTGCTGGCGGACGGCTTCTCCTGCCGGACCCAGCTGGAGCAGTTGGCGGGGGTGCGCGGGCGCCATCTCGCGGAGGTGCTCGCGGAGGGACTGCCCCAGGACGGGGGAGCGGCCGCCGACGGGGGAGCGGCCGCCGACGGGGGAGCAGCCGCCGACGGGGGACCGGCTCACGACGGGGACCGGACTCGCGACTGGGACCGGACTCGCGGCAAGAGATGACGGAAACATGACGACAGAAGCGGCGGCGAGAGATGACGGAAACATGACGGAAGGAGCGGCTGCTGAACCAATCCCCAGGTTTTCCAAGGGTATTCACAGCGCTGCTTTGCCTTTTTTACCGCTGAACTGCAACGCAAGCGTGTAGGTTCTGTGACGTCGGTTCGGGGATTTCCTCGGCGACAAACCTCAGGTACAGCGCAATCCAAGGAGTTGGAATGAGCCTCAAGAAGCTTGCTCCCCTGCCGAAGCCCAAGTCGAAGCAGCTCCCGCCCCCGCCGCAGCCGAAGAAGGCCGCCAAGAAGCAGCCGCTTCCCAAGCCGGTCTCCGGCCGCGACTGCTAATTCGGTCCTGAAGCCGTGAATGGGGGTCGGCCGTGCACAGTCGACCCTCATTTCTGCGTGGTTTCATGAACCAGGGAAATTGATTCCTGTTCAGGCAAGGGGAATGCGGCGTGGATGACGAAGAGTACGAATACGAAACGCCCACCATTCCCGCCCGCGTCGCCTTCCGCCGCTTCTGGCCGCTGACGAAGGGGCTGCGCGGACGCCTCATGGTGGTCTGGCTGTGCACGGTGCTGGCCGCGCTCGCCGAGACCGCCGCCATCCTGCTCTTCAGCGAGCTCACCGACCACGCCCTCCAGGAGGGCTCACTGGCCGCTTTCTGGAAGCCCGCGGGCCAGTGGCTGGTCGTGGCGACCGTCGGCGCGATCATCGCGTACGCGGGGAACTCGCTCGCCGCCTGGACCACCGAACGGTTCGTGATGCGGCTGCGCGAGCAGGTCTTCGACCATGTCCAGCGGCTGCCTCCGCACTTCTTCCAGAATCACCGCCAGGGTGATCTGCTGTCCCGTCTGACCGGCGACGTCGAGGCCATCGAGACGATGGTCGTGTCCGGGCTGGTCGGCGCCGGTTCCGCCCTGTTCAGCGCCCTCTTCTACTCGGCCGCCGCCTTCTGGCTGCGCTGGGACCTGGCCGCGGCCACCTTCATCCTCGCGCCCCTGTTCTGGCTGGCCGCCCGCCGCTTCTCCGGCTCCATCAAGTCGGTCGCGCGCGAGGGCCGGGTCGCCGACGGCGCGATCACCTCCGTGGTCGAGGAGTCGCTCGGCAACATCGTCCTCACCCAGGCCTACGACCGGCGCGACGCCGAGCGGCGGCGGCTGAACGAGGAGGCGACCGCCTGGTTCCGGGCGTCCGTCCGCTCGACCCGGCTGAACGAGGCGTACGAACAGCTCGTGGCGGTCATCGAGACGATCTGCGTGCTCGCCGTCATCGGCATCGGCGCCTGGGAGATCTCCACCGGCCGGATGACCCTCGGCCAGCTCCTCGCCTTCTCCGCCTTCCTCGGCTACCTCTACCCGCCCGTGCGGGGCCTGGCACAGCTCGGGCTCACGATCACGGCGGCCACCGCCGGCGCCGAGCGGCTGATCGAGATCCTGGACGTACGGCCCTCGGTCAGCGATCCCCGGCGCGAGACGGACACCGGCCGCCCGGACGGCCGCGTCGAGCTGACGGACGTGTCCTTCCGCTATCCGGGCGCGGACGGCATCGCCCTGCGGGACCTCTCCTTCACCGTCCACCCCGGCGAGCTGGTGATCGTGACCGGCCCCAGTGGCGCGGGCAAGTCCACGGTCTCCAAGATGCTGCTCCGCTTCTACGACCCCGACTCCGGCACGGTCCGCCTCGACGGCGTCCCCCTACGGGACTTCCCGCTGGCCCGGCTGCGCGAGTACATCACGCTCCTGCCCCAGGAGACCCTCGTCCTGCACGACACCGTCCGCGCGAACATCGCCTGCGGCCGGCCCGGCGCCAGCGAACAGGCCATCGTGGAGGCGGCCAAGGCGGCCGACGCGCACGACTTCATCGAGAAGCTGCCCGAGGGCTACGACACCAGGGTCGACCCCAACTCGGCCCGGCTCTCCGGCGGCCAGATGCAACGCCTCGCCATCGCACGGGCCATCCTGCGCGACGCGCCGGTCCTGGTCCTCGACGAGCCGACGACCGGCCTGGACGCGATGGCCGCGCGCCGGGTGGTCAAGCCCCTGCGCCGCCTGATGACGGGCCGCACGACCATCATGATCACCCACGACCTCAACCTGGCCCCCGACGCCGACCGCATCCTCGTCATCGACAACGGCCGCATCGTGGAGACCGGCCGGCACGACGATCTGCTGGCCCGGGGAGGCGCGTACGCGCGGCTGCACCGCTCGCAGAACAACGCCATGATGGACACGGGTGAACTGCGGCTGCCGCTGTTCGACACGCAGCCACCGCAGCAGCCGGCGTACGACTACGCGGCCGCCGCCCACGCCCAGCAGCAGGTACCCCAGCAGATGTACCAGCAGGCCGCCCAGGAGATGTACCAACAGGTCGCCCAGCTGCTCCCCCAGGAGATGGCCCAGCAGGTCACCCAGCTGATCCCCCAGCAGGTCACCCAGCTGATCCCCCAGCAGGTCACCCAGGTGCTCCCTCAGCAGACGGCGCAACAGGCGACCCAGGTGCTCCCCCAGCAGGCCTCCCCGTACCCGTACCCGCACCCGCACCAGCAGACCCACGAGCACTACAAGCACGGCCACTACGAGCACGACCACTACGAGTACGTCCCGCCCGAGGGGATCCCGACCGTCCTCGACGACGGCCGCCCCCTCTTCCGTGACGAGGTGCCCTGGGCGGGACTCTGACCATATCCTGGGACATTGGCATAACGGCTTCACACACCTGACACAGGTCCACTACCCTGGACTCGGCAGTACATCAGGCTGCACGTTCTCTTCGCGCCGAACCCCCAGGACCGCCCGTGAGCACCCCCGACACCGCCACACCCACCCGGCCGGCCTCCGCCGTCGACGAGGTGGGCGCCCCGGGCCGCCTCGGCTCGCTCGGGCCGGTCGGCCTCGTGCTCGCCGGCGGTGTCTCCGTGCAGTTCGGCGGGGCGCTCGCGGTGATGCTGATGCCGAGGGCGGGCGCGCTCGGGGTGGTGACGCTCCGGCTGGTGGTCGCGGCCGTCGTGCTCCTGCTGGTCTGCCGGCCCCGTCTGCGCGGGCACACGCGGGCCGACTGGGGCACGGTGATCGCCTTCGGCGTCGCCATGGCCGGGATGAACGGCCTCTTCTACCAGGCCGTCGCCCGCATCCCGCTCGGCCTGGCCGTCACCCTGGAGGTGCTCGGCCCCCTCGCCCTCTCCGTGCTGGCCTCGCGCCGGGCGGTCAACGTGGTCTGGGCCGGGCTGGCCCTCGCCGGGGTCTTCCTGCTCGGCGGCGGCGGATTCGGCGACCTCGACCTGGTGGGCGCCGCGTTCGCGCTCGGGGCGGGCGCCATGTGGGCGGCGTACATCGTGTTCAGCGCCCGTACCGGCCGCCGCTTCCCACAGGCCGACGGGCTGGCGCTGGCGATGGCGGTGGGTGCGCTGCTCTTCCTGCCGCTGGGCATCGCCGAGTCGGGCGCGAAACTGGTCGACCCGGTGACGCTGGGCCTGGGCGCGGCGGTGGCACTGCTGTCCTCCGTCCTCCCCTACACCCTCGAACTCCTCGCGCTGCGCCGCCTGCCCGCCTCCACGTTCGCGATCCTCATGAGCCTGGAGCCCGCCCTCGCGGCCGCGGCCGGCTTCCTCGTCCTCGACCAGGCCCTGTCCGCCATGGAGGCGGCCGCGATCGCCCTCGTCATCGCGGCGAGCATGGGCGCGGTCCGCACCCAGGTGGACCGGGGCAGGCCGCCGGTCCCGGAGGCCTGAAGCCCGAGGCCTGAGGCCTGCGGCCCGAGGCCTGAGGCCCGAGGCCCGAGGCCCGAGCTGCCTGGGGCCTCAAGACCAGACCGCCCGACCGATTCCTTGGCGGGCGGCCGGTTCACCGACGCGGTGAACCGGTTCCGCATACGGCTCGTTTCTCTGCGCATACCGGCCGTTCCACCCTCCATGGCTCCACGGGGGTGGTGGCGACCCACGACAGTGCCGACCCGAAGGCTGCGATGCGCGTCCACGAAACAACCACCCGCCGCGACGGTGCCGAGCCCCATCGGACTCCTGCCCGCACGCCCGCCAAGGCGCCGGGCCCGGAGGCCGCGACGCCCTCGCGGGCCCTGCTGGCCCAGCAGGGCGCCGCGGGCAACGCGGCGGTCGTCCAGATGCTCCGGCAGGCGGGCCACTCCTGGGCTCAGCACCGGCACGGCGCCGGCTGCGGTCATCAGCGGACCGAAGACGCCGGCGCGCCTCCGGCCGCGAGGGCGGGCACGCCGTCGGTGCAGCGCATGATGCGCTACGACCCCGTCAAGATGAACGCCGGGTACGACGCCGACCACTCCGACTGCTCCGACCACTCCGACGCCGAGCGGGGCCGACCGCGCCGTCCGGGCCCGCAGGCCGCCGCCCGTCCCGCCTCGGCACCCCGGCAGGCGTCGCCGCCCGTGGTGGCGCCCGCTCAAAGGGCCCATGAGATCGCGTGGTACGTCGCTTACGACATCTGCGCTCCGGAGTCGGAAGAGGATCCCCGGAAAGCCGCCGACATCAAGGCATTCATGACTGACGTGGCGTGGCGGATCGCCGACGAGGTGGGCGCCATCGCCATCGCGCCCGGAACGAGAGATGCCACAGAGTTCGAGAACGCGTTCCTGACCACGTGCACCAAGATATTCGAAAAGAAATATGACAAGGAAAATCGAACTGCCGGGGCCGCTGCGGACATCGCGCGCACGGTAGCCGCTGACGTGCGCGCCGTCCTGGCGCTCGACAGGCGACTCCAAGGCGTCCATGGAGTCCCTGATCTTCCACTGAACGAACTGATCGCCCCTTTCCGGACCTTCATCAGGGAAAGCGTGGAGGACGGCGAGACGGAGTCGTACAAGGTCACCGTGAAGGCCGACCGCGGCAAGCCCTGGCACACTCCCGGCTTCTACCGTGATTTCGAGGTGGGGCACGTCTGGGTCCAACTGGAGACCGGCAATGGAAAACGCACTTCGTTCGGCTTCTATCCGAAGGGCCTCGCCGGGCCGGTGCAGAGTGTCCCCGGCATGATCCGCTGCCCCGAGCCGCACCACGCCTACACCGACAAGTTCTCGCAGCACGTTCCGCTGAGCGATGTCATCGGCGCGTACATGCTCGCCCACCGACGGTCCGGGGAGTCCTACAACTTCCTGCGGTACAACTGCACGAGCTTCGCGGCCGAGATATGGCAGGCCATGACGGGGCAGCGGCTGCCCAGGGGAATGCTGGTGTCCAACCCCGCCTCCGCGGGCAGCGCCCTCTACGCGGCGTACCAGCAAGCCGGCCGGAGCAGGGCGGGAGACGGCGCCACCGGCCCGTTCGCCTACAGCGACTCCGAGCGGGGCGGTGCCTGACCGAGGGATACGACCGCTCCGCGATGCGCCCTGGGCCGGAACACCGCGGAGCGGGACGCAGGGTCGACCCAATTCATGCAAGCATGCTTGCTTGTTTCTACCCCCGCTGCCATGCTCCTCCCCATGGCCGACCCGACGCCCGTCCTCGACGACCTGCGCGCCGAGAGTGACGAACTCGACCGCCTGGTAGCCGAGTTGACCCCCACTCAGTGGGCCCTCGCCACCCCCGCCCCCGGCTGGACCATCGCCCACCAGATCGCCCACCTCGCCTGGACGGACCACTCCGCCCACCTCGCGGCGACCGACCCGGAGGCCTTCCGGACCCTGGTCGAGAAGGCGCTCGCCGCACCCGACTCCTTCGTCGACGACGGAGCGGAGGACGGTGCCCGCCTCCCGCCCGCCGAACTCCTCACCCGGTGGCGGGACGGACGCACCGCCCTCGACCGGGCCCTGCGCGAGGCCCCGCCCGGCGCCCGTTTCCCCTGGTACGGGCCGCCCATGTCGACCGCATCCCTGGCCACCGCCCGCCTGATGGAGACCTGGGCGCACAGCCTGGACGTCTCCGACGCGCTCGGCGTCCCGCGCACCCCCACCGACCGGATCCGGCACATCGCCTTCCTCGGGGTCCGCACCCGTGACTTCGCGTACGGCGTCCACGGGCTCCCCGCCCCCACCGAGCCGTTTCACGTGAAACTCGTCGCCCCCTCCGGCGACCACTGGACCTACGGCCCCGAGGACGCCACGCAGCGCGTCACCGGCCCCGCCCTCGACTTCTGCCTGCTGGTCACCCAGCGCGCCCACCGCGCCGACCTCGCCCTGCGCGCCGAGGGCCCCGACGCCGACCGCTGGCTGGACATCGCCCAGGCCTTCGCCGGCCCGCCCGGCGGCGGACGCCCCCCGAAGGGGGACACGGAGTGACCCTGCGCATCGGCAACGCCTCCGGCTTCTACGGCGACCGCTTCGACGCGATGCGCGAGATGCTCACCGGCGGGGAGCTCGACGTCCTCACCGGCGACTACCTCGCCGAACTCACGATGCTGATCCTCGGCCGCGACCGGCTGAAGGACCCCGCCGCCGGCTACGCCCGCACCTTCCTGCGCCAGCTGGAGGAGTGCCTCGGCCTCGCCCACGACCGCCGCGTCCGCCTCGTCACCAACGCCGGCGGCCTCAACCCGGCCGGCCTCGCCGACGCCGTCCGCGCGCTGGCGGACCGCCTCGGCGTCCCCGTCCGCGTCGCCCACGTCGAGGGCGACGACGTCGGCCCCGGCCACCCCGGCAGCCTCACCGCCCACGCCTACCTCGGCGGCTTCGGCATCGCCGCCTGCCTGCGCGAGGGCGCCGACGTCGTGGTCACCGGCCGGGTGACGGACGCGGCCCTGGTCACCGGTCCCGCCGCCGCCCACTTCGGCTGGGCCCCCACGGAGTACGACCGGCTCGCGGGCGCGGTCGTCGCCGGGCACGTCCTGGAGTGCGGCACGCAGGCCACCGGCGGCAACTACGCCTTCTTCCGCGACGGCGACGTCCGCCGCCCCGGCTTCCCCCTCGCCGAACTCCACGAGGACGGCACCTGCGTGATCACCAAGCACGCGGGCACGGGCGGCTTCGTCGACGTCGGCACGGTCACCGCCCAACTGCTGTACGAGACGGCCGGCGCCCAGTACCCGGGACCGGACGTCACCGCCCGCCTGGACACCGTACGGCTCACCCAGGACGGCCCCGACCGGGTCCGGATCGACGGCGTGCGCGGCGAGCCCCCGCCCCCGACGCTCAAGGTCGGCCGCACCCGCCTCGGCGGCTTCCGCAACGAGATCGTCCTCGTCCTCACCGGCCTCGACATCGAGGCCAAGGCCGCCCTGGTCCGCGAGCAACTGGAACCGGCGCTCACCAAGGCCGCCGACGTGCGCTGGGAGCAGGTCCGCACCGACCGGTCCGACGCCGGCACCGAGGAGACCGCGAGCGCCCTGCTCCGGCTCGTCGTACGCGACCCCGACCAGGCCGTCGTCGGACGGGCGCTCAGCGGCGCGGCGGTCGAGCTGGCGCTGGGCAGCTACCCCGGCTTCCACCTGCTCGCCCCACCCGGCAAGGGCGCGCCGTACGGCGTGTTCGAGGCCGCGTACGTCCCCCAGGGCGAGGCCGAGCACGTGGCCGTGCTCCACGACGGGCGCCGCGTCCCCGTGCCGCCGCCCCCCGACGCCCTGGCCCTCGCCGACCTGCCGGAACCGCCCCTGCCCGAGCCGCCGCCCGCCGGGCCGGTGCGCCGCGCCCCCCTCGGCCTCGTCGCCGGCGCCCGCAGCGGCGACAAGGGCGGCGACGCCAACGTGGGCGTGTGGGCGCGGTCGGACCAGGCCTGGCGGTGGCTCGCCCACACCCTGACCGTGGACCGCTTCCGCGAGCTGATCCCGGAGAGCCGCGAGCTGACCGTCACCCGGCACGCCCTGCCCGCCCTGCGCGCCCTGAACTTCGTCGTCGAGGGACTCCTCGGCGACGGCGTCGCCTCCCAGCACCGCTTCGACCCGCAGGCCAAGGCCCTCGGCGAATGGCTGCGCTCCCGCCACCTGGACATCCCGGAGGTCCTGCTGTGACCGTCCTGCCGTCGGTGCTGGACCCCAACGGCCCCGACCACCGCGCGCACCGCGAGGCCATGCTCGCCAAGCTCGCCGACCTCGACGCCGAGCACGCCAAGGCGCTGGCGGGCGGCGGCGAGAAATACGTGGCCCGCCACCGTGCGCGCGGCAAACTCCTCGCCCGGGAGCGCATCGAGCTGCTCCTCGACCCCGACACGCCCTTCCTGGAGCTGTCGCCGCTGGCCGCCTGGGGCAGCGAGTACACCGTCGGCGCCTCGCTCGTCACCGGCATCGGCATCGTCGAGGGCGTGGAGTGCCTGATCACCGCCAACGACCCCACCGTGCGCGGCGGCGCCAGCAACCCCTGGTCGCTGAAGAAGGCCCTGCGCGCCAACGACATCGCGCTCGCCAACCGGCTGCCCTGCATCAGCCTGGTCGAGTCCGGCGGCGCCGACCTGCCCTCGCAGAAGGAGATCTTCATCCCCGGCGGCGCGATCTTCCGGGACCTCACCCGGCTGTCGGCGGCCGGCATCCCCACCGTCGCGGTCGTCTTCGGCAACTCCACCGCCGGCGGCGCGTACGTCCCCGGCATGTCCGACCATGTGATCATGGTCAAGGAGCGGGCCAAGGTGTTCCTCGGCGGCCCGCCGCTGGTGAAGATGGCCACCGGTGAGGAGAGCGACGACGAGTCCCTGGGCGGCGCGGAGATGCACGCGCGCGTGTCCGGCCTCGCCGACCACTTCGCCGTCGACGAACACGACGCCCTGCGCCAGGCGCGGCGCGTGGTCGCCCGCCTCAACCACCGCAAGGCGTACCAGGACCCGGGGCCGGCCGCGCCCCCCGAGTACGACCCCGAAGAACTGCTCGGCATCGTCCCCGGCGACCTGAAGGTGCCCTTCGACCCGCGCGAGGTGATCGCCCGGATCGTCGACGCCTCCGACTTCGACGAGTTCAAGCCGCTGTACGGGACGAGCCTGGTCACCGGCTGGGCCGCCCTCCACGGCTATCCCGTCGGCATCCTGGCGAACGCCCAGGGCGTGCTCTTCAGCGCCGAGTCCCAGAAGGCCGCCCAGTTCATCCAGCTCGCCAACCAGCGCGACATCCCCCTGCTCTTCCTGCACAACACCACCGGCTACATGGTCGGCAGGGAGTACGAACAGGGCGGCATCATCAAACACGGCGCGATGATGATCAACGCGGTCTCCAACTCCAGGGTGCCGCACCTGTCCGTCCTCATGGGCGCCTCCTACGGCGCCGGCCACTACGGCATGTGCGGCCGCGCCTACGACCCCCGCTTCCTGTTCGCCTGGCCCAGCGCCAAATCGGCCGTCATGGGCCCGCAGCAGCTCGCCGGCGTCCTGTCGATCGTCGCCCGCCAGTCGGCCACGGCGAAGGGCCGGCCCTACGACGACGAGGCCGACGCCGCCCTGCGCGCGATGGTCGAGCAGCAGATCGAGTCCGAGTCCCTGCCGATGTTCCTGTCCGGGCGGCTGTACGACGACGGCGTCATCGACCCGCGCGACACCCGCACCGTCCTCGGCCTGTGCCTGTCGGCCGTCCACACCGCGCCCTACGAGGGCGCGCGCGGCGGCTTCGGCGTCTTCCGGATGTGAGGCCCAGTGATTACCTCCGTACTTGTCGCGAACCGGGGCGAGATCGCCTGCCGCGTCTTCCGCACCTGCCGTGAGCTGGGCATCCGCACGGTCGCGGTGCACTCGGACGCCGACGAAGGCGCCCTCCACGCGCGCGTGGCCGACACGGCGGTACGGCTGCCGGGAGCGGCGCCCGCCGACACCTACCTGCGCGCCGACCTGATCGTGAAGGCGGCCGTCGCGGCCGGCGCGGACGCCGTGCACCCCGGCTACGGCTTCCTCTCCGAGAACGCCGCCTTCGCCCGCGCCGTACGGGACGCCGGCCTGGTCTGGATCGGACCGCCGCCCGAGGCGATCGAGGCGATGGCGTCCAAGACCCGCGCCAAGGCCCTCATGGGGCTCGCCCCCCTGCGCGCGGACGAGGTGTCCGACGCCGATCTGCCGGTGCTGGTGAAGGCGGCCGCGGGCGGCGGCGGGCGCGGCATGCGCGTCGTACGCCGTCTGGCGGACCTGGACGCCGCGCTGGAGGCCGCGCGCGCCGAGGCCGCGAGCGCCTTCGGCGACGGCGAGGTGTTCGTCGAGCCCTACGTGGAGAACGGCCGCCACGTGGAGGTGCAGGTCCTCGCCGACACCCACGGCACGGTCTGGGCCCTCGGCACCCGCGACTGCTCCCTCCAGCGCCGCCACCAGAAGGTGATCGAGGAGGCGCCGGCGCCCGCGCTGTCCGAGAAGCTCACCGACGAGGTGCACGCGCTCGCCGTGCGCGCCGCCCGCGCCGTCGACTACGTCGGCGCCGGCACGGTCGAGTTCCTGGTGGCCGGCGACACCGCCCACTTCCTGGAGATGAACACCCGGCTCCAGGTCGAACACCCCGTCACGGAAGCCGTGTTCGGCGTCGACCTGGTCGCCGAGCAGATCCGCGTCGCCGAGGGCCACGCCCTCACCGGCCACCCCCCGCGCGCGCGGGGCCACGCGATCGAGGCCCGCCTCTACGCCGAGGACCCGGCGAACGGCTGGACCCCCCAGACGGGCACCCTCCACCACCTGGCCGTCCCCGACGGCGTCCGCCTGGACACCGGCTACGACGACGGCGACGAGATCGGCGTCCACTACGACCCCCTCCTCGCCAAGGTCGTCGCCCACGCCCCCACCCGCGCGGAGGCGGCCCGCGCACTCGCCGGAGCCCTGGAACGGGCGGCGATCCACGGCCCGGTCACCAACCGCGACCTGCTCGTCCGCTCCCTGCGCCACGAGGAGTTCGCCTCGGCCCGTATGGACACCGGCTTCTACGACCGCCACCTGCCCGCCCTGACAGCACCGGCCCCCGACCCGTACGCCCCCCTCGCCGCCGCGCTCGCCGACGCGCACACCGGCACCGGACCCGGCCCCCGCCTCGGCGGCTGGCGCAACCTGCCCTCACCACCGCAGACCAAGCGGTACGCCATGGCGGGGGAGGAGTACGAGGTCCACTACCGGCACACCCGCACCGGCCTGACCGCGGAAGGCGTACAGATCGTGCACGCCGACGCGCACCTGGTCGTCCTGGAGGCCGACGGCCTGCGGCGGCGCTACCGGGTGGCCCGCTACGGCGATCAGGTCCACGTCAACGCCACCACCCTCACCGCCCTGCCCCGCTTCCCCGCCCCCGAGACCCAGCGCGCCCCCGGCTCCCTGCTGGCCCCGATGCCCGGCACCGTCGTCAAGGTCGCCGACGGCCTCGTCACCGGATCGAGTGTCCGGGCGGGAGAACCGATCGTCTGGCTCGAAGCGATGAAGATGCAACACGTCATTTCCGCCCCGGCGACGGGGACGCTGTCGTCCCTGCCGGTCACGGAAGGACAACAAGTACAGGTCGGCACTCTGCTGGCGGTAGTGCAAGAGACCTAGGGGCGCGGGGCCGCATCAATGTGCGGCTCCGCCGCGTGAGCGCGACCAGCCACGACGACGCCGCACCCGAAGGAGCCACAGTGACCACCCTCATCGAATCGGACGAACACAAGGCACTCCGCGCGGCGGTCGCGGCCTTCGCGAGGAGCCATGACCACGCCTCCGAGACCCTCTGGCAGGACGCCGCCAAGCTCGGCTACATCGGCGTCAACCTGCCGGAGGCCTACGGCGGCGGAGGCGGCGGCATCACCGAACTCTCCCTCGTCCTCGAAGAACTCGGCACCGCCGGCAACCCCCTCCTCATGATGATCGTCTCCCCGGCGATCTGCGGCACGGTGATCGCCCGCTTCGGCACGGAAGCCCAGAAACGGGAGTGGCTCCCCGCCCTCGCGGACGGCGCCCGCATCATGGCCTTCGGCATCACCGAACCCGACGCCGGCTCCAACAGCCACCGCATCACCACCACCGCCCGCCGCGACGGCACCGACTGGCTGCTCACCGGCCGCAAGGTGTTCGTCTCCGGCGTCGACATCGCCGACGCCACCCTGATCGTCGGCCGCACCGAGGACGCCCGCACCGGCCGGCTCAAGCCCTGCCTCTTCATCGTCCCGCGCGACGCGCCGGGCTTCACCCGCCGCGCCATCGACATGGAACTGCACAGCGTGGAGAAGCAGTTCGAGCTGGTCCTGGACGACGTACGGCTGCCCGCCGACGCACTCGTGGGCGACGAGGACGCGGGCCTGCTCCAGCTCTTCGCCGGCCTCAACCCGGAACGGATCATGACGGCCGCCTTCGCGATCGGCATGGGCCGCCACGCCCTCGCCAAAGCCGTCGCGTACGCCCGCGACCGCACCGTCTGGAAGACCCCCATCGGCGCCCACCAGGCCATCGCCCACCCCCTGGCACAGGCCCACATAGACCTCGAACTGGCCCGCCTGATGATGCAGAAGGCGGCCCACCTGTACGACGCGGGGGACGACATCGGCGCCGGCGAGGCCGCCAACATGGCCAAGTACGCGGCCGGCGAGGCCTGCGTGAAGGCCGTCGACCAGGCCGTGCACACCCTCGGCGGCAACGGCCTCACCCGCGAGTTCGGCCTCGCCCGGCTGATCACGGCCTCCCGCGTGGCCCGTATCGCCCCGGTGAGCCGCGAGATGATCCTGAACTACGTCTCCCACCAGACCCTGGGCCTGCCCAAGTCGTACTGAGCGGCACCGTGGGGTGCCAGTCGCGCCAGGAGGAACCAGCCATGTTCCGCAGCGAGTACGCAGACGTCCCGCCCGTAGAACTGCCCATCCACGACGCCGTACTGGGCCGCGCCGCCGACTTCGGCGACCATCCGGCCCTGATCGACGGCACCGACGGCACCACCCTCACGTACGGCCAACTGGACCGCTTCCACCGGCGGATCGCCGCCGCCCTCGCCGAGGCCGGCGTCCGCAAGGGCGACGTGCTCGCCCTGCACAGCCCCAACACCATCGCCTTCCCCGCCGCGTTCTACGCCGCCACCCGCGCGGGCGCCACCGTCACCACCGCGCACCCCCTCTCCACCGCCGAGGAGCTCGCCAAACAGCTCGGCGACTCGGCCGCCCGCTGGATCGTCACCGTCTCCCCCCTGCTGGAGACGGCCCGCCGCGCCGCCGAACTCGCCGGCGGCGTCCAGGAGATCTTCGTCTGCGACAGCGCCCCCGGCCACCGCTCCCTCCTCGACATGCTCGCCTCGACGGCCCCCGAACCCCGCGTCGACGTCGACCCCGCCGAGGACGTCGCGGCCCTGCCGTACTCCTCCGGCACCACCGGCGTCCCCAAAGGCGTGATGCTCACCCACCGGCAGATCGCCACCAACCTCGCCCAGCTCGAACCGGCGATCCCGGCCGGCCCCGGCGACCGCATCCTCGCCGTCCTGCCCTTCTTCCACATCTACGGCCTCACCGCCCTGATGAACGGCCCCCTCCGCAACGGCGCCACCGTCGTCGTGCTGCCCCGCTTCGACCTGGAGACGTTCCTCGCCGCCGTCCAGAACCACCGCATCACCGGCCTCTACGTCGCCCCGCCGATCGTGCTGGCCCTCGCCAAACACCCGGCCGTCGCCCGGTACGACCTGTCCTCCCTGCGGCACGTCATCAGCGCGGCCGCCCCCCTCGACGCCGACCTCGCCGCCGCCTGCTCGGCCCGCCTGGACCTGCCGCCCGTCGGCCAGGCCTACGGCATGACCGAACTCTCCCCCGGCACCCACGTCGTCCCCCTCGACGCCATGCGCGACGCCCCCGCCGGCACCGTCGGCAAGCTCATCGCCGGCACCGAGATGCGCATCGTCTCCCTCGCCGACCCCGACAAGGACCTCGGCGTCGGCGAGGCCGGCGAGATCCTCATCCGCGGCCCCCAGGTCATGAAGGGCTACCTCGGCCGCCCCGACGCCACCGCCGCCATGATCGACCCCGACGGCTGGCTGCACACCGGCGACATCGGCCGCGTCGACGACGGCGGCTGGCTCTTCGTCGTCGACCGCGTCAAGGAACTCATCAAGTACAAGGGCTTCCAGGTCGCCCCCGCCGAACTGGAGGCACTGCTGCTCACCCACCCCGGCATAGCGGACGCCGCCGTCATCGGCGCCTACGACCCCGACGGCAACGAGGTGCCGCACGCCCACGTGGTCCGCCAGCCCACCGCGGGCGACCTCACCGAAGGAGAGATCGCCCTCTACGTCGCCGAACGGGTCGCCCCCTACAAGCGCGTCCGCCGCGTCACCTTCATCGACGCCGTACCGCGCGCCGCCTCCGGGAAGATCCTCCGCCGGCAGCTCAGGGAGGACCGCACATGACACCACCCGTCGGCCGCACCCGCGCGCGAGGCGTCGAGACCCTCACCCTCGACGCACCCGACACCCGCAACGCCCTGTCCCGCGCCCTCGTGGCCGAACTGGCCGACGCGCTGAAGCGGGCCGGTGAGGACCCCGCAGTCCGCGCCGTCGTCCTCACCCACACCGGAGGCACCTTCTGCGCCGGCGCCGACCTGCGCGACCCGCCCGACCCGGACGCGTTCGTGGACCTGCTGCGGCAGATCGTCCGACTGACCGTACCGGTCGTCGCCCGGGTCACCGGACACGTCCGGGCCGGCGGCCTCGGCCTGCTCGCCGCCTGCGACATCACGGCCGCGTCCACCGGGGCGTCCTTCGCCTTCACGGAGGTGCGCATCGGCGTCGCCCCCGCCGTGATCTCCCTGCCCCTGCTGCCCCGCACCGACCCGCGCGCCCTGTCCCGCTACTACCTCACCGGCGAGCGCTTCGACGCCGCGGAGGCCGCCCGCATCGGCCTGCTCACCGCCACCGGCGACGACGTCGACGCCGTCCTCGCACCCGTCCTGGACGGTCTGCGCAGATCCGCCCCGCAGGGCCTGGCCGAGACGAAACGACTGCTCACGGCTAGGGTGCTGGAGGCATTCGACCGGGACGCGGCCGCCCTGACCGCGCTCTCGGCCCGCCTGTTCTCCTCCGCGCAGGCCCGCGAGGGGATGACGGCCTTCCTCGAACGACGGGATCCCTCATGGGTGCTGTGACCGCAGCCGACCGCGACCGCGCCCCCAAGCAGGACCGCAGCCGGGCCACCCGGCAGCGGCTCCTGGAAGCCGCCGTGGCCTGCCTCGCCGAACGCGGCTGGGCGGGCTCCACGGTCTCCGTCGTCGCCGAACGGGCGGGCGTCTCCCGGGGCGCCGCCCAGCACCACTTCCCCACCCGCGAGGACCTGTTCACCGCCGCCGTCGAGTACGTCGCCGAAGAACGCTCCCTCGCCCTGCGCGCCCTGTTCCCGCAGGGCGCGTCCGGCGACCGGCGCGCGGTGGTGACGGCCCTGGTCGACCTCTACACCGGCCCCCTCTTCCGGGCCGCCCTGCACCTGTGGGTGGCCGCCTCCGACGAGGAACAGCTCCGCCCCCGCGTGACCGAACTCGAGGCCCGCGTCGGCCGCGAGACCCACCGCATAGCCGTCGACCTGCTCGGCGCCGACGAGTCCCGCCCCGGCACCCGCGAAACCGTCCAGGGCCTGCTCGACATGGCCCGCGGCCTGGGCCTCGCCAACCTCCTCACCGACGACGCGGCGCGCCGCGAACGGGTGGTGGCGCAGTGGGCGGCACTGCTGGAGGAGACGCTCCGCTGACGGGCTTCCGGGCCCTGCTCAGGGACTCAGCCGCTCCACCCGCCAGCTGCCGTCCGCCCGCGCCACGTACCGCAGCCGGTCGTGCAGCCGGTTCTCCCGCCCCTGCCAGAACTCCACGGACTGCGGCGCCACCCGGAAACCGCCCCAGTGCGGCGGCACCGGCACCTGCTCGCCCTCGGGATAGCGGGCCTCCAGCTCGGCGTAGGAGGCCTCCAGCTCGGCGCGGGTGGCGATCACCGAGGACTGGGCGCTGGCCCACGCGCCCAGCTGCGAGCCGTGCGGCCGGGTCCGGAAGTACGCGGCCGTCTCGTCCCGCCCGGTCCGCCGGGCCACACCCCGCACGATGACCTGCCGGGCCATCGGATGCCACGGAAAGAGCAACGACACGTACGGGTTCTCCGCGAGGTCGCGGGCCTTGCGGGAGTCGTAGTTGGTGTAGAAGACGAAGCCCTGCTCGTCGAAGTGCTTCAACAGCACCGTGCGCGAGCTGGGCCGCCCCTCGCCGTCCGCCGTGGACACCACCATGGCGTTCGGCTCGAACAGATGGGCCTCCGCCGCGGCCTGCTTGAACCAGCGCGCGAACTGCTCCAGCGGCGTGGCGGCCAGGCCGGACTCGGCGAGGCCCTCGGCCCGGTACTGCTTGCGCATCGAGCCGGGATCGGGGGAGGCGGTGTCTGCGGGAGTCACGCGGTCATCTTGCCGTACCGGCGCACCGAAACCCAGGGTGGCACTGAGTGCCGCGAGGACTCCCCAAACATGGCACTCAGGGATATGGTGCTGATACCGGCCCCGGTCGGACGACCGTCGGCCGCACGGGGCATCACAGGGGTGACCGCCCAGGACCGCGAGTCCCCGGACCGCGGAACCCGACGTACCGGTCACACTCAGCCCGTCACCACAGCCCTCACACCACCCGTCCCGCTCCACCCCGCCCCACCACCCGTCGCACACATCACGAGGAGCCGCCTGATGTCCGACTTCGTACCCGGACTCGAAGGAGTCGTCGCGTTCGAGACGGAGATCGCCGAACCGGACAAGGAGGGCGGCGCACTCCGGTACCGGGGCGTCGACATCGAGGAACTGGTCGGCCACGTCTCCTTCGGCAACGTCTGGGGCCTGCTCGTCGACGGCGCCTTCAACCCCGGCCTGCCGCCCGCCGAGCCCTTCCCCATCCCCGTCCACTCCGGCGACATCCGCGTCGACGTCCAGTCCGCCCTCGCCATGCTCGCCCCCGTCTGGGGCCTCAAGCCCCTCCTCGACATCGATGCCGAGCAGGCCCGCGAGGACCTCGCCCGCGCCGCCGTCATGGCCCTGTCCTACGTCGCCCAGTCCGCCCGCGGCCAGGGCCGGCCCATGGTCCCGCAGCGCGAGATCGACAAGGCCCGGTCCGTCGTCGAACGCTTCATGATCCGCTGGCGCGGCGAGCCCGACCCCAAGCACGTCGCCGCCGTCGACGCCTACTGGACCTCCGCCGCCGAGCACGGCATGAACGCCTCCACCTTCACGGCCCGCGTCATCGCCTCCACCGGCGCCGACGTCGCCGCCGCCCTCTCCGGCGCCGTGGGAGCCATGTCCGGCCCGCTGCACGGCGGCGCCCCCTCCCGCGTCCTCAACATGATCGAGGAGATCGAACGCACCGGGGACGCCGAGGCCTACGTCAAGCAGGCCCTGGACCGCGGCGAGCGCCTCATGGGCTTCGGCCACCGCGTCTACCGCGCCGAGGACCCCCGCGCCCGCGTCCTGCGCCGCACGGTCCGCGAGCTGGGCGCCCCCCGCTTCGAGATCGCCGAAGCCCTGGAGAAGGCCGCCCTGGAGGAGCTCCACAACCGCCGCCCCGACCGCGTCCTCGCCACCAACGTCGAGTTCTGGGCGGCCATCGTCCTCGACTTCGCCGAGGTCCCGGCGCACATGTTCACCTCGATGTTCACCTGCGCCCGCACGGCCGGCTGGTCGGCGCACATCCTGGAACAGAAGCGCACCGGCCGCCTGGTCCGCCCCTCCGCCCGCTACACCGGCCCCGGCTCCCGCAGCCCCCGCGAGATCGAGGGCTACGCGGACATCGCCCACTGACCCCCCGGCAGCCCCCCCACGGCACGCGGGGCCGACCCGCTCCGCGTGACCGACACCCCACCACCGCTGCCGCAAACGCAGGCGACCCGCGAGTCTGGCCCTCCGGAGGAGGGGCCGGCCGGACGTACCGGCGACTCGCGGGTCGGGTGACTGCGTGGAATTGGCCGGCTGCGTGCATCTCACACACGCGGGTCCGGCGCCGAACCGAGTACGACGACGGGCTGCTAGCCCGCAGTCACCTCTTCCGTCCGGTATGCGTACATCTGCCGAACCACCTCCTTTCCGAAGTACCAGCCACCCTAAGAACCGCTCCGGCACCGAATCAACTGTTTTTCGAAAGTCCTGGCGACGCGGTTGCCAGCACATGGCCGACCAGCGGGTTCCGGTCCTCCGTTCGCCGGGCGAGGGCCACCGTGGTGTGGGCGGCGGGCTGGTCGAGGGGGCGGAAGGCGACGCCCTCCAGGCGGACGCGGCGGATGCCGGACGGGGCGAGGGACACGCCCAGGCCGCTCTCCACCAGGGCGCAGACCGTCACCCACTCGACGGCCTCCTGGGCGACCCGCGGGGTGAAGCCGGCGGCGGCGCACACGGCGGTGATGCGGTCGTGCAGGCCGGGGCCGGTCGCGCGGGGGAGGAGGACGAAGGGGGAGTCGCGGAGGTCCGTGAGGGCGACGGCGGGACGGGCGGCCAGGGGGTGGGACGCCGGGAGGACCGCGACGAGCGGCTCGGTCAGGAGCGGGGTGAACGTCAGGTCCGGGTCCCGCGCGGGCGGCTCGCGCAGGAGACCGACGTCGATGGCGCCCTCGCGCAGGGCGGTCAGCTGCGGGGCGGTCGTCATCTCGCGGAGGTCCAGGTGGACACCCGGGAACCGCTCCCGGTGGGCGCGGAGCAGCCCCGGCAGCACGGTGAGGGCGAGCGAGGCGGCGAAGCCCAGGCGGAGCCGGCCGGTGCGGCCGTCACCGGCGGCCCTGGCCGCGGCGAGTCCGTCCGCGAGGCCGGTGAGGGCGCGGCGGGCGGCGGGCAGCAGGTGCCGTCCGGCCGGGGTGAGCGCGGTTCCGCCCGGGTCACGTGTGAACAGGGGGTGGCCGACCTTGGCCTCCAGGCGCCGGATCTGCTGGCTGAGCGGCGGCTGGGCGATGCCGAGGCGGTCGGCGGCCCGGCCGAAGTGGAGTTCCTCGGCGAGGACGACGAAGGCGTGCAGTTGGGCGAGGGGCAGTTCCGGGCGCTCCATATCTCCAGAGGTATCAGATGGCACGCACGTACGTATTGGACGTATCTGCGCCGGTCCGCCTACGGTTCCGGGCATGAGCGAGCGACGTGCCATCCTCAGCGGGTCCCTGTTCGAGGAGCGGATCGGATACGCCCGGGCCGTCGTCGACGGCGACTGGGTGCACGTGTCGGGGACGACCGGCTACGACTACACGACGATGACCATCGCGGACGACGTGGTCGAGCAGGCCGAGCAGTGCCTGCGGAACATCGGGGCCGCGCTCGCGGAGGCGGGCTGCGGGTTCGCGGACGTCGTGCGGGTGCGCTACCTGCTGCCGGAGCGGGACGACTTCGAGCCCTGCTGGCCGGTGCTGCGCCGCTGCTTCGGGGAGGTGCGGCCGGCGGCGACGATGATGGTGTGCGGCCTGGCCGACCCCCGGATGAGGATCGAGATCGAGGTGTACGCGCGCCGGCCGCACACGCGTTGACGCGCGCGGGGGCCCGCGTTCTCCTGTCCCGTGGAGACGTGGTGCCGGCCGTCACGAGGAGGGCCTGCGGTGCGCGGTGGCGCGCGGCTTCGTGGAGATCGAACGGTATGTGCTCGACGGCGGGAGCGACGTCCGGGTCGACCTGCGGCTGGCCGCCTCCGGGCAGGCGGTGTGAGCGGTGCAACGATTCTCCGCAATCTTGCGGGAACCCTATGTGGGCTGCGTCACGTTCGAGTTGAATGAGGGCACGTGAGCGAACCTGCAGGGGGTCCAGGTGAGTGCTTCCCGCCGTAGTGGGACCACCGACGAACTGGGGCCGGACGAGCCCGAGCGGCCCGGGCCGGGGGCCTCGGACGGCCCGGCGGTTCCGGACGGCTCGGATCTGCTGGCCGCGCTGCTCGACGGCATGGACGCGGCGCTGTGCGCCTTCGACGCCGACGGTGTCGTCACCCACTGGAACCGGGAGGCCGAGCGGATCCTCGGCTGGAGCGCGGAGGACGCGGTGGGCCGCCGCGGCTTCGCCGGGTGGGCGGTGCGCGAGGCGGACGCCGCGGACGTCGAGAGCCGTCTGCTGGCGTCCATGCACGCCCCGGGCCGGCAGGTGCACGAGTTCGCCCTGGTGACCAAGGACGGCGGCCGGGTCCTCGTGCGCACCCAGTCCGCCGCCGTGCGCGGCCCCGAGGGCAAGCCCGCCGGCCTGTACTGCGCCTTCAGCGAGGTGCACGCCCAGATAGACCTGGAGCGTTCGATAGCGCTCAGCGAGGCCCTGTTCGAGGACGCCTCCTGGGGGGTCGTGCTCGTCGACGCCGACCTGCGCCCCGCCGTCGTCAACGCGCACGCCGCCCGCGCGCTCGGCACCGGCCGTACGACCGTCCTGGGCCGCCCGCTGGGCGAGCTGCTCACCCGGGGCGTCGAGGAACTGGAGAACGCCCTGACGCACGTCCTCGCCGAGGGCGCCCCGCCCGCGCCCGCCGAGATGTGGATCGGTGTGCGCACCCCGGAGGGCGAGAAGCGGCGCTGCTGGCGCAGCGGGTTCCTGCGGCTGGCGTCGCCGCTCACCGAGGAGCCGGTGCCGCTGGGGGTGGGCTGGCTGTTCCAGGACGTCACCGAGGCCAAGCAGGGCGAGCAGGAGGCCGCGCTGCTGCGCTTCCGCGCCAACCAGCTCCACCGCGCCTCCCGGGCGGCCGCCGAGTGCGAGGACGCGGCGGAGGCGGCCACCGTGCACCTCGACTTCGCGCTCGCCGGCTTCGCCGACCACGCCCTGATCGACCGGGTGGCGGGCGCCCCGCAGGCCGACGGCGAGTCCGGAGCGCCGCCCCGGCTGGTGCGGGTCGCGGCCACGCCCTCCGGCGGCCCCGGCCCCAGTGCGCTCACCGGCCGCGCGGGCCTGCCCGTGCGCTACGCCGACGGGCACCCGGCGCTCCAGTGCGTGGCCCGCGCCGGCTGCGTGCGCGCCTCCGCCGGCACCGTGCCGCAGGACCGGGCACAGGAGTGGGCGCACGCGCGCCAGTGGCCCGAGGACACCGTGCACGCCCTGTGCGCCGTGCTGCGCAGCCGCGGCCGCACCCTGGGCGTCGTGACGTTCCTCCGGGGCGCCGCCCGCACCCCGTTCGAACGTTCCGACGCGACGTACGCCGAGGACGTCGCCGTCCGCATAGCCCTGGCCCTGGACCTGGCGGCGGCGACGGCACCGGGCGAGCCGGCCTGACACCTTCGGGTGGGCGGGCGCGACGGCGTCCGGAAAGCGCCTCGCCCTCTGCGCGGGAGCCCCGCCCGGCCGGCACCTGAGCCTCAGCCCGCCCGCTCACGTATTGACAGCACGCTGGTCCAGACCGCACGGTGATCCGCGACACGGACGCCGGACACCGGACCGGGGATCCGCGACACCGACACCGGACACGGCAGAGGGGCCCTTCGGATGAGCGACCGCACGCCCGCCGCCCAGTTCTTCGACGCCGCGATCGGCCTGCTGCACCGGGTCCGCGACGAGGAGGCCGGGGCCGTCGAGGCCGCGGGCACCCTGCTCGCCGACACCGTCGCCTCCGGCGGCCGCCTCTTCGCCTTCGGCGCCGGTCACTCCTCGCTGGCCGCGCAGGACGTCGTCTACCGGGCCGGCGGCCTGGCCCTGATGAACCTGCTCGCCGTCCCCGGCGTCGTCGGCGTCGACGTCGTGCCCGCCACCCTGGGCTCCGCCCTGGAGCGCGTCGA
Source organism: Streptomyces sp. NPDC003248 (assembly GCF_055563235.1). Classification (NCBI taxonomy): domain Bacteria; kingdom Bacillati; phylum Actinomycetota; class Actinomycetes; order Kitasatosporales; family Streptomycetaceae; genus Streptomyces; species Streptomyces sp. NPDC003248. Next base: position 310,071 of record NZ_JBVHDT010000006.1, on the reverse strand, counting down.
CGGCCTGGCGGGCGCCGTCCTCGGCACCTCCCCGCTGCGCGCGGGCGACGCCCTGGTGATCGTCTCCCTGTCCGGCCGCAACGCCCTGCCCGTCGAGATGGCCCTGACCGCCCGCGGCCTGGGCGTGCGGGTGATCGGCGTCACCTCGGTGGCGTACGCGACCGAGACCGTGTCACGGCACGCCTCGGGCACGTTCCTGAAGGACCACTGCGACGTCGTCGTGGACTCCAAGATCGCCGTCGGGGACGCCGAACTCACCCTCGACACCGTCCCCGCGCCCTTCGCGCCCGCCTCCACGGTGGTCACCGCGGCCCTCCTCCAGGCGGTCGTGGCCACCGCCGCCGCCTCCCTCGCCGCCCGCGGCATCGAGCCCCCGCTGCTGCGCTCCGGCAACGTGGACGGCGGGCACGAGTGGAACGGACGGATCATGGACGAGTACGGGGACCGGATCTTCTACCGGCGCTGAGCCCGCTCCCGTCGGCCCGTCCCCCGAGCCCGATCGGCCCACCAGCCCGACGGCCCCGCGCGCCCGACCGCCCCACCGGGCCCCACCACCCCCACCGGGTCCCACCAGGCCCCACCAGGCCCTTAGGTCTCCGCAGGGTCCGGGCGCGAGCTCGCCTCCGGACGGTCGCCGGACCCGGATTCCCCGATGTAACCGCCTCGTTCCACCGGCGCGGCACGCTTGTCAGTGCCATCCGGCAGAATTGAAGCCAGGGCCAGCGCACGCGCCGAAGAGCCGTCGAGCCTTCGGCACATCTCATCAAGGGGCACGTATGTCCGGACTGATCGACACCACGGAGATGTATCTCCGCACCATCCTCGAGCTGGAAGAGGAAGGTGTGGTCCCGATGCGCGCCCGGATCGCCGAGCGGCTCGACCAGAGCGGGCCGACGGTCAGCCAGACCGTGGCGCGCATGGAGCGGGACGGCCTGGTCTCGGTGGCCAGCGACCGGCACCTGGAGCTCACGGACGAGGGCCGCCGGCTGGCCACGCGCGTGATGCGCAAGCACCGCCTCGCCGAGTGTCTCCTCGTCGACGTGATCGGCCTGGAGTGGGAGCAGGTCCACGCCGAGGCGTGCCGCTGGGAGCACGTGATGAGCGAGGCCGTCGAGCGCCGCGTCCTGGAGCTGCTGCGCCACCCCACCGAGTCGCCGTACGGCAACCCGATCCCGGGGCTGGAGGAGCTGGGCGAGACGGACGGCGCCCACCCGTTCCTGGACGAGGGCATGGTCTCGCTCGCCGACCTCGACCCCGGCCTGGAGGGCAAGACGGTCGTCGTCCGCCGCATCGGCGAGCCGATCCAGACGGACGCGCAGCTGATGTACACGCTGCGCCGGGCGGGTGTGCAGCCCGGTGCGGTGGTGAGCGTCACGGAGTCGGCCGGCGGCGTGCTGGTGGGCAGTGGCGGTGAGGCGGCCGAGCTGGAGTCGGACGTCGCGTCGCACGTGTTCGTCGCCAAGCGCTGAGCGGCAGCCGGCCGCGCCGGAGCCGGGCCGCGCCGGAGCTGGACCGCGCCGCGCCGGAGCCGGGCCGGCACCGGACCCGGGTTCGCCCCGTACTGATCATCGGTACCGATCACCGGTAGCGATCACCGGTACCGACCACCCATACCGACCACCCATACCGACCCCCGGGTGGCGGCGGGACCGGCGGCTGGCCTTCCGTAAAGCCTGAGCATTGTTCAACTCCTGGGGCGCGTCGGGCAGTTGAGGTGACGCGTCGATGTCGTCGAATCGGTGATTCCCTGTGCCGAATCGCAGCGCTCCGGCGCTTCGCGTGCCAATCTGTCGCGAGAGGCATATGACCTGAGGGGGCGGGGATGATGTGCCGCAGACGAACGGAGGGCCCCGGCGCCGTGTGGCGCCGGGGCCTGTCCTCCCCTGTCCTGACCCGGAGCCCCGAGCTCTCAGGGTCAATCCCCTCGGACCGTTTTCCCCGAGCGGTCCGCCTCCCGTTGAAGATCTCCCCTCGGGGGCGGCGATCATTCCTTGAGGGTGGTCACTCGAACGAGCGGTGTTGGCCGCGTAAGTGGGTGTTTTCGAATGTTCATTCGATAGCCTGCGGGTGAAGGGCCTCGCGCGGGGCGCATCACGACCGTGATGATTCACGGCCGTGACGGGCCGCGCGAGGCGCGCGATGGGCGAAGGCAGTGGACAGCACAGCGGTACGACGGCAGACACGACGCGTGACCGGACCGGCCGGCTCGAACGGGAGCGGGGGGTCCGAGCGGAGCGAGGGGGGTGCCAGGACCTATGGCGCGACGCATCGAGGTGACCGGGGCGGGCGGCGTACGCCTGGCGGCCTGGGAGTTCGGTGACCCGCCCAAGTCCGACCCGGCGCAGAACGGGTCGGAGCCCACGATTCCGGCCCAGTCGTCCGGGGGAGGGGCGGTGCCGGACGGGCCCGCCGACCCCGACCGGACCACCGGCGTGCTGTTGCTGCACGGTCTGATGGGCCGGGCCTCGCACTGGGCGTCCACCGCCCGCTGGCTCTCCGGGCGGCACCGGGCGATCGCCCTCGACCAGCGCGGCCACGGCCAGAGCGAGAAGCCCCCGCAGGCCGCCTACACCCGCGAGGCGTACGTGGAGGACGCCGAGGCCGCCCTGGAGCAGCTCGGTCTCGCCCCGGCCGTCGTCATCGGCCACGCCATGGGCGCCCTGACCGCCTGGCAGCTCGCCGCCAAGCGTCCCGACCTGGTCTCCGGGCTGATCATCTGCGACATGCGGGCCTCCGCGCTCGGCGCGGCCTCGCAGCGTGAGTGGGCCGACTGGTTCCGCTCCTGGCCCGTTCCCTTCGCCACCCTCGCCGACGTCCGCAAGTGGTTCGGCGAGGACGACCCCTGGGTCGAGCGCCCGAACCCGGCGCGCGGCGAGTTCTACGCCGAGGTGATGCACGAGTCCACCGACGGCTGGCGCCCCGTCTTCGAACCCGAGCAGATGCTGAAGTCCCGCGAGACCTGGATCTACGACGCCCACTGGGAGGAGCTGGCCCAGGTGCGGTGCCCCACCCTGGTCGTGCGCGGCCTCGACGGCCTGCTGGGCCGCGCCGAGGCCCAGGAGATGGTCCGCGTCCTCCCGCGCGGCGAGTACGCCGAGGTCGCCGACGCCGGCCACCTCGTCCACTACGACCAGCCGGAGGCGTGGCGCGCGGCCATCGAGCCGTTCCTCGACGGCGTCCTCACCGGGTGAGCGGGGCCGTCACCGCCGTCCGCGCCGGGTGAGCGGGGCCTTCACGGCCGCCGACATGGCCGTCCCGGCCTTCACGCTGTCACGGCGTTCACGGCGTTCACGGCTGCGGTCACCGCGTTCACGCTGTCACGGCTGTCACGCCTTCACGGCGGTCACAGCAGCCACGCCAGTCACGTTCGTCACGGCCGTCCTACCCGGACCGTGCGGGCGGCGCGCCGTTACCGGTCCCGCCCGCACGCATAGGCCAGCGGCGAGACCAGCTCCTCCGCGTCCGGCAGCCACCGGTTCGCGGGAGTCGGCCGGCAGGCCCACTGCACGGCGCCCCGCGACCCGAACCGGGTGGGCGGCGCGGCCACGTACGACCCCTCGCCCAGCGCGACGAGATCGAGCGACCCCGGCGACCAGCCCAGTGCGCGGACCCGTTCGGGCAGCTTCGCGGACGCGCCCGGCAGGACGAAGAAGTGCATCCGGCGGTCCGGCGTCAACGTCACCGGCCCCAGCGTCAGTTCCATCCGCTCCATCCGGGCCAGCGCCAGGAAGCCCGCCGTCTCCGGCACGGAGATCGCGTCGAACGTCCGCCCCGTGGGCAGCAGGATCGAGGCGGACGGCTGCTTCTGCCACATCCGGCGCGCGACGGTCGCACTCCCCGTGGCCTGCGTGGCCCAGTCCGGCCGCGCGGGATGCGCCCCGGGCGCCGGACACGCGGCGTCACCGCAGGAGCACCGCTGCGTCCCCTCCACGGCTTCCAGCCAGGTGCCGGGAAAGACGTCCCAGTGACGTTCCTCGGCGTAGCGAACAGCGGTGTCCAGCAGCGATTCCCCGCGCTGCTTCGGGATCTGAGCGGCTTCGGCGCCCGCGATGGTCTCTTCCACGATGAACACAACTCTGGGCGTCACCAGGGGTTACGCCCGCCCACGTGCGCGGGGGAGGAGCATCGATCCCGCGTCCGGGGCGCATGGGTGCATCGGCGGGGGCGCGCGGCAGGAATGAGCGCGGAAGCGGGTAGTCACGCTTGGGGGTCGGCTTCCGCCATTACCCCGGCAATCGTCACATGCCTCGCATTCTCGCCGTATTCGTGGGGCATTGATCTTCACGGCCGGAACTATTCGGTGGAAGACACATCAACTCGGTGCGCGGGACGGCACCGCAGCCACAGGGCGGACGAGCCGAAGGGAGCGCCGGCGCCGGCGGGACGAACGGGACGGAGGCCCACGGGCCCGCCGGGCCGTCCTCCCGGCACCAGCGGCGCGCTCCGGAGGTGAGCCGCCGAGAAACAGGGGGTAGTGCCCATGGCCGCAAGGCCTCTTGTCGCGCGGCAGCCGAACGAACGGTTGCAGGCGCTCATCCAGGAAGCGGGTTGCTCGAACGCCGGGCTCGCCCGCCGCGTCAACATGTGCGGCGCGGAGCACGGCCTCGACCTGCGCTACGACAAGACGTCCGTGGCCCGCTGGCTGCGCGGACAGCAGCCGCGGGGACGCGCCCCGGCGATCATCGCCGAGGCGCTGGGCCGCAAGCTCGGCCGTACGGTCACGATCGACGAGATCGGCATGGCCAACGGCAAGAACCTCGCGTCGGGTGTCGGACTCCAGTTCTCGCCGACGGTACTGGGGGCCATCGAGCAGGTCTGCGAGCTGTGGCGCAGTGACGTGGGCCGCCGGGACTTCCTCTCGGGGTCGTCCGTGGCCGCCTCGGCGCTGGTCGAGCCGAGCCGGGACTGGCTGATCTCCTCCCCGGACGCGCAGGTGGCGCGCTCGGCGGGCCCGCGGGTGGGGCTGTCCGACGTGGCGGCCGTCAAGGCGATGACCCAGGCGCTGGTCGACCTGGACCACCAGTACGGCAGCGGGCACGTGCGCCCGGTCGTCGTGCACTACCTCAACAGCGTCGTCTCGGGCCTGCTCGCCGGGTCCTACCGGGAGGCGGTGGGGCGGGAACTCTTCGCGTCCGTGGCCCGGCTGACGGAGCTGGCCGGCTACATGGCCGTCGACACCGGACAGCCGGGGCTCGCCCAGCGCTACTACATCCAGGCCCTGCGCCTCGCCCAGGCGGCCGGCGACCGCGGCTACGGCGGTTACGTCCTCGCCGCCTCCATGAGCCACCTGGCCGCGCAGCTCGGGAACCCGCGCGAGATCGCCCAGTTGGCACGGGCGGCGCAGGAGGGCGCACGGGGGCGCGTGACGCCGCGGGCGGAGGCGATGTTCCACGCGGCCGAGGCCCGTGGACACGCGCTCATGGGCGACGTACGGGCGGCCCAGGAGGCGGCCGGCCGGGCGGTGGCGGCACTGGAGGCGGCCGATCCGGCGGCCGGCGACGACCCGTCGTGGATCGCGCACTTCGACGAGGCCTATCTGGCCGACGAGTTGGCGCACTGCCACCGCGATCTCGGCCAGGCCGAGGCGGCGGCCCGGTGCGCCGAGCAGTCCCTGGCCGGGCATCCGCAGGGGCGGGCCCGCCGGCGGGCCATCGGATATGTGCTCCTGGCCACGGCGCAGGTGCAGCAGCGCGAGGTGGAGCAGGCCTGCAACACCGGTACGAAGGCGGTGGAGTTGCTGGAGACCCTGCGCTCCAACCGGGGCGCGGAGTACCTGGAGGACCTCCAGCAGCGGCTCCAGCCGTTCCGGGAGGAACCCGTGGTCAGGGAGTTCGGGGCCCGGCTGGACCTCCAGGCCGCCGCGTGAACGGACGGAGCGTCAGTGCGTGAACACCGGGGAACGGCCCGTCGTCGCGCGGGGCCCGGCGGACACGGCGCACGGCGCTCCGGTTCCGTCACACATCTCACACTCGTCCCATTGGGAGGGAGATCACGTCCTGAGCTGCGTGGCACGGGGTTCCGCCGACCCGGTAGCGTGAGCCGACGATTCCGAAGGTCCCCCATCAGTTGGAGTCCCGGTGACGCAGAGTGGACAGGGCGAGGAGCCCTCGGCGCGGCCCGCGCGCGAAGGCATCGTGCTGCCCTCCGACGGCGGGGAACCCCTGCTGCCGGGCATGACGGGCAGTTCCCCCGACGGCAGGCGGCCGTACGGGCAGCAGGCGCCGCCGCCGGTGTCCGCGCCGTCCGGCGGGCAGACCTGGGGCGGGCCGTGGGGCCCCGAGCAGCAGCCGGGCGGCCAGGGCTGGCCGCCCCCGGCGGACGGGCAGTGGGGCGCCGCCCCGCAGCCCGCGGGCCACGACGCGTGGGGCTCCGGGGCCCGCCCGGGCGCCGCCCCGCTGCCGCCCGAGGGCGCCCCGGCCCCGTCGTACGGCCACGGCGCGCCGTCGGCCCCGCTGCCGCCGCCCGCCGACGCCGCCACCCAGTACATCCCGCCGGTCCCGGCCGGACCCGTGGACGACGGCGCGACGCAGTACATACCGCCCGTGTCCGCCGCCCCGGTGGACGACGGTGCGACGCAGTACATACCGCCGGTGCCCGCGGCCCCCGTGGACGAGGGCGCCACGCAGTACCTGCCGCCGGTGGGACCGGGTGCCCTGCCCCCGGAGGCGCCGTCGGAGCCGGCCCACTTCCCGGGCCACTCGGCCGGCCACGGCCCCGGCCCGATGCCGGGCGGCGCGCAGCCCGGCTCCTTCCCGGGCGCGGGCGCGGGCCACGTCCCGGGCGCCCCGGCGTACCCCGGCGGCCCGGCGCACGCGGGCGCGGGGCACCTGCCCGGCGCCGGTGCGCACCCCGGCGCCCACCCCGGTCCGCTGCCCGGTGCCGCGCACCCCGACTCCGAGGCCACGCAGTACATCCCGCCGGTGACCGGTCAGCCGCCGTACGGCGGGGGCGGCGCGGACCGGCAGCCGCCCGCGGAGTTCGAGAACCTCTTCCGGGGCGGGCCCGCGGACGACGGACCGTCCGGGTCGACGCAGCAGTTGCCGCAGTTCTCCGCGCCCGAGCCCGCCGGACACGGCGGTTACGGCGCCGGGCCCGGTCACGGGTCCGACCGGTCCTCGTACGCCCCGCCCGGCGGCGGGGGCGGGCGGCGCGCCGCGCGGGACGACGACGACCACGGGCGTGGCCGTGGCGGCCGCACCGGATCGCGGGTGCCGCTGTTCGCCGCGGTCGGCGTGGCGATCGCCGTCGTCGGGATCGGCGCGGGAGCGCTGCTCGCCGGCGGGGGCACGAGCGACCAGGGCGACGACAACAAGACCGTGGCGGCGTCCGCGCCCGCCACCGAGGCGTCCCCCTCGGCGTCGGCGGCCGACCCCGCCGAGCAGCAGGCGATCGCGCTGGACGCGCTGCTCGCGGACAGCGGCAGCAGCCGGGCCACCGTGATCGGCGCGGTGGCCGACGTGAAGAAGTGCAGCAACCTCGCCCAGGCCGCCAAGAACCTGCGGGACGCGGCGACGCAGCGCACCGAGCTGGTGACCAGGCTGTCCGGGCTGAGCGTCGACCAGCTCCCGAACCACGCCGCGCTGACCACCGCGCTCACCAAGGCGTGGCAGGCGTCCGCGTCCGCCGACAACCACTACGCGGCCTGGGCCGACCAGGTCGCCGCCAACAAGAAGAGCTGCAAGAAGGGCCAGGCCCCGACCACCGCCCAGACGCAGGCCGGCAACCGCGAGAGCGGCACCGCCAGCACCCAGAAGACCCAGGCCGCCGCGATCTGGAACCAGATCGCCGCGACGTACGGACTGACGGAGCGCCAGCCGACCCAACTGTGAGGCCTGACGGCCGGCCCGGCTCCGAGGCTTGGCGGCCGGCCCGGCTGTAGAGGCCTGCGGGCCGGACCGGCTGTAGAGGCTCGTTCGGCCGCACCGGCTCTGAGGCTTGGCGGCCGGACCGGCTCCGAGGCTCGTCGGCCGCACCGGCTGTTAAGGCCTGCGGGCCCGATCGGCTGTAGAGGCGCGGCGGCCGGCCCGGCTCCGAGGCCCGCCGACCGCACCGGCTGTAGAGGTCCGCCGGTCAGCCCGGCTGGGCGCCCTGCCGGTCGGCCCGGCTGTGAGTCTCGTCGGCCGGCCCGGCTGTGAGCCCGCCGGGGAGGGCCGCCCGGCGGGGAGTCCGGCCGGTCGGCCCGGCGGGCTCAGTCGACGTCCGCGTTCTCCAGCGTCTTCGTCACGTCGACGAAACCGTCCCGGGCGGCCACCAGCCGGCCCTTGCGTACCGTCTGGAGCGTCACGTCGGCGTTGACCAGGCGCGGGAAGCCGATGGAGGCGAGCTTGTCGCTGAACTCCCAGCGCAGGGTCGGCGTGAGACCGCCGGTGCTGATCTCCAGCCCGTCGTCCAGGGCGCCGCGCACGCTGTCGGCGGTCACCTCGCCGCTGCCCAGCGACTCCACGACCCGCCGGAACACGGTGTAGGCGATCCAGGTGGTCTGCACCCCGGTGTCCGACGCGTCGATCCGGGTGTCGGAGAAGGCCTGCTCTTTGACGACCTTCTTCATCGCGTCCCAGCGCGAGTCGTCCGCGACCGGGTACCAGCCGGTGACGTACGACCCCTCGAAGGGGCCGGTGGCGCCGCCGGTGGAGTTGATCACCGCCTGGTCGACGCTGCCGAGGACGGTGGCCGTACGCACGGCGGGGTAGTCCTCGCGGGTGCGGCGGAAGGAGTCCATGTAGGTGCTGGTGCGGTCGCCGAGCGCGGGAACCACGCACCCCTTCCCCTCGGCGCCGTCGCCGCCGTCGGTGGCGTACTCCAGGGCCGCCTCGGCCTGCGCCGTGTACTGGGCGGCGTCCTCCGCCGCCAGCTGGTCGTCGGCCGCGTCGTGCCCGCCCGCCTTCAGCCCGGCGTCGAGCATGGCGGGCAGCGCGTCGCCCGCGATGGTGTCGGGGCGGACGAGCGCGACGGATCCGCAGACCGCGGCGAGTTCCCTGCCGAGTCCGGCCAGCAGCGCCGGCGCCCCGCCGTTGACCGGGTAGGAGAGGGGGCTGGTGAACTCCTCGTTGGTGACGCCGTAGCCGCCGATGTAGGGGATGCCGGCGCCCTCCAGGGGCGGCAGGAAGGACTCGGAGTGCTGGCTGTAGGAGCCGATGACGGCGACCGCCCCCTCCTTGACCGCCCGCCGGGCGCACTTCGCGGCGGCCACGGTGTCGTTGTGGTCGTTGCAGGTCAGGACGGTCAGTTCGCGGCCGCCCAGCCCGCCGTGGGCGTTGATCCAGCGGGCGTAGGCGCGCGCGAAGGCGGGCATTCCGGGCTTGTTGGTCGCGGCCGTGCCCTCGGGGGCCCAGGTCATCACGACGATCGGATCGTCCCCGGAACCCCCCGTGGTGCCGGGGACGATCCCGCATCCCGCGGCGAGTGACGCGCAGGCGATCAGGGCACCCGCCGACAGGGCGGTGGCTCTGACGGATCGGGTGAGGCGGAGGTACCTGGGGAGGAAGGTGCTTCGCATGCGTCGCCTGCCGGTCATGAACCCGCACGATTCCGCCACATCACCAACCGCCGAGTGACTCTTGGTCAACGCTCGGTGACATGCAGGTGAATTACCGGGGCGAGTGGGACGCCCGGGACACGGAACGTACGATCGATGACCGTGCAACAAGGTTCGGAGAACTCTTCCCGTCGCAGCCGTCGCTCCTCCACCATGGGCGGCATGCCACTCAACGACATGCCGTGGTGGCGCTGGCGCAGCAATGTGCGCTCCGCGCTGCACATGCTCTCCGACCCGCTGTTCCAGCGGGACGTCTGGCTGGCCGGGGTCGAGGGGTACGGCGACGTCACCGACGCCGTGTACCGCCTGGTCGAGGACACCTGGCTGGACAACTGGTCCGCCGAGAAGTACGTCGGCACGATCTTCCGCGACTCGCAGGAGGCGGCGCTCGTCGACACCGCCGTGCTGCGGGTGCTGCGGATCATGCACCAGGTCGGCCCGGACGCGCCGGTCTCCGCCTACATGGACCACCAGGCGTGGCCGGAGGCGGTGCGGGCGGCCCGTGACGCGCACGTGCGGATGGCCGTGTCCGACGGGGAGGACCCGGACGCGCCGCCGCGCACGCTGGAGGTGCTGCGGATCCTGACCCGGTCCGCGTAGGCAGGCAGGCCGGTCCCGTGGGCAGGCCGGTCCGCGTAGGCAGGTCGGTCCCCGGAGGCCGGGGAGGGCGTACCGGGGCGGGTCCGTCCTGCGGACGGAGTTCCACCGGGCCGGTGCGGTCGTGAGACCCTGTCGTGCATGAGTGAGCAGTCCACCCGAGCCGCGGCGGCCCCCGCCGACCAGTACGTCCTCACCCTGTCCTGCCCCGACAAGCAGGGCATCGTGCACGCCGTGTCGAGCTACCTCTTCATGACCGGGTGCAACATCGAGGACAGCCAGCAGTTCGGCGACCACGACACGGGTCTGTTCTTCATGCGCGTGCACTTCTCGGCGGAGCCCCCGGTGACCGTGGACAAGCTGCGGGCGAGCTTCGCGGCGATCGGCGACTCCTTCCACATGGACTGGCAGATCCACCGGGCCGACGAGCGGATGCGGATCGTCCTCATGGTCAGCAAGTTCGGCCACTGCCTGAACGACCTGCTGTTCCGCGCCCGGATCGGCGCACTGCCGGTGGACATCGCGGCGGTGGTCTCCAACCACACCGACTTCGCCGAGCTGGTGGCCTCCTACGACCTTCCCTTCCACCACATCCCGGTGACGAAGGACACCAAGTCCGAGGCCGAGGCGAAGCTCCTGGAGATCGTCCGCGGGGAGAACGTCGAACTGGTCGTCCTCGCCCGCTACATGCAGGTCCTCTCCGACGACCTCTGCAAGCAGCTCAGCGGCCGGATCATCAACATCCACCACTCCTTCCTGCCGAGCTTCAAGGGCGCCAAGCCGTACCACCAGGCGCACGCGCGGGGCGTGAAGCTGATCGGCGCGACGGCGCACTACGTCACCGCGGACCTCGACGAGGGGCCGATCATCGAGCAGGAGGTCGAGCGGGTCGGGCACGACGTGACCCCGGACCAGCTGGTCGCGATCGGGCGGGACGTGGAGTGCCAGGCGCTGGCGCGGGCCGTCAAGTGGCACGCGGAGCGCCGGATCCTGCTGAACGGGCGGCGGACGGTCGTCTTCGCCTGACCCGTTCCCCGGCTTTCTCTCCCGGGCTCACCGAGCCGTCCTCCTGACCCGTTCCCCGGCTCTCCCTCACGGGCTCACCGAACGCCAGATCCGCTCCGGCAGGATCCCGCGCGGCGTCGTCGGGGTCGACGTCGTCGACCCCGGAGAGCCAGCGGCGGGCGACGCCGATGACCGGTCCGAGGACCAGCGACTCGATCAACGCCAGGGGGAGCGGGGCGAGTTCCCCCGACTCGACGTGGGGCCGCACCCACTGGGCGAACGCCGAGATGCGCGCCTCCTGGGAGTCGCGGAGTTCCTTCGAGCAGGGCGGGGCGAAGGGGGACGAGGAGGCGACCGGGCGGAAACCCGGGCGCCGTCGCCGGACCCGCATCCTCCTCGCCGTCGTCCCCGTCGTGGTGATCGTCGGCGGGACGACCCTCGCCGTCCAGCACCTGCCGTACACGTCCGCGCCGGGGGCGGCGGAGGCGGAGGCCGGGGCGGGGGCCGGGGCGGGGGCCACCCCGTCCGTCACCGTGACGGCGCCGACCGCCGTCGTCACCCCGTCCGCCGCGGGCGGCAGCCCGTCGGGCACGACGACACCGACGGCGTCACCGGCCGCCGGCGGGCAGGCGGGCGCGGAAGGGACCGGCGGACAGGTCCGGCTCGGGCACCTCCGGCGGTACGTCGACGTCGACCACCGCCCCCGCCTCCGGCACCCATCGCTACCGCAACGGCGACAACGACAACTGCCTCACCACCGTGTACGGCGCCGCGGACGACGGAAGCTGCTCGGACGCGAGCTCCTCGTGGACCGTCCGCAGCGCGTCGGGCGGGAGCTTCCAGCTCGTCAACGGGCAGAGCGGTCAGTGCCTGTCCGCCAACATGCTCGGCCAGGCCGTCTTCGTCGCCGCGTGCGACGGGGGCGCCGCCCGGCTGTGGCGTTCCGGATCGGGCGGCAGCCTGGTGAGCGTCTCCATCGGCGGCTGCCTCGACCTCGCCCTCGGCGGCGGGGTGGCGGCGACGACCTGCGCGGGGGAGGCGTCCCAGCGCTGGTCGGCGGTGTGACGACAGGGCCCGGGGGCGGTGCGGGGGCGGTCGGTGACCGGGCGGCGGCCTACATCCGGCTCAGGGACGCCGCCGCGAACAGGACGTCCCTGATCGCCTCCGGGTCCCCGACCTGTCCCGCCGCGGCCTCCTCCGGCGACACATGGCCCGCCGCCAGCCGGCAGAACTCCACGTCGTCCAGGGCGACATGGGCCACCTCGTGGTCGGCGGAGCCCACCGCGGCGGGGGAGTCCAGCGGGATGAGCCACTCGCCGCCGCCCGAGCCCTCGATCTCCAGCCGCAGACTGCGGCCGGGCCGGCCGGCGGTCACCAGGTGCCGGCTGCGCCCCGGCGCGGCGAGGCCCGCCCGCCGCCGTTCGGCCAGGGCGCCCGGCAGCAGGCGGGCGGCCAGGTCGATCATGTCGTGCAGGTGGCGCGGCGCGGGCGGCGCGTAGGGGTAGTCGACGGCCTCCGCGATGTCCTCGGCGTGCACCCAGCACTCGAAGGCCCGGTCGGCGAGCGCGTCCCGCAGCGGCAGCTCGAAGCCGCCGTACGACACCGGCAGGGTGCCGCGGCCGCCGCCGGTGAAGGAGACCGTGCGGACGACGGCGTGGGTCTGCTCCCGCCACGGCGCGCGCACGGTACGCGTCGGCGGGAAGCGCGAGGCCCCCCAGTACGCCTCCGTCCGCTCGGCGGGCGTCTCCGCCGGCTTGTCCCCGGGCAGCGGGTCCTCCAGGCCCAGGGCGACGGCGATCAGTCCGTCCACCGCGAGCAGGTGCGCGATGACCCCGGCGACGGTCGTACGGCGGCTCGTCCCGTCCTCGCCCCCGAACCAGCGCAGCCGGACCGGCGCGTGCCACTCCGCGTCCCCGAAGTCCTGGAGCAGGGCGTCCAGGCGGGCGGTCTCGGCGTCGTACGACGTGGCCCACGCGGGCACCGGGACGCGGGGCGGGCGCCGGTCCAGGCAGCCGTCCAGGACGCGGGTGCGCAGGTTGGGGTCCAGGTCGAGGCTCTCGGGCCGCTGGAGCAGGCCGACCGCCTCGCGCAGCCGCCGGGCCTCGTCGGCGCAGGTGCCGCAGCCGCCCAGGTGCTCCTCCACGGCGGCGGTCTCCTCGGCCGAGCAGGCGGCCAGCGCCCACGCGCCCAGCAGCGACTTCAGCACGGGGTGCTCCAGACGCGGGGGCGTCGGGCCGGCGGGCACCGTGGCGGACAACGGCGGCGGACCGCCGGTACCGTCCGCACCGCCGGAGCCGCCGGGACCGTTCGCACCGCCGGAACCGCCGGCCGGGCCGGCGGCGCTCGGAGCGCCGGGGGCGTGGGCGTCGTCGTCGAACGCCGCGAAGCGTTCCGTGCCGCTCATGCCGCGCCCCCGTATTCGGGCGGTGCGCCCGGGGCGGCGGTGTCGTGGGCCGTGGAGAGCAGTTGCAGGCCGAGACGGAGGCGGCGGCGGGCCTCGTCCTCGGTGATGGCGAGGTCGGCGGCGGTCTGGCGGTAGTCGCGACGCTGGAAGTAGGCGAGTTCGAGGGCGGCCCGCAACGGGGCCGGCATGGACTGGACGATGTAGTCGGCGCGGGCGGCGACGGAGGCGTGGCGGACCTTGTTCTCCAGTTCCTCGGTGCTGCCGGGGCCGCCGCGGGCCAGCGCCGCGGTCTCGGTGGCGCGCAGCCGCTGCACGGCGAGACGGTGGGTCAGCGCGGCGACATAGGTGCGCAGCGGGCCCTGCGCGGGGTCGTAGGCGTCGGGGTGCTGCCAGACATGGGCGAAGACCTCGCGGGTGATGCCGTCGGCGGCCCGTTCGTCTTCGAGCACACGATGAGCAAGTCCGTGCACGAGCGAAGCGAAGCGGTCATAGAGCTCACCGAGGGCGGCGGCCTCGCCGCGCGCGAGCCGCTGCTGCATCTTGCGGTCCCAGCGGGGTGGTGCGTCCTTCCGCGCCATGCGACCCCCTCGTCGTGCTCGTGTCTGCGTCCAGCGTGCGTCCACCGTCACCTCGAATGTAGTCGGCACGTCCGATGCCGCACGCCCCTTTGATGCAATGTGCGCCCCCTGCCGGGCGGAGGGTGGTATAGGGCGTTGCCTACCCGGCTCGGTACTGATCAGACCCGATCGGATCAGTGCAAGATTGATCAACAAAGATTGAACAGGACTGAATATGACAGGAATCGGCCTCTTTTCTTGAGTGGCCGTTTTCCGTGCGGCGTTTCGGGGCACGGCCGCTGGGCAGCCGCGCTGCAAGGAAGCGAAGGGACGACTTCCGTTTACGGCGAGCGAAGGGCGTGGTGGTGGCGTTCAAAGTGACCGGCGGCGAGCGGGGTGGATGGGCCGTGCTCCACGTGTCGGGCGAGCTGGACCTGGTGACGTCGCCGGTGCTGCGTCAGCGGGTCCACGACGTGGTGGCCGAGGGCCGCCACAGCCTCGTCCTGGACCTCTCCGAGGTGCATTTCTGCGACTCCAGCGGCGTCGGCGTCCTCATCGCCGCCCGCCGCCTGATCCGGTCCTGCCGGGGCCGGCTGCGCCTGATCCTCCCGGCGCGCGGCGCCGTCGAGGACTCCCACGTCAACCGGGTCCTCGGCGCGTTGGGCGTCCGCCGGCTCTTCGACGTGTACGGCGATGTGGCGGAGGCCGTCGACGAAGGGACCGAACCCCTGTCCGCGTGACCCGCGCCACCCGCTCGGCCACACTCTTGTCCCGAAATTCCCCCTGTCTTGGCACAACCGTCACTCAGCCGCCACCGGAGCGTCGCCGGCGTCGTACGCTCCCTGCCGGAAGCACCCGCACGCGACGACGTAAGGCGGCCCGAGAAGACATGGTCAGCAGCGAGTACGAACGCAGGATCGCCGGCCGGTTCGCCACCTTCGACCAGGACGGCAACGGCACCATCGACCGGGAGGACTTCGGCGCCGCGGCCAAGGCCCTGCTCGCCGAGTTCGGCACCCCCGCCCGGTCCGACAAGGGGCAGGCCCTGTACGCCGGGGCGGAGGCCTTCTGGCAGGGCATGGCGGGGATCGCCGACCGCGACGGCGACCAGCGCATCAGCCGCGAGGAGTTCGTCAACGGCGCGGTCAAGCGGCTGCGCGACAACCCGGACCGGTTCGCCGAGATCGCCCGTCCCTTCCTG
Source organism: Streptomyces sp. NPDC003248 (assembly GCF_055563235.1). Taxonomy (NCBI): domain Bacteria; kingdom Bacillati; phylum Actinomycetota; class Actinomycetes; order Kitasatosporales; family Streptomycetaceae; genus Streptomyces; species Streptomyces sp. NPDC003248. The sequence continues at coordinate 294,772 of NZ_JBVHDT010000006.1, read as the reverse complement.
CACGCCGCCCTCGCCGTCGCCGACCCCGACGGCGACGGCCGCGCCACCGTCGAGGACACCGCCCGCGTCCTCAAGGCCCTCGGCGTCCCCGACGAGACCGCCCGCACGGTGGCGGCGGCACTCGGCGCCGGCGCCGACGGCACGGTCGGCGAGGCGGACATCGTGCCGGCGTTCGCCCGCTACTTCACCGTGTCGGAGTAGCCGGGGGCGATGGCCGCTTGACTGAACGGCAGTCAGACCCGCGTCCACACCGATCTGACATCACGTCAGGCATATAACAGGGTTCACCTGGGAGGCGGAGTCGCGGTCCGCACATAGGTGCACTCGATGTGCGTGCAACCACACGGAGGGTGACGAGAGGCCCCCTCGTGGCCCCTGGGTGCGGACACGGCGGCACGGCGCCGGCCTGCGGCGATGGATGACTGACGGCGCCGGTGTCGCGGATTGTGGCGTACTGCTGTCACGGAGCGTGAATTGCGGTTGTGTCCGAGGCGTGACCCGTCACGGCCCGGAGTCGGGGAGTCGCTCGGGTACCGTCTGTGAGATGCGACTGGTTCCGAGTGCGAGCCGTGCCGGTGGTGCCCCGGGGACGGTGCCGTACGCGAGGGTGCGCACCCCCGCTCCCAGGGCGGATGTGCGCCGGGGCCCCGTCTGTTCGACCCCCCGGGGCGAGCGTCGCACAGTATGCCGCACGGGTACTCCTTCGCGCTGGAATATGCCCGAAGCGCTTGTTGGGGTGACGGTGCGTCAACCAGGCTGTCTCGTAAGGGATTCACGTTCCGTCACGCTGCCTCTGGCCATTGTTCTGGTCATGCAGAAAATGGCTACGATCGTGGCTCTCGTCGTCATGGTGCTCGCGTGGCTTGCGTGGCTCACGTGGCGCGCGGCCATGTGTCCGCCGGTTCGGATGGTGTGAGCGGTGCAGGTGCTTCAAGTGCAGCTGGAGATCCGGCCCGACCCCGCTGAGGTGGGGCGGGCCCGGAGGTGGGCCCGTTCGCGCCTCGCCGGGTCCGGGATAAAGGCCGACGAGCCGCTCGCCGAGACGCTGATCCTGCTCGTCTCCGAACTGGTCACCAACGCCGTGGTGCACACGGGTTGTCCGGCCGTGCTGCGCCTCTCGCTGCCGCGCGGTGCCGGAGGGGAGGCGGGGGGCTCCACCGTCCGTCTGGAGGTGGCCGACGGCAGCAGCCGGGCGCCCGTGCCCCGGTGCGTGGACGGCGACGCCACGGGCGGCCGCGGTCTGGCCCTCGTCGACTGTCTCGCGGACCGCTGGGGCTGGAGCGTCGAGGGGCCCGGCAAGCGCATCTGGTGCGAACTCGACCGCTGTGCGCGGCCCCGCGCGGACGAGGCCGAGTGCGGGGGCGCGGCGGACCGCGGCGGCACGCCGTCCCGTCCCGAACCGGCGGTGGCCTACCGGGGGCCGGCGTACGAGGGGTTCGCCTGCGAGGCCGTGTGACGGCCGGCCCCGCGTCCGCGGCGTGATCCGAACGACAGGCCCAGGGGCGCACGGTCGACGGGTGCACGGGTGCGGTGACCGCGGTCGGCCGGTGTCCGGCGGGGGCACGGATGCGGGCGGTGCGGTCGGCCGGTGTCCGGTGGGTGGCGGTGCGCCGGGTGTGCTTCCGTGCGCGCCCACCGCAAAGAGGGCGTAAGTGATGAATCACCTAACGGGTGTTGACGGCGCGTGTCCGTTTGATCACGCTTGTGGTCGGTGATTCGCCGTGAGGGGACGACGAGGGTTCCGGTGACGGGAGTCCTCGCCGAGTGCGGGTCGCCGGTTCGGCGTCGGATCCCTCAGGGCCGAGGGGAACCGATGAGGGTCCCCCCGCTCGGGCGAGTCGCGAGTGGGGAGGCGTACGCCGAGTCGGACGGTGGCGCGCGCTGCCGTGCCCGGGGCGGGCCGGGGGCATCTCCCGCCCGGGTGCAGCCGGCAGGGGGAGGCGCGCCGCCGTCCGGCGTTTCCCCCGCTTCTCCACAGGCTGTGGACAATTCTTGACGACGCCGGGGACACCGCGAACGCCGTGGGCGCCGGGATCACCGGATCACGTCCGGACGGTGGCCCGGAAGGTGCGGCGGTAGGCCGTCGGTGTCACCCCGAGCGCCGCCTGGAGGTGCTGCCGCATCGACTGGGCGGTGCCGAAGCCGGCGTCCTGGGCGACCTGTTCGACGGACAGTTCCGTGGACTCCAGCAGGTGCCGCGCCCGTTCGACGCGCTGCCGGGTGAGCCACTGGCCGGGGCTGACGCCGACCTCCTCGCGGAAGCGGCGGGTGAAGGTCCGTACCGACATGGACTCCTGGGCGGCCATGTCCCGCAGCTGGATCGGTTCGTGGAGGCGGTCGAGGGCCCAGGCGCGGGCGGTGGTCGTGCCGGACAGCTGCGGATCGGGCACGGGCCGTTCGATGTACTGCGCCTGGCCGCCGTCGCGGTGCGGCGGGACGACCGTACGGCGGGCGACGTCGTTGGCGACGGCGGTGCCGTGGTCGCGGCGCACCATGTGCAGGCACAGGTCGATGCCGGCGGCGACGCCCGCCGAGGTCAGCACGTCGCCGTCGTCGATGAACAGCACCTCCGGGTCGACGTCGATCTGCGGGAACAGCCGCTGGAGGCGCTCGGCGTCGGCCCAGTGCGTGGTCGCGGGGCGGCCGTCGAGGAAACCGGCGGCGGCCAGGACGTAGACGCCGGTGCAGATGGAGGCGAGGCGGGTGCCGGGGCGCAGGTGGGCGAGGGCGGCGGCCAGCTCCTCGGTGAGCACGCCCCGCTCGTGGACCGGGCCCAGCTCGTAGGAGGCGGGGACGATCATGGTGTCGGCGGTGGCGAGGGCCTCCGGGCCGTGCTCCACCTGGATCGCGAAGTCGGCGTCCGTCTCGACCGGGCCGGGCGGGCGGACCGAGCAGGTCACGACCTCGTACAGATGCCGCCCCAGGGCGTCGCGGGGGCGGCCGAAGATGCGGTGCGGGATGCCCAGCTCGAAGGGGAGCAGCCCGTCCAGGGCGAGGACGGCGACGCGGTGCGGGCGGAACTGCGGTGCATCCGGCTCACAGGTCATGGCCCGATCCTAGCGAACCCTGTCTTTCGGGCCACTCGTTCGCGCGAGGCGGGTGTCGGAAGCTCGATGGCGTGACCCAGACAAGCGAAGCCCCAGCGACCGCCGTCCGTCGGGAGAAGCGGCCGACGCGCGTCCACCGTGCCTGGTTCGTCGCCGCCGTCACCTTCGTGACGATCATCGGCGCGGCCGCCTTCCGCTCCCTGCCCGGACTGCTCATCGACCCCCTGCACCAGGAGTACGGCTGGTCGCGCGGCACGATCGGCGCCGCCGTCTCGGTCAACCTCGCGCTGTACGGGCTCACCGCCCCGTTCGCCGCCGCGCTGATGGACCGCTTCGGCATCCGGCGCGTGGTCGCCGTCGCCCTGACCGTGATCGCGGTCGGCTCGGGCCTGACCGTGTGGATGACGGCGGCCTGGCAACTCCTGCTGTACTGGGGCCTGCTGGTCGGTCTCGGGTCGGGGTCGATGGCGCTGGCGTTCGCCGCGACGGTCACCAACCGCTGGTTCACCGAGCGCCGGGGCCTGGTCAGCGGCATCCTCACCGCGGCCTCCGCCTCCGGCCAGCTGATCTTCCTGCCGCTGCTGTCCTGGATGGTCACCCGCCACGACTGGCGCCCGGCGGCCGTCACGGTCGCCCTCGCCGCCCTCGCCGTCGTCCCGTTCGTCTGGCTGCTGCTGCGCGACCACCCGGCGGACGTGGGCCTGAAGCCGTACGGAGCACGGGAGTTCGTGCCGAAGCCGCCCCCCGTCACGGGCGCCGCGCGGCGCGCGGTCACCGTCCTGTTCTCGGCCGCGCGCACCGGCCCCTTCTGGCTGCTGGCCGGCACGTTCGCGATCTGCGGCGCCTCGACCAACGGCCTCGTCCAGACCCACTTCGTGCCCGCCGCCCACGACCACGGCATGCCCGTCACGGCGGCGGCCTCGCTCCTCGCCGTCATCGGTGTGTTCGACGTGGTCGGCACGGTCGCCTCCGGCTGGTTCACCGACCGCTTCGAGGCGCGCCGCCTGCTCGCGGTGTACTACGCGCTCCGGGGCGTCTCGCTGCTGTTCCTCCCGATGCTGCTGGCCCCCACGGTCCACCCCCCGATGATCTTCTTCATCGTCTTCTACGGCCTCGACTGGGTCGCCACCGTCCCGCCCACCCTCGCGCTCTGCCGCGAGCAGTACGGCGACGACAGCGCCATCGTCTTCGGCTGGGTCCTCGCCTCCCACCAGGTCGGCGCCGCCCTGGTCGCCTTCCTCGGCGGTGTCGCCCGCGACGTCTTCGGCTCCTACGACGTGGTCTGGTACGCGTCGGGGGCGCTGTGCGCGGCGGCGGCGCTGATGGCCCTGGTGATCCGGCGGCGCCCGGACGCCGGGACGGTCCGGCTCGCGGTGGCGGGCTGACCACCGGACCGCGCCGACCGCCGGGATCGCCGGATCGTGCCGACCGCCCGGTTCGCCGGATCGTGCCGACCGCCCGGTTCGCCGGACCGCGTCGACGTGCCGTTGTGGGGCCGGTCCGCGGGGCCGGCCCTACGGCGCCGCCAGGACCTCCTCCGCCACCCGCTCGCCCGACCGCACGGCCCCGTCCATGAAGCCCATCCAGGAGGTGGAGGTCTCCGTCCCGGCCAGTGGATCCCGTCGACGGGCTCCCGCAGGGCCGGGCCGCAGCGGGTCAGCACACCGGGCGGGGCGATCGCCACCGGACCGCCGCGGGTGTGGGCCTCGTTGTTCCAGCGCTGGAGCACGAAGGCCGTGGGGGACCGGGCCCGGCCGCCGAAGTACGTGGCGAAGTCCGCGAGGACGGCGGCCCGCACGGTGTCCGTCGGGGCCGCGTCCAGCTCGGGCGCGTCGACCGGGACGAGCTTCGCCATGCCGTCGAGCTCGGCCTGCACGATCGCCGCGTTGGCGAGCCCGGCCGCGTCGACCGGCGGACGGGCGGGCGACAACGCCCCGGTCGCATCCGGCACACGGGGCGGGCCGGGGCGTCGGGCGTGTCGTGGTCAGGGGCGGCGCAGGTGGGCGCGTACGGCCTTGGCGATCCGTTCCGCGTCGAGCGCGACCTCGCGCAGGGTGCCGCTGAGCGGCGTGGTGAAGCCGGTGAAGTACAGACCGGGCGCGTTCTTCGGGGTGCGGGGGCCGTGCGCGACGGGGAGGCCGCGGCCGTCGAGGACGCCGAGGTGACCGACCAGGCCGTCGAGGGCGCGTACGTAGCCGGTGGCGGCGACGACGGCGTCCGGGGAGATCCGGGTGCCGTCGGCGAGGACCACCTTGCCGTCCTCGAAGCCCTCCACGGCGGCCACCACCTCGACCCTGCCCCGCCGCACGGCGTCGAGCAGACCGACGTCCTGCACCGGTACGGCCCCCTGTCTCGCCCGGGTGTACAGCCCGGTGTCGGGGCGGGGCAGCCCCCGCGCCGACAGGTCGGGCACGCTCGCCCGCGCCAGCACCCGGGAGAGCCGGTCGACGAGGGCGACCGGGAGCCGGCGGACGAGGATGCCGCTGTACTGGGCGGCCCAGCCGGCGGTCGAGCGGCGCACGATGTGCGGCACGGTCCGCACGGCCAGCCGCACCCGCCCGGCGCCGCTCTCCACCAGGTCGACGGCTATCTCGGCGCCGGTGTTGCCGGCGCCCACGACCAGGACGTCCCGGCCGGCGTAGGGGGTGCCGTCGCGGTAGGCGGAGGCGTGCGCGAGGTCGCCGGCGTACGTCTCGCGGCCCGGCCAGTCCGGCAGGTGCGGGGTGTGGTTGTAGCCGGTGGCGACGACGACCGCCGAGCCCGTCAGCTCCCGGCCGCCGGAGGCGCGCAGCAGCCAGCCGGTGCCGTCGGCGGTGCGCTCGACGCGGGACACCTCGACGCCGGTGACCAGCTCCAGTTCGTGGTGCTCGGCGTACTTCTCCAGGTAGCGGACCACGTCGTCGCGGGCCGGCCACCGTCCGAACCGGCGCGGCATCGCGAGCCCGGGCAGGGCCGACAGGCGCCGGGTGGTGTGCAGGCGCAGCCGGTCGTAGTGGCGCCGCCAGGACGCACCGACCCGGTCGGACCTCTCCACCACCACGGCCCGTATCCCCCGGGTGCCCAGCGCGTACGCCGCGGCGAGTCCGGCCGGGCCGCCGCCGATGACGTAGACCGGGCGGTCGGCGGGGTTCGGGGCGGTGGGCGCGGAGGGGCTCGGGGACGGTGTGGAGTCGGCCATGAGCGGGAGCGTAATCAAGCACAGGATTGATGGGTCTCGGTCAAGACCGGAATCGGTTGCGGATTGATCACGCTTGCGGAGGCGGGTCTGCGGCCGGTGGCGTACGCCGCCCCGTCCTCGCCCTCCGAAAACAAGCCGCGCCGCCGGGCCCAGGTGCGCTGGGGTCCGGCGGCGCGGCGGACGGCGTCAGTTTTTATGACGGGAAACGGACGCCGTGTCCATGGGCCTCCGGGAGGCCTCCGGGAGGACTCAGGGAGAACTCCGGGAGGGGGAGGCCGGGTGGTTACTTCTTCTTGGCCCTGTAGCCCGAGACCTTCGCGATCCAGGCGATGAAGTCGCCCGGGTCGGTGTTGGAGCCGTGGCCCTCGTCCCAGTAGTAGAGGTGGCTGACGTCGTCGCCGAGGGTGTGCGCGGCGGCGGCGATGTTGGCGGAGACCGTCAGCGAGGTGTCGGAGTCCTTGGTGCCGAGACGGATCCACCAGTGCTTGGTGCGGTTCTCGTTGGGCTCGTCGACCAGGTGGTACATCGGGTTCATCAGGCGCAGCAGCTCGGGGATGTCGCTGTCGAGGCGCTTGCCGGTGAGCCCGGTGGTGTCGTTCTTCAGGCCGTACGCCGTGAAGTGGCGGGCGATGGTCGTGCCCTTGCCGAACTCGTTGTTCTCGCCCGTCGACAGGTCGAAGCCGTCGAAGGCCGGGACGGTCTTCTTGCGGGCGCCGACGTGGGTGAGGAAGTCCTCCCAGGTGAAGGACGCCTTGCCGTTCTTCCAGGTGATGAAGGTGTTGGCGGCCAGGTAGGTCTCGCGGTCGGAGTCCGACAGGGCGGCGAGGTAGGTGGTGGCCGACGGCTGGAGGTACTGCTCGACCAGGTACTCGTCGTAGTTGCGGGCGGTCAGCGTGCCGAAGCCGTCGAGGCCCTTGAGCTTCAGGCCGGCCTGGTACTCGGCGAACTGCGCCTGGAGCTCCTTCGACACCGTCTGGTCGACCTGCTTGCCGGTGGACAGGGCGTTGGCGCCCCAGTTCCACTCGTAGGCGCCGTCGGCGTGCTCCAGGTCGGCGATCGGGCACCAGGCGCCGGTCGCGAAGATCGCGTCGGAGGCGTCGGCCGCGCCGAGCTCCTTCAGGTACTTGGCGTAGATCGGGCTGTCGCCGGAGGCGCCGAGCAGGGAGGACAGGGCGCCGCCCGCGCTGGTGCCGGAGGAGACGATCCGGTCGGTGTTGCCGGGGATGCGGCCCTTGTTGGCGCGCACGTACCGCACGGCGGCCTTGAGGTCGACGATCGCGGCCGGGGCGACGCCGTAGTACTCGCCCGCGGAGTTCTTGAGGGTGCGGCCGCGGGCGCCGGGCTCGACGACGACGTAGCCGGCCGCCAGCGCCAGCTGCGGGAGGCTGACCATCTTGCCGGCGTTCAGCATGGCGTTGCCGCCGGAGGCGACCTCGCCGGTGCCGGTCGACGCGGAGGCGCTGGGGGCCGCGCTCGCGGAGGCGCCGCCGGTGCCGCCGGTGGGCGCGCCGGTCATCCCGCCGCCGCCCACGCCCGTCGCCTCCGCGACCGAGGACGGCATGTAGCCGCCCACCGAGTTCGCGAAGAGGATCGGCGCGTCGCTCGCGTCCACGGCCGTGCCGTCGATCTCGACGGGCACGCTGACGTTCAGGCTCTGGTAGGCCTCGTCGACCGGCTTGGCGACGTAGGTGATCGCCTTCCAGAAGTGGTACGTCACCTCGTGGTCGGTGCCGTCCGCGTCGGTGATCGTCGTCGTCAGCTTCGTGTAGGCCTCGGGGTCGAAGACCAGGGAGTCCGAGGAGGACGAGGAGTCACCGGACGCCTGCGCGGTCAGGGCGATGCCGCCCACTGCCGCGGCGCCGGCGGTGGCCCCGATGCCGATGACGACGGACCTGCGCTTGACTGCCCTGTGCTTCACGGTTCGACTCCTCGCTTCCTACGGCTTGCGGGTGTGAACGTAGTAGCAGTGCCGACAAAATTGCCAACAATCAGCGAATTTCATGGCCGATGCACAGCTTCATGGTGACTCCACAGGCTGGCCGGGCGTGCGCGCGGGCCGCGCGGAACGGGAGGTCGGCGCACCGGGGCGCCGTGTGCGCGGGGGTGGGCGTGCGGGGCCACGGAGACGGGGGTGCGGCTCGACGGCCAGTGTGGCAAGTGGCGGTGATGGGCCGTCAGTCAGGTGGTCGGGTCGGCTCGCCTGGGGGGAGAGCCGGGGCGCGTCCGCCCGGTCGGGCGGGTGTTCAATGACCGGATGACCGACATCCGCGAGCCGCTCGTTCTTCCCGCCGCCCCGGTCCTGCAAGGTCACGGCCTGCGCCTTCGTGCGTGGGACCCCGCGTCCGACACCGATGTGAGCGCCTGGCTGCGGGGCGTGGCCGACCCCGACTTCCTGCGCTGGAACACACCGCTGCGGACGGTCACCGACGCCGACGGCGCGCGGGAGTCGCTGCGGGCGAGGGCCGCCGACGCGGAGGCCGGTACGGGCATCACCCTCTGCGTCACGGACGCCGGTGACGGGACGGTCCTCGGCCAGATCGGGCTCGCCGCCGTCGACGCCGTCCAGAGCGTCGCCACCGTCGGCTACTGGGTCCTGCCCGAGGCCCGCGGCCGCCAGGTCGCCACCCGGTCGCTGCTGCTGGCGGCACGCTGGGCCTTCACCGGACTCGGCCTGCACCGCCTGGAACTGGGCCACGCCCTCGGCCACGAGGCGTCCTGCCGGATCGCCGAGCGGTGCGGCTTCCCGTACGAGGGGACCCTGCGCGGTGCGATGTGGGAGGCGGGCCGCAGGGACGCCTGGCGGGACGTCCACCGCCACGGCCGCCTCGCGACGGACCCGGAGCCGGACCTCGGGGGGCTGTGAGGGGCCGGCCCGTCTGCCCGCGGGCGGGTGGCGTCGGTGCCGGGTGATCTGTACCGGGTGGTCAGCGCCGGGCGATCGGTGCCGGTTGGTCAGCGCCGGGCGATCGGTGCCGGTTGGTCAGCGCCGGGCGATCGGTGCCGGTTGGTCAGCGCCGGGCGATCACTGCCGGGTGGTCAGCGCCGGGCGATCAGTGCCGGGCGAACTGCACCCCGGTCTGCTGCACGGCTTCCTGGCGCAGGGCGATGCCGTCGACCGTCAGGCGTTCGCCGTAGATGTCGGTGAGGCGGAGCGCGCCGCCGCAGCCGGTGCCCTGCTCGGAGAGGAAGTAGTTGTACTCGGTGCGGGTCAGCGCGGTCCAGCCACTGCCCGTACGGACCTCCAGCCGGGCCAGCGGGTTGCGGTGGCCGAGGGCCTGGATGCCGCACCAGTAGCGGCTGGAGCCGGTCTTGTAGCGGACCGAGACCGGGTCGGAGCCGGCGGGGCTCAGCAGGCTCCAGGTGATCGCGACACGGCCGGCCGAGAGGGGGGCGAGTTCGGCGAAGGCCTGGGTGCTGAGGTCGAGCTGGCCGGGCCCGCAGGGCGCCGGGCACTCGTTGACGATCCGGACGGTGACGGACGCGCCGTCCGCCGTACGGACCAGGACATGGGCCCCGCACGCCTTGGACGTCTCGTAGTCGGCGGTGTTCATCGCCGCGACCATGAGGTCGTCGGCGGGACCGTACGAGCAGGCGCCGTCGCCGTCCCCGGCGGCGTAGGAGGTCGCGACGCCCTGGCGGACGACTCCGGGCCGTATCCGTCCCGCCAGCGGTGCGGTGGCGGACGGTGTGCGGGCGGCGCCCGCGGCCGTGGACCGTGCCGACGCGGTGGCCGGGGCCGCCGTCGGGGTGGCGGGTGAGGTGCTCCGGCCCGCCGACGGGCTCGGGGACGCGGGGGACGCCGTGGAGGGTGCCGGGACCGTCGTCGAAGCCGTCGGCGAGGCGGTGCCCCCGGCTCCCGCGACGGTTCCGGCCGCCGCCTCCCGGGCGCCGTCGGTTCCGTGGCCGGGGTGGAGGGCCACCACGAGGGCCACCACGAGCGTCACCGCCGCGACGGCCGCGCCAGCCGCGACGGCCGCCACGGCGCGGGCGGGGATGGGAGCGGGGCGCCGCGTGCGGGGGGAACGGCGGGTACGGCGGGTACGGCGGGTACGGCGGCGGTGCGAGGGGGATGCCACGGCTGAGTCCTTACGCGGTCCGGGAGAGCACGTCCGCCTCTCGGTCGCCGCCGGGGCCCGGAACGTTGCCGCGGGGAGGCCGCCGTCGCGAGGGTGGGCCGTCGGCGAGGGGCGGTCCGTCGTCATGCGGGGCGGGTCATCCGTTCGCCCCGCCCGTCTTCGCGGGGGCCCGGGCGCCCTACGGCCAGAGCAGCTCCGCGACCCAGTCCCCGGCGTCCCGCCGGTACCTCAGCCGTACGTGCCGTCGCCTCTCGTCGCCCTGGAAGAACTCCACCGTCTCCGGGCGCAGCCGGTACAGCGTCCAGGTCGGGGACGGGGTCGCCGGGTCCCGCCGGGCCCGTTCCCAGGCCGCCTCCGAGGCCCTCGCCAACTCCTCCACCGAGCCCAGGACCTCGCTCTGCCGCCCGGTCAGCGCGGCGGCCAGCGCCCCCGTCGACCGCATCCGCAGATCGGCTCGCGCCGCCTCCGCCGGGGCGACGCCGACCGGTCCGCGGACGCGGACCTGGCGGCCCAGCGTGGGCCAGTAGAAGGTGAGGGCGGCGTAGGCGCGGGCGGCGAGCTGGCGGCCCTTGTCGCTCGTCGCGTGGGTCGCGAAGGACCAGCCGTGCGCGTCGGCGCCGTGCAGCATCACGATCCGGGCGTCCGGCAGGCCGTCCTCGCCGGCGGTCGCGAGGGTCATCGTGTGCGGCTCGCGTTCGCCGGCCGCGGCGGCCTCGGCCAGCCACCGGGCGAACAGCGGCAGCGGCTCGGCGGGGGCCGCCGCCGGGTCGAACGGCCGCAGCTCGGTCACCTCCGGGTCCCACACCCGCAGCGACCTCAGCAGTTCGTGAAGATCCGTTCCCATGGCCCGAGTATCGCCCCGGGGAGGTCGCGGAGCGCCAAGACGGTCGCGGGGCGGTGGGGGTGGTTGCGCAGTGCCAGGGGGGTCGCGGGGCGCGAAGACGGTCGCGGGGCGGTCGCGGGGCGGTCGCGAGTGCCGGGGTGGTCATGGGCGGCTCACCCCCCGAGGGCCAGCCGTTGCACCAGCAGGAACGCCCCGATCCCCAGCATCGCCGCTCCCGACGTCCGGGTGACCGCGCGGGCCGCGGACGGGCGGGCGCCGAGCAGGGAGCGGGCCAGGACGCCGACCGCCAGGTAGACCGCGGCGCAGCACGCCATGTGGAGCAGGCCCAGGGCGGCGGTCTGCGCGGGGACCGGCAGGCGGGAGTCGCGGGTGACGAGGAACTGGGGGAGGACCGAGAGGTAGAGCAGCAGCCCCTTGGGGTTCAGGCCGCTGATCGCCGCCCCGCGCAGGAAGACCCGCCGTCGGCTCTCCTCGACCGCCTCCCCCGCCTCCGGCACCCCCGGCCGGCGCAGCACCCCCCAGCCCAGCCACACCAGGTACGCCGCGCCCGCCACCGTCAGCGCGGTGAGCAGCGCGGGCGAGCCGGCGACCAGGACCGCCAGGCCGGCCGCCGCCAGTGCCGTGTGCAGGGCGTAGCCGCTCACCAGGCCGCTCACCGCGGCGCCCACCGAGCGGCCGCGCAGTCCGGCGGAGATCGCGTACGCCCAGTCGGCGCCCGGCACGCACACCAGCAGCAGGTCCACGGCGAGGAAGGAGATCAGGGGTGCGGAGTCCATGCCGGGGAGGTTAGTCACGTTTTGGCCAAAGGTGTTCCCGAAGTTTTCACGGACACGGCTCCCCAGGGGGAAAATCTGCCTCATGGACGACGTGGACCGGAAAATCCTTGCCGAGCTCCAGCAGGACGGGCGGCTGACCGTGACCGAGCTGGCCGCGCGCGTGCGGCTGAGCGTCTCGCCGTGTCACCGGCGGTTGCGGGAATTGGAGCGGTCCGGCGCGATCAGCGGATACCGCGCGGTGGTGGAGCCCGCCGCCGTCGGGCTGACCTTCGAGGCGCTGGTCTTCGTCTCGATGCGGCAGGAGGACCGGGACACGGTCGCCGACTTCGAGCGGGCCGTCGGCGAGCTGGAGCACGTGCTCGACGCCCAGCGGCTGTTCGGTGAGCCGGACTACCTGCTGCGGGTGGCCACCGCCGACCTCGCCGCCTTCCAGCGGCTCTACGACGAGCGGCTGGCGACGCTGCCGGGGGTGCAGCGGCTGACGTCCACGCTGGTCATGAAGCACGTGGTGAAGGACCGCCCGCTGCCCGCGTGAACGCACGCCCGCCCGGGCGCCTTTCCCGCGGCAGGGGCCGGGAAGCGCGACAGCCCACCCGCCACGCGTCGGCCGCCGTACAACGCGACAGGCGGTGGTCACCCGGAGCGACCGGGTGACCACCGCCTGCCAGACAGGACTTGGGGCCTGGAAAGGCCTGGAAAAAAAAGAAAAAAAGGGGAAGCGGGAGCGCTGCCGCCGCGGCTACTTCGTCGGCTTCCTGCCGGTGATGCCCAGGTGCACCAACAGTGCCAGATTGGGCTTGATCTCGGCCTGCTTGACGCCCCCCGCCAGGTAGCCCTTCTGGTGCGAGGCCACCGCCGCGAGCATGGCGACCAGGGCCCCGGCGATCGCGGCCGGGTTGACGTCCTTGTCGACCCTGCCCTTGGACTGCAACTCGGCGACGGCGTCCGCGAGGGAGCTGTTCACCGAGTTCAGGATCTTCATGCGCAGTTTGTAGAAGCGTTTGTCGCCCTCGGCGGCGCCGAGCTCGACGACGCGCAGGATGGCGTCGTTCTTCTTCCAGAACTCCAGGAAGCCGTCGACGAGTTCCTGCGCGGTCTGCCAGCCGGCCTTGCCGACCCACGACCGGCCGCCGACCAGTCCGGTCAATTCGGCGCCCTCGGCGGCCATTTGCTCGGCGATCTCCAGGACGGCGCCCTCGACGTCCGGAAAGTACTGGTAGAAGGTCGCGGGCGAAGTGCCCGCCTTCCGGGCGACGTCGATGACCTTGACGTCCCGGTAAGGCGATGAGCTGAGCATGTCGCTGAGGCAGTCGAGCAACTTCTGCCGCGTCGCCTGCCCGCGCCGACCGGCCACACGGCCGTCGACGGTACGCACTTGTCCTGTCATGCCGTCAGCTTACCGAGGGGTGATCTGAGCGCGATTCGGCCGACTGCAAATGGGGTGCGAGGGGGCGCGGGCGAGGCTTTGCCTGGTCTGCGGGTTGCGGGAACCGCCGTTAGTTTGGCTGCATGGCCGAAAACAGGGCATCGGTGAGCGCACAGGGAGTGACGGAGGGCGTCCCCTGCTGGGTGGACGCGCAGCTCCCCGACGTGGACGCGGGGCGCCGGTTCTACGGCGAGCTTTTCGGATGGACGTTCGATTCGATGGACGGCGCCTCCGTGTGGGCCCGGCTGGACGGCGAGCCGGTCGCCGCGCTCGCCCCGAAGACGGACGGCCGGATGCCCACCGTCTGGACGGTGTATTTCGCCACCCCGGACGCGCAGGCCACGGCCCGCCGCATCCTGGCGGCCGGCGGGCAGCTCGTCACGGCGCCGTTCCCGGTCGGCGGCCTGGGCACCGCCGCCCTCGCCACCGACCCCGAGGGCGCGGTCTTCGGCCTCTGGCAGCCGGGCGGCCACCGGGGCTTCGGCGTCCGCCACCGGCCCGGCGCCTTCGCCTGGGCGCAGCTCTACGCCCGCGACACCGACACCGTGAACACCTTCTACGGCCACCTCTTCCACGACGCCCTGTTCGGCCCCGGAGCCGACCCCGACTTCGGCCGGGCGCCGGTCGCCGACGTCTTCCCGGAGGTCATGCCGCCCCACTTCCTCGTCCACTTCGGCGTGGAGGACTGCGAGGCGGCGCTCGGCACGGTGAGCCGGCTCGGCGGACGCGTACAGGCGGGCCCGTTCACCGCCTCCTATGGAACGGTGGCCGTCGTCACCGACAATCAGGGAGCGTCGTTCGCGCTGCTCCAGCGCTGAGCGGCGCCGCCGCCGGTGTCGTCGGCGTTGTCGTCGTCCGGTGTCGTCGTCCGGTGTCGTAGGCGGTGTCGTCGGCGGTGTCGTCGTCCGGTGCAAGCGTCGCGTTCGCCGGGACAACCGCGCTCTTTGCCGGTATATGAAAGGAGACACCCCGATTGTCCGCGGGTTCGCAACCGGTGGCCCGGCCAGGAAGAATCGGGGTGCGTGCCGCCATGGCGGTGCGGTGGTGAGACGCTGCACTTCGGTCGCGTACACATGTGGGTGGCGCGGCTCGTACGGGGAGGTGGCAGGCAAGTGGTGGATCAGCTGACGCAGCACGATCCGCGGCGGATCGGGCCGTTCGAGGTGCTGGGACGGCTGGGGGCCGGCGGCATGGGGCTGGTCTATCTGGCACGCTCGGCCTCGGGCCGGCGCGTGGCGATCAAGACGGTCCGCACCGAGCTCGCCGAGGACCAGCTCTTCCGCGTGCGCTTCACGCGCGAGGTGGAGGCGGCGCGGGCGGTCTCCGGCTTCTACACGGCCGCGGTCGTCGACGCCGACCCGCGGGCCGCCGTGCCCTGGCTGGCCACCGCGTACGTGCCCGCGCCCTCGCTCGAGGAGATAGTGAACGAGTGCGGGCCGCTCCCGGCCCAGGCGGTGCGCTGGCTGGCCGCGGGCGTCGCGGAGGCCCTCCAGTCCATCCACGGCGCCGGGCTCGTCCACCGCGACCTGAAGCCGTCCAACGTGCTGGTCGTCGAGGACGGCCCCCGGGTGATCGACTTCGGTATCGCCTCCGGTGTGTCGAACACCCGGCTGACGATGACGAACGTCGCCGTCGGCACCCCCGCCTACATGTCCCCGGAGCAGGCCAAGGACTCGCGCAGCGTCACCGGCGCCAGCGATGTGTTCTCCCTCGGCTCCACCCTGGTCTTCGCCGCCACCGGCCACCCCCCGTTCCACGGCGCCAACCCGGTCGAGACGGTCTTCATGCTGCTGCGCGAGGGCCCGGACCTGGCGGGCCTGCCCGACGAGCTGCGCCCGCTCATCGACTCCTGCATGCAGATGGAGGCCGCGGGCCGCCCCAGCCCCGCCGACCTCCAGGCCCAGCTCGCCCCCCACCTCTTCGGCTCCGGCTCCGACGACAGCGGTACGGCGTCGGCGTGGCTGCCCGAGAAGGCGGTCGCCCTCATCGAGACCCGCCGCGGCGGCCGCCCGCCCGCCAAGCCCGCCGCGCCCGCCGCGGGCCGCGGCGGCGGTGCCCCGGCGCCGGCCCGCCCGGCGGTACCGCCCCCGCCCTCGCACGACCCCGTCGTACCGGCGCCCGCGCCGGTCGCGGTCGGCGCCCCCGACACCGGCCCCGTACGGCTGGCCGGGGCGGCCGTCCCGATCGGCCCCGGCCCGGTCGTCGCCGACGTCCGCGCCACCGCCGCCGTCAAGGCGCCCGTGCCCGAGCCCGGTCTGGTCGCCTCCTGGTCCCGGCCGCGCCCCGGCGTCAACGGCGCCGACCAGACCACCGCCCCGGCCGCCCCGCCGGCGCCCCCGGAGAACCCGCCCGGCTGGCGGCCCTGGCGGTTCCGCATGTCGAACGACGTCTGGGGCACCCCGGCCGTCGACGGCGACCTCGTCTACGTCACCTCCTTCGAGGTGCACGCCCTCGACGTGGCCACCGGCCGCCGCCGCTTCAAGACGCGGGACGTGGCCTGGTCGATGGCGGTCGCGGACGGCCGCGTCCACGCCTCCGACGGCCCGACCCTCTTCGCGCTGGACGCCCGCGAGGGCACCGACCTGTGGCGGCTGCCCACGGACGCCTGGGTGTACTGCCTCAGGGCCGAGCGGGGCACGGTCGTCACCGGCACCCGCGGCGGCGGCGTCCAGGCCTGGGAGGCCTCCACCGGCCAGAAGCTGTGGGAGGTCACCGGCTGCCAGGCCGACTTCGAGTCCCCGGAGGCCGGTCCCGCCCTCCACGACGGCACGGTCTACGTCTGGCAGGACGCCCGGCTGCGCGCCCTGGACGCCCGCACGGGCGAGGAGCGCTGGTCGTACCCGATCGGCGACGCGGCCTCCTGCGGCGGCGTCCCCGTCCGTGTCACCTCCGCGCCCGACGGCTACGCCTACGTCTCCGCCGGCACCCGTGTGCTCGCCGTGGACGTGGCGAGCGGCATGGTGCGCTGGCACTTCGAGGCCCCGGCGGTCTTCCTCTCCCCGCCCGCCTTCGTGCCCGGCCCCGCCGTCACGGGCGGCGGCGTCTACCTCGCCGACTACCTCGGCACGGTCTACGCCCTCGACGCCGCCGACGGCCGCGACCGCTGGCGCATCGCCACCGAGGCCCGCACCTCGGTCGACCCGGTGCTGGTCGCCGCGGGCCACGTCCACGTCGGCAGCGGCAAGGGCCTCTACACCCTGGACGCGGTCACGGGCACGCCCAAGTGGCGTTTCCAGGCGGGCGGCGACATCGTGGGCGCGCCCGCGGTCGCCGAGGGCCGTATCCACTTCGGCTCCACCGACCACCTGCTGTACACCCTGAAGGCCGACGACGGCCGGCTCCGCTGGAAGCTGGCGACCGGCGGCGAGATCACCGGCTCCCCGGTGGTCCGGGACGGGGTGGTGTACGCGTGCAGCAAGGACCGGTGCGTGTACGCGCTGGACGCGGAGAAGGGGACGGGGACGGCCCGCACGGCGTGACACCGCGGGCGGGCCACGTGGGTGCGGCGTGCGTCCGCCGGCCTCGCGCCCGCCCCGGTGCGGTGGGCTCGCCGGGTGTCCGCCGGGCACCCGCCGGTCGACCCCTGGTGACATGACCGTGACAGAAGTTGCCTAAAGTGGCGATCATGAATCAACGGGGACACGCACGACGACGCGGGCTCAGGCTCACCGCGGTGGCCGCGCTGGTGGTGCTGGCGCTGACCGGTTTCTCCACCGGACGCGGTCACGGCAGCAGCAGCCACGGTGACTCGGACGGCGGCGGGGGCGGGTGCAGCAGCTCCGGCCAGGACCACGACGACTCGTCGTCGAGCAGCGGTGGAACGACGTCGTCCGGTTCGAGCGGCTACCGCGACTACGACAAGGACGACGAGGACGACGACACCGCCGACACGGGCGGCTCCGGCTCCTCCTCGGTGACCACCTCCGAGCCGGCCACGGTGGAACTGGTGAGCTGTGCGACGGCGGACCAGCCGTACGCCACCGTCGAGGTCACCAACCCGAACGACGTGACGCACGACTTCGCGCTCAACGTGTACTTCCTGGACGCGAACGCATCGATGCTCGACGCCGCCCAGCCGACCGTGACCGTGCCGGCGCACGGCACGAAGAGCGTCCGGGTCGCGTTCGACGCCGACGCGGCGGGCGAGACCCCCGACCACTGCGAGACCGAACCGACCGCCCAGCCGGAGGCCTGACCGGCTGACCGGCCGCCCGACCGGAGACCGGGCCCACGGACTCCGGACACACGTCGGCCGCGGCGGCTCCCCTCCGCGCCGCCGCGGCCGATACCCGTTCCGGTGAGGTCCGGGTCAGACCGGCTCGCCCGTGGCGTGGATGTTCTCCGTGCCGGTCTCGGTGGTCTCCGGGGTCTTGGCGGTCGCCGCGGGCTCGGCGGGCTCGGCGGGCTCCGCGGTCACGGCGGCCGCCTCGACCGGGTTCGCGGCGACGAGCGGCTCGCTCGTCGCGTGGATGTTCTTCGTCTCCACGGCCGTGGCCGCGGCGTCCGTGGCGTGGATGTTCTCGGTGCCGATGGTGTCGCTCATGGCGAGTGCCTCCCCTGACAGTTCGGGTGCCCTGAAATGATCACCTGTCCGGCGGCTCCCCCGCGGGCCGCCGGACAGGTGGTGGTGACCGCTCACCGTAGTGCAACGGCCCAGGTCGCCCCGTCTGCCCCCCGACGCGACGGAACGACACGACGAGCCTGCCGGGCGGCGATAAACGAACGATGAACGTCCGGCCGGGTGCCCCGCCCTCACCGCACGCGGGGCCGTGTCACGGCCTCACCGCACGCGGGGCCGTGTCGCCGCGCTCACGCCATGGCGAGCGGCTTCAGCAGGGCGCGGACGGAGTCGGCCTCGGGCGCTCCCAGCGCCTCGAACGACTCCAGGGCCTCGCGCCAGCACACCTGGGCCCGCCCGGGCTGCCCGATGCCGCTCAGGGCGTGGCCGAGGACGAGCAGCACGTTGGCCCGGCGCCAGTCGCCGCCGATGCCGCGCAGGACGGTGAGGGCGGTCTCGGCGCTCGACGCGGCCTGCGCCGGACGTCCCGCGGCGAGGTCGACCTCCGCCAGCCGGAACAGGGACATGCCCTCCCACAGGCGCTGGCGGCTGTCCCGGAACACCTTCAGCGCCTCGTGCAGGCGCGCGGCCGCCTCACCCAGTCTGCCGTGCTGGGTGAGGGCGAGACCCAGTGCGTACCGCCCGTTGGCGCCCTTGAGGGCGTGCCCCATGGCGTCGTACATCTCCGTGCCCTGCCGCGCCAGGGACACCGCGCTGTCGGTCCGGCCGGTGGCGAGGTGGATGCGGGAGAGGTTGCACAGGGCGCTCGCCTCACCGGGGCGGTCGTCGCAGGCGCGGAAGCTCTCGATCGCGTGCGTGAGGTGGGCCTCGCCGTCGTCGTGGCGGCTCCGGTAGAGCGCGATCACGCCGAGGACGTTGGACGACCAGCAACTGGCCAGCGGGTCGGTGGCGGCGCTGGTCAGCTCGCGGGCGCGGGACGCCTCCTCGTCGGCCAGGTCGAACCGGCCGGTGACGCTGTGGGCGTAGGCGAGCGTGATCAGCGCCCGGGCCTCCGCGCGCGGGTCCCCGCCCTCCCGCGCCGCCTCGCGCAGGGCCGAGGCGACCCCCTCGTACGCCTTGGAGTTGGTGCCGGACTCGGCCAGGTCGACGGCCGCCCACAGCGCGTCGACCGCCCGCCCGAGCAGTCCCGACGCCGCGGACTGGCGGACACAGGCCAGCAGCGACACCGCTTCCGCGTACAGCCAGTCCTGCGCCCGGTGCCGGTCCTGGAAGGTCAGGCCCGGGTACACCGGCGTCGCCAGGTGATCCACCAGCCGGTCCCCGGGACGTTCGATCGCGTAGACGCCCGCCGCCGTCGCCAGATAGAAGTCCAGCAGCCGGGACAGGGCCGCCTCCCGCTCGCTCGGCGGCCACTCGTCGCGTTCCGCGCACGCGCGCGCGTAGAGCCGGACCAGGTCGTGGAAGCGGTACCGGCCCGGGGCCGCGGACTCCAGCAGGGAGGTGTCGACCAGGGACTCCAGCAGGTCCTCGGTGTCCTCCGGCGGCAGGTCCAGTACGGCCGCGGCGGCGGCCAGGGAGATGTCGGGGCCGTCCGCCAGGCCCAGCAGGCGGAAGGCGCGCGCCTGGGCGGGCTCCAGCTGGCTGTAGCCGAGCTCGAAGGTCGCCTTCACGGCCAGGTCGCCCGCCTGGAGCTCGTCCAGGCGCCGGCGTTCGTCGCCGAGCTTCGCCGCCAGGACCGACACCGTCCAGGTGCGGCGGGCGGCGAGCCGGGAGGCGGCGATGCGGATGGCGAGCGGGAGGAAACCGCAGGCCGCCACCACGTCGAGGGCCGCCTCCCGTTCCGCCGCCACCCGCTCCTCGCCCACGATCCGGGTGAACAGCTGCAACGCCTCGTCCGGGGACATCACGTCCAGGTCGACCGGGTGCGCCCCGGCCAGGTCCACCATCCGCACCCGGGACGTGACCAGCGCCGCGCACCCCGCCGTCCCGGGCAGCAGCGGACGTACCTGCGCGGCGTCCTTCGCGTTGTCCAGCAGCACCAGGACCCGTCTGCCGTCCAGCACCGAGCGGTACAGGGCCGCCCGCTCCTCCAGGGAGTCCGGGATGGCCGAGTCCGCGGTGCCCAGGGCGCGCAGGAAGGAGCCGAGGACCGTCTCGGGTTCCGCCGGCCGGGCGCCCGCGCCCTGGAGGTCGACGTACAGCTGCCCGTCCGGGAAGGCCGTGCGGGCCTGGTGGGCCACGTGCACCGCCAGGGTCGTCTTGCCGACGCCCCCGATGCCGGCCAGCGCCGACACGGCCATCACCCGGCCGGTGTCCCCGCCGTCGCCCGACGCCCCGGCCAGCACCTCGCTGAGCTCGGTCACGAAGGACGCGCGACCGGTGAAGTCCGGGACCGTCGCGGGCAGTTGTGCCGGGCGTGCCGGGGTGGACTGCGCCTCCGCCGCCGGCGCCGACGGTTCCGCGAGGTCCGGGTCGGCCTGGAGGATCCGGCGCTGGAGGTCGCGCAGCCCCGGCCGCGGATCCACCCCCAGCTCCTCCGCCAGCAGCCGCCGGGTGTCCGCGTACACCGCCAGCGCCTCCGCCTGCCGGCCGCTGCGGTACAGCGCCAGCATCAGCAGCTCGCGGAACCGCTCGCGCAGCGGGTGCGCCGCCGTGAGCGCGGTCAGCTCGGAGACCGCCTCCGCGTGGCAGCCCTGCTCCAGGTCCATCTCCAGGCGCGTCTCCAGGAGTTGCAGCCGCCACTCCTCCAGCCGGACGCGCTGCGCCTCCGCGTACGGGCCGGGCACGCCCGCCAGCGCCTCGCCGTCCCACAGCGCCAGCGCCCGGTTCAGCACCTGCCGGGCGTGGTCCAGGTCGCCGGCGGCCCGCGCCTTCTCGGCCTCGGCCGCGCACTCCTGCGCCACCGCCAGGTCCAGGACGCCCTCCCCGAGCCCGCGCACCGCGTACCCGCCCGACTCGCTCACCAGCACGCCCGGGTCCAGCACCTTCCGCAGCCGGGAGGCGTACGTCCGCACCGCCGCCAGCGCCTGCGACGGGGGGTCCTCGCCCCACAGCGCGTCGATCAGTTCGGCGGCCGTCGCCGTACGGCCCTCGCGCAGCAACAGGGCGGCGAGCAGGGCGCGTTGCTGGGGGGACCCGGTGGCCAGCGGCTCCTCGCCGCGCCGGGCGCGCACCGGGCCGAGCACGTCGAAGCGCAACGCCGCCGGCTTCTCGGAGAAGCCGGGACGCCTCTGCTCCGGCACGCGCGGTACACGGTCGTCCATCGGGGTCTCCCTAGGCGTCATGACCAACGGGGGTCAGTTTGCCCTGTCCGTGCGGGAACCGTCAGCCGTGCGAGACGCCGATCACAAGGCGGCACGCGGGAGACACACACCGCGCACACGCTCTGCGCACACATGCGGTGAGCGGTGGGCGCGCGCGGGGAGGGCGGAACCCCGCGGGACGGGCCCGGAGTGGCCGTCCCGTCACCTGCCGTGCACGATGTACCAGGACAAAAGGTGCAGTCAGTCATCTTGTGAAGGGATCCTGCGGCATGAGCGCCGACACGTCGGACGGGAAGAGACCACCGCGACGAGCCAGGGCCCGCGCCCGGGGGGCCGCCACCGCGTTCGCCGGGCTGGCCCTGGGCTGCGCGGGAGCGGTGGCGCTCGTCTCGTGCGGTACGGGCGGCGGCGACGGCGGCGGCGCCACGTTCACCCCGACGCCCACGGGGGCCGACACCGTCTCCTTCTCCGGCGCGGTCCCCTCCGCGCTCGCCTCGCTCGGCGCGTCCGTCAAGGAGTCCGCCCGCGCGGCGGCCTCGGCCGCGGCCTCCTCGGCCTCCGCGCGGGCCTCGGAGTTCGAGGCGTCGGTGTCGGCGGAGGTCGCCCGCGCCAACGCCGCCGCCCAGCGTGAACTGAAGGACGTCGCGGGCAAGGGCAACGCCACCGCCGACGTGTCGCTCACCGGCAAGCCGCGCTCCGAGACGGGCGGCCTCCTCGCCGTCGTCGTGAACATCACCAACAGCACGGACGACGCCGCCTCCTACGCCGTCCAGGTCGACTTCCGCGACT
Source organism: Streptomyces sp. NPDC003248 (assembly GCF_055563235.1). NCBI lineage: Bacteria > Bacillati > Actinomycetota > Actinomycetes > Kitasatosporales > Streptomycetaceae > Streptomyces > Streptomyces sp. NPDC003248. The sequence goes on along the minus strand of NZ_JBVHDT010000006.1, from coordinate 272,854 downwards.
CCGACGGCAAGGTCGTCGAGACCCGTTACGTCGGCGCCGAGAACCTCGGACCCGGCGACCGGGCCCACCCCCTCGCCATCAGCCGCAAACCCCCCGAGCCGCAGCTGACCGCCGTCGTCGCCAAGGCCCAGCGCTACTGATACCCCACGCCTCATTCACCGCGCGGACACCGGCCGTTGCTTCAATGGCGGCCGATGTGCGAGACGAAGGCGAGTGGTGGGCATGCGGGTCGTGACCTGGAACCTGTGGTGGCGCTTCGGGCCCTGGGAGGACCGGCAGAAGGCGATCCTCACCACCCTGCGCGACCTGCGCCCCGACGTCGTGGGCCTCCAGGAGGTGTGGGCCGCCGACGGCGAGAACCTCGCCGCGTGGCTCGCCGGCGAGCTGGGCCTGCACTGGGCCTGGGCCCCGTCCCACGCCCCCGAGCGCTGGCGGCGGCGGATAGGGGGCGCGCCGGTGGACATCGGCAACGCGGTGCTGAGCCGGTGGCCGGTGGCGGAGACGGCGGTCCTCCCGCTGCCCGCCCCCGCCGACCTGGACGACGGCCGCCCGGCCCTCTACGCCCGGCTGGCCGCCCCCGCCCACGACGTCCCCTTCTTCACCGCCCACCTCAGCTCACAGCTCCACGCCTCGGCCGTCCGCCGCCACCAGGTCACCGCCCTCGCCGAGTTCGTCGCCCGCCACCGCGGCTCCACCCCCTTCCCGCCGATCGTCACCGGCGACTTCAACGCCCGGCCCGACTCCGACGAGATCCGCCTCTTCGGCGGCCACCTGACGGCACCGGTGGTGCCGGGCCAGGTCTTCCTCGACGCCTGGGAGTACGCCGACCCGGCCGCCCCCTGGGCCACCTGGGACGCCGCCAACCCGTACGTCGCGCGCGGCGGCTCACCGAGCGCCCGCATCGACTACGTCCACGTCGGCGCCGTCCCCGGCACGCCGGGCCGGGTACGGGCGGTGCGGCGGGCGGGCGACGGTCCCGTCGACGGGGTGTGGCCGTCGGACCACGCGGCGGTCGTCGCCGACCTCACCGACTGACCGAGGCGAGCAGCGCCGCGAAGGCGGCGGGGGTGGCGGAGAGGACGGCGCCGGCGGGGTCGGCGGACTCGGTGAGGTGGATGGTGGCGGGGGAGGGGGCGTGGGCGGCGGATATGTGGACGCAGGCCTCGCCCTCCTGGCAGTGGGACGACTTCTGGGCCGTGGCGGCGACATGGACACAGGCCTCGCCTTGGGCGCAGTAGGACGACTTCTGAGCTCTTGCGGCGACGTGGACGCAGGATTCGCCTTGGGCGCAATAGGACGATTTCTGCCATGCGTAGGTGGTCATGTCGGTCCTCTCAGAACTCGGTGACCAAGTGGCGGATGAAGTCACGGGTTCTCTCCGGGGAGAGCGCAACGGCCTCCATACGTTGGAGGAGACTCCGGTAAGTCTCCAACTGGGCCTCGGCGTCGACCAGAGCGGGTCCGTGCGACTGGTCCAGCGAGACCGTGTCGAGCCGATGGACGGGGCCGTGGATGTAAAGGAGCGTCTGTCCCGAACCCGGGTAGGCGCCGATGGTGAAGGGGATGACCTGGATCGTCACGTTGTCTCGCTCGCTCTGGACCAGCAAGTGCTGCAACTGCCGCTTGGCCACCGCCGGTCCACCCACAGGCACCCGGAGTGCAGCCTCATGGATGATCGCCTGGTACGGCACCGGGTCATCAAGGTCCAGGAGGGCCTGACGCTGGAGTCGGTGGTTCACCCGGTGTTCGATGTCGCGCCGACTGAACTCTGGCACCGCCAACTCGTAGATCGCGCGGGCGTGGTCGGCGAGCTGCAGTAGGCCAGGAACGTGAGCCGTGTTGGCCGCCTGCAGCCGGACCGCGTGGTGCTCGATCTCGGCCAGGTCGAGCAGCCCTGCGGGGAGTACCTCCCTGAACGTCTCCCACCAGCCGCCTTTCCGGTCGGTGGCCAGCTCGACGAGGCCGTCGATATAGGCGGTGTCGGAGCAGCGGTAGATACGTGCCAGGGCTCGCAAGCGGTCGGGACTCACGCCGAACCGACTGGCCTCGATGTTGCTGAGCTGGGCCTGGCTGACGCCAAGTTGACGGGCGCCTTCCGTGACAGACAGGCCCGCGCGCTCCCGAAGCCTCCGCAGCTCTGCACCGAGTCGGAGGCGGCGAGCACTCGTGGGGGTCTTGGGAGCCATGGACCAACTCTCCTCAGGCCATTCGCGTTCGTGTCACCCACACGAGCGAAAACCTCACGTGATTGCCTTTATGGGAAATGTATTAGGTGGCCGACCGCTAGCTTAATCAGCAGGCGTCCCGCCCGGAACACCAGGCACTCGTCCAACTCCCCTCAGTGACCGGAGACTTCCATGGCCACCGTATCCCCGTCCTGGAACTACACCCTGCACCTTCCCCGCGATCCACGCGCACCGGGTGTCGCACGAGGTGCCCTCCGCCTCATCCTGGCCGCTCATGAGGTGGGCGAGCTGACCGCGACCGCGGAGCTGCTCGCGGCCGAGTTGCTCACCAACTCGCACAGCCACACCGAGGGTCCGTACGCCCTGCGGGTCCTGTCGCCGCGGCCGGGGCGCGTCCGGGTGGCGGTGTGGGACACCGACCCCCGCGTCCCGCCCGGCTTCTCGGACGACAAGGCGGCCCCGGCCCCGCTCGACGCGGAGGGCGGCCGGGGCCTGCACCTGGTGCGGGCCTGCGCGGACGAGGTGGGCGTGTCGGTGCTGCGGCACCTGGGCGCGTCCAGGTGCGGAAAGCTGCTGTGGGCGGACTGCGGGGGTGGGCGGACGTGGTGAGCACGCGGTGCCCGTCCTGGCCGGGCGTAGCCATACTGGAAGGCGGAGCCACGTCCGTTCAGCAGGAGCAGACCATGAGCGCACAGCCCGAGCACGGCGGGGGAGCGATGCCCCTCCCGGCGATCCGCACGGTGGACGACCTGCGCAGCGCGCTCAGCCGCTACGGCTTCCCGGGCGACCGGGAGCGCTTCGAGGAGGAGCTGGCGGCCGCCATAGGAGCCTCGCCGACCAACGACTTCGAGGGCGCTACGGCGGTCGTCCGGGCCTACCGGCACCGGATCCTGATCAGGAACTCGCCCGAGATCATGGCCGCCCTGGAGGACGCGCGGGCCGAAGGCGGCGGTACGTGAACGGAGTCCCGCTGGAGGAGGCCGAGCCCGCGAGGAAGGCGTTCGGTGACCTGACGGAGGGGGAGCGGGAGGCGGTCCGCGAAGCGCTCACGGCGATCGGGCGCGACCCGGCGGTGGGCCGTGAGATCCCCGGCTGGCGGCCGCCGTCCGTGGAGTACACGTACACCACTCCTCTCGCCCGTGACTCGGCCGAGGCGATCACGGTCGTGTACACGCACACCCCGGGCATGGGAGTGACGGTCGTCTACTACTTCCGGGACCCGCAGGTGGTGGGCTGACCCGCCCCGGTCACCGCCCCAGGAACACCGGATTGGTGAACGCCGCCAACGCCCCCGGCAGGGGCCCCGCCGCCACCTCGTGGCGTACCTCGGCCCGTACGTACGCCGCGTACGCGGCCGTCGTGCGCCACTCCACGGCCCCGGAGCCGGCCACCGGCAGCGGGTCGCCGGTGAGCAGGACGCCCTGGTCGGTGATGAGGCGGACCGTGCAGCGGGGGGCGCCGGTCACCTCCAGGCGGACGGTCACCGGGGTGTCCGGGGCGACGGCCAGGCGTTCGCCGAGGCCCGCGTGTTCGCCCCGGGCGCCGGTCGCGGTGAGGGTCAGCGACAGCCTGGCGGACTCGGCGACGTAGGACCGCCCGGCGCGGATGCCGTCCTGGATCGCGCGGCGGGTGAGGTCCTCGGCCCACACCACCGTCTGGGGCAGGCCGACCACGTCCGGGTCGCGGTGCGCGTCGCTGCTGCCCAGGGCCGGGATCCAGTCCCGCCGGCCCTCCCGCACCCCGGCCACCAGCATCGCGTCCCAGTCGGCCAGGGCGACCTCGTCGTCGGGCGTCCAGGGGCCGTTCCACACCTCGACCGCGTCGGCGTCCCCGAAGCCGAACTTCCAGGAGCAGCCGACGCAGGTGGCGTGCGGGTGGGCCGGGACGACCAGGCCGCCCGCCCGCCGGATCCGCCGCGCGAACCGGCCGAAGCGGTTGTCCCGTGCCCGGTACCGCCAGTCGACGAAGGTCCCGGGGTCCGTCCCGACGGCCAGCACGTGGCCGTTCCGCGTCGTGACCTCCTCGCCGAGCAGGACCAGCAGGTCGTCCCCGGCCACGTCGGCCCAGTGGCCGTGCCCGGCGTGCGTGTTGTGCTCCGAGGTGTTGACGAAGTCCAGGCCGGCCGCGCGCGCCAGCGCCCCGATCTCGGCGGGCGTGCGGCGGCCGTCGGAGTACCAGGAGTGCAGGTGGCAGTCGCCCCGGTACCAGGCCCCGCCCCGCCCGCGCGCCCGCTCCGGCGGGTACACCGGCGCGGGGGCCTCCCCCGGTTCGCCGTACGTGAGGGTGATCGTCAGCTCGTACGCCAGCCCCTGCGGCGCCACCGTGTACGGGCCGAGGGCGATGTGCCAGGTGCCCGGCCGCACCGGACCGGCGACGTACCCCGGCGTCGCCTCGTCCGCCCGCAGGAAGAACTCGGTGCGGGCGCCCCCGGACCAGCCCCGGAAGCCCTCCCCGCCCAGCTCGGTGCCGCGTTCGTCGAAGACGCCGATGTCGAGCGCGTTGCCGGGGGTGCCGGCGGGGACGGAGGGGCGGTCGTAGGCGTACGCGACCCTGAGCTCCCGGACGCCCGGCGGGACCTCCACGGGCACGTACACGAAGTCCGGCGACCCGGTGGGCAGGGTGCCCCGGACGGTCCTCGTCTCCGGCTCCCGGCCGGACGCCGCCGCGAAGCTCACGCCTCCCACCGTAAGCGCGGCGGCGGAGCCCGTCACGAACAGTGCGCGTCTTCCGATTCCCTGGGCGTCGTCACACATGTCCGGCAGTGTGGCGGCCGGGGGTGAACTCCCGTGGAAGCACGGGGGATCCGCGGGCGGCGGAATGTCATGAGCACGGAATGCAGGACCCGTCACGGCGCGGATGCCGACCGGTCGGTATCGACAGGCGGCGTCCAGGGCGGTACAGATGACCGCAGACACCGCCAAGGGACGCCCCCCGTGCACCCACCAGGTTCACCCGTGTACCGAGGAACACCCGTGCACCTGCGGGCACCCACACCGTCCACCCGCCCGACCCCGCTCCCCAGCCGCGCCGCCCGACCGCGCCGTCCACCCGCGTACGAAAGGCCCCCCATGCGCATCGCCGTCACGATCTTCCTCACCGACGAGACGATCACCCCCACCCGCCTCGCCCGTGAGCTGGAGCGGCGCGGCTTCGCCGGCCTCTACCTGCCCGAGCACACGCACATCCCGGTGGAGCGCACCACGCCCTACCCCGGCGGCGGCGAGCTGCCGCGCGAGTACGGCCGCACCCTCGACCCGTTCGTCGCCCTCGGCCAGGCGGCGGCCGTCACCGAACACCTCGGCCTCGGCACCGGCATCACCCTCGTCGCCCAGCACGACCCGATCGACCTGGCCAAGCAGGTCGCGACCGTGGACCACCTCTCCGGCGGCCGCCTCACCCTCGGCGTCGGCTTCGGCTGGAATGTGGAGGAGGCCGCCGACCACGGCGTGCAGTGGCGCACCCGGCGCGAGCTGGTACGGGAGCGCATGGCCCTGATGCGCGCCCTGTGGAGCGAGGAACCCACCGCCTACGAGGGCGAGTTCGGCGGCGTGCGGGCCAGCACCGCCCATCCCAAGCCCGTCCGGAAGCCGCGCGGCCCCGTCACCGGCCCGCGCACCCTCGTCGGCGGCGCCGCCGGGCCCCGGCTCTTCTCCGACATCTGCGCGTACGCCGACGGCTGGCTGCCCATCGGCGGGCGCGGCCTGACCGAGTCACTGCCCGCCCTGCGTGCCGCCTGGGCCGACGCCGGCCGCGACCCGTCCGCCCTCCAGGTCGTCCCCTACGCCGTCCACCCGAGCCCCGGCAAGCTCGCGCACTTCGCGGACCTCGGCATCGAGGAGACCGTCGTACAACTGCCCCCGGCGGGGGAGGCGGAGGTGCTGCGGGCCCTGGACGGGTACGCGCCGTACCTCCAGCAGTCCTGACCCGCCGGCGGACCGGACCCGCCTACGCCGACGGCCCGAAGGCGGGCGGCGTCAGCTCGGCTTCGGCGGGCTGCTCCTCGCCCGCCCGCCACCCGGGGTCCACGGCGCAGGGCGTGGAGGCGCCGCCGGTGAAGTAGCCGCGGTCCGCGTACCAGTGGAAGGACACCCGCTCCTCGCCGTCCGCGCGCGAGGCGAACAGGTCCCACTGGCCGCCGGACACGTTCTCCCGGTACGAGGAGATCTCCCAGCCGGTGTCCTCCAGGTGCCGGTGCAGCCGGCGCAGGCCGGGGACCGCCTGCTCGGCGGGCACGTCGTCGAGCGCCCAGCCGTGGCTGACGCGGTAGGCGCCGTCGACCGTCTCGTCGGTCACCCCGCCCGCGTGGCAGTAGTCCGCGGCGAGGGTGTTCTCGGGGGAGACCCCCGGGTCCTCGACGCCGGGCTCGACGGTACGCGTGAACCCGAGGACGTCGTACGCCTCCTGGGAGCGGTCCACCGCACGGCCCGCCATCTCCTCGGGTGCGACGCGGGGGAAGTCCGACGCGTCCTTCGTCACCACGGCGAGCCGGACGACCAGGGCGAGGACGATCAGCAGCGGCACGGCGACGAGCGCCGCGCAGCCCATCCCGACGGCTCGCGCGACGGTGGTGCGGGTCGGGGCGGGGGCGGGGGCGGCGGTGATCTCCTCGGGCATGCGGGGACCGTAGAACGGCTGGGGCGCGCGGCGTATCGGTGCGACAGCGCACGGGGGGTGGGCACGCGTACTCAGACCCACCGCTCCGGGAGAACCCGGAGGACCCGGAGGACCCGGAGGACCCGGAGGACCCGGAGGACCCGGAGGACCCGGAGACCGGAGAACCCGGAGGACCCGGAGACCCCGGAGACCGGAGAACCCGGAGGAACCGGAGACCGGAGAACCCGGAGGGCCCGGAGAACCCGGCCGGCCCGGAGATCCCGGGAGCCCCGCCCCTCCCGCCGGACCCACGCCCGCGAACGCCCGGAAAACGTGATCGTATGCTCGGAGAATGACGACTTCCGCGAGCTCCGGAACCGGCCCCACCGACCGCCCCGGCGGCACCGGCCCGACCGAGAACGCCCTGCGTCGCGCCCTCAAACGGGCCCGGGACGGCGTCGCCCTCGACGTCTCCGAGGCGGCGGTCCTGCTCCAGGCCCGCGGCGCGCACCTGGAGGACCTCGCCGCGTCCGCCGCCCGGGTGCGGGACGCCGGCCTGGAGGCGGCCGGCCGCCCCGGTGTCATCACGTACTCGAAGAGCGTCTTCGTCCCGCTGACCCGGCTGTGCCGGGACAAGTGCCACTACTGCACCTTCGTCACCGTGCCCGGGAAGCTGCGCCGGGCCGGGCACGGGATGTTCATGTCCCCCGACGAGGTCCTCGACATCGCGCGCAAGGGCGCCGCCCTCGGCTGCAAGGAAGCCCTGATCACCCTCGGCGACAAGCCCGAGGACCGCTGGCCGGAGGCGCGCGAATGGCTCGACGCGCACGGCTACGACGACACCATCGCCTACGTCCGCGCGATCTCGATCCGCGTCCTGGAGGAGACCGGACTCCTCCCGCACCTCAACCCGGGCGTCATGACGTGGACCGACTTCCAGCGGCTCAAGCCCGTCGCGCCGAGCATGGGCATGATGCTGGAGACGACCGCCGAGAGGCTCTGGTCCGAGCCCGGCGGCCCGCACCACGGCTCCCCGGACAAGGAGCCCGCGGTCCGCCTGCGGGTGCTGGAGGACGCCGGCCGCTCCTCCGTCCCCTTCACCTCGGGCATCCTCATCGGCATCGGCGAGACGTACGAGGAGCGCGCCGAGTCCCTGTTCGCGCTGCGGAAGGTCTCCCGCGCCTACCACGGCGTCCAGGAACTGATCATCCAGAACTTCCGCGCCAAGCCGGACACCGCGATGCGCGGCACGCCCGACGCCGAACTCGACGAACTGGTCGCCACGGTGGCCGTCGCCCGCCACATCATGGGCCCCTCCGCCTGCCTCCAGGCACCGCCGAACCTCGTCGACTCCGCGTACGAACGCCTCATCGGCGCCGGCATCGACGACTGGGGCGGCGTCTCCCCGCTCACCATCGACCACGTCAACCCCGAACGCCCCTGGCCGCAGATCGAGGAACTCGCCGAGCGCTCCCGGACGGCCGGGTTCGAGCTGCGCGAACGGCTCTGCGTCTACCCCGAGTTCGTCACCCGCGGCGAACCCTGGCTCGACCCGCGGCTGATCCCGCACGTCCGCGCGCTCGCCGACCCCGAGACGGGCCTGGCCCGCCCGGACGCCGTCGTCGAGGGCCGGCCGTGGCAGGAGCCGGAGGAGGCGTTCACCGCCACCGGCCGCACCGACCTGCACACCACGATCGACACCGAGGGCCGCACCTCCGACCGCCGCGACGACTTCGACGAGGTCTACGGCGACTGGGGCGCCCTGCGCGAGGCCGCCGCCCCCGGCATGGCACCCGAGCGCATCGACACCGACGTACGGGCGGCGCTGGCGACGGCCGCCGACGACCCGACGCGGCTCACCGACGACGAGGCCCTCGCCCTCCTGCACGCCGACGGCCCCGCGCTGGACGCCCTCACCCGGATCGCGGACGACGTGCGCAGGGCGGCCGTCGGCGACGACGTGACGTACATCGTCACCCGCAACATCAACTTCACCAACGTCTGCTACACCGGCTGCCGTTTCTGCGCCTTCGCCCAGCGCCGCACGGACGCCGACGCCTACACCCTCTCCCTGGAACAGGTCGCCGACCGCGCCCAGCAGGCCTGGGACGTCGGCGCGGTCGAGGTCTGCATGCAGGGCGGCATCCACCCCGACCTGCCCGGCACCGCCTACTTCGACATCGCCAAGGCGGTGAAGGACCGCGTCCCCGGCATGCACGTCCACGCCTTCTCCCCCATGGAGGTCGTCAACGGCGCGACCCGCACCGGACTGTCGGTCCGCGAATGGCTCACGGCCGCTAAGGAAGCCGGGCTCGACTCCATCCCCGGCACCGCCGCCGAGATCCTCGACGACGAGGTCCGCTGGGTCCTCACCAAGGGCAAGCTGCCGACGGCCACCTGGATCGAGGTCGTCACCACCGCCCACGAACTGGGCGTCCGCTCCTCCTCGACCATGATGTACGGCCACGTCGACCAGCCCCGGCACTGGCTCGGCCATCTGCGCACCCTGTCCCGCATCCAGCAACAGACCGGTGGCTTCACCGAGTTCGTCACCCTCCCCTTCATCCACACCAACGCCCCCGTCTACCTGGCCGGCATCGCCCGCCCCGGCCCGACCACGCGGGACAACCGGGCCGTCACGGCGATGGCCCGGCTCCTCCTCCACCCCCACATCCCCCACATCCAGACCAGCTGGGTGAAACTGGGCACGGAGGGCGCGGCCGAGATGCTCCGCTCCGGCGCCGACGACCTGGGCGGCACCCTGATGGAGGAGACCATCTCCCGGATGGCGGGCTCCTCCTACGGCTCCTACAAGTCGGTCAAGGACCTCGTCGCCGTGGCCGACGCGGCCGGCCGCCCGGCGAAGCCGCGGACGACCCTCTACGGAGAGGTCCCCGAGGAACGGCGGCGCGCGGCACAGGCCTCGGACGGCCACCTGCCGCGACTGCTGCCGGTGCTGGACTGAGGGACCGGCGGCAAGGGCTCGAAGCCGGGACCGGCGACAAGGGCTCTCAGCCGGGACCGGACCGTAGGCGGGCGGACAGGGACCCCACAGTAGGATGATCCAACCCCCGGGCACCCGGGGGCCGAAGACTGAGGAGAGGCGTGCCCGTGGCTGCCCGACGGCTTCCCTCGTGGGCCTGGGTCACCGGTCTGACGGCCGGCGCGATCGTCGTGGTCGGTGCTCTGACGGTGAAGGCCGAACAGGGCCCGCATCCGACGGCGGCGTCGGTCGAACCGTCCGCCTCCGCCTCCGCCTCGGCGGGGACGAAGCCCGCCCCCGCCCCCTCCGCGAGCCCGACGGAGCAGTCCGTGCCGGAGGCCTCCGGCACGGGCCGCCGCGTCGTCTACTCGCTGGAGCAGCAGCGGGTCTGGCTGGTCGACGCCGACGACCAGGCCCGCCGCACCTTCACGGTCTGGCCGGGCACGGTGAACCCGGCCCCCGGCAGCTACACGGTCTCCGTGCGCAAGGGCGCCACCACGGGCTCCGACGGCGTCGCGATCGAGCACATCATCTACTTCTCCGTCCAGTCCGGCGTCAACATCGCCTTCTCCAACGCCGTCGACGGCTCCTCCCCGCCCCCCGCCGCCGGCACCCGGACCGGCGGCATCCGCATGGCCAAGGCCGACGGGGCGGCCCTGTGGGCGTTCGGGGCGACGGGGACGATCGTCCGCGTCGTGGAGTGATCAGACGTCCCACCCGGACCGTGAGCTGATCAGGCGTCCCGCCCGGACGGTGAGCTGATCAGGCGTCGCCTCCGGGCGTACGGCCCGCCGGCAGGTACTGGACGATCAGCACGATCCCGCTGAGGACGAAGACGCGCAGCGCCGCGTCCAGCCCGTTCCAGTCGCCGGACTGCCACATCGCGAACCACTCACCCCCGATCGCGATGAACCCGCCGCCGAACAGCAGCATCAGCATCAGCAGCCCGTAGGTGGAGACCTGACGGGCACGTGCCTCGTCCCGCCGTATCCACAGCCAGGTTCCGGCCAGGAGGACCAGCGCGGAGACGGTCTCCCAGGCGATGATCGCGACGTACGCCGCGTCCTGGAGCCACTCGCTGGTGACGGCCCGCCACATCAGGTCGTCGTCCTTGAACGTCGTGTCCATCGCGAGGACATGTCTGACGAACTGCTGGTTGGTCCCGAAGTCGGTGATGTTCCCGAAGGCGACGAGGGTGATGTAGAGGGCGACCGTTGCGGTCAGGACCGTGGTCGCCGTGGTGCGGGCGCGGTCGGTCGGGGTCGATGTGGAACGTGAGGTGGTCGTGGTCATGGGGGAGATCTGCCCGGCGGGGGGCGCGGCCTCCCGCACACATCACGCCAGAATGGCGCCGGCGGCGACGGAAGGCCCCCGGCGCGTGGACCAAGGGTCCACCCGCTCGACGGCCCCCCGTCGCCTCCGTCGATTACAGTGACGAACGTCGTACGTACGGACGGTGCCGGGAGGACTTGGTGGGTGCGACAACCGGCGCCGTCTGGGGCCGCAGCGAACAGCAGGACTTCCGCAGCCGGGTGCGTGGCACGCTGCTGGGCGCGGCCGTCGGGGACACGCTCGGGGCACCCGTCGACTTGATGGACCTGGAGGAGATCCGCCGGGCCCACGGCCCCGAGGGCCTCGTCGACCTCGCCCCCGCCTACGGCCGCCGCGGCGCCGTCACCCACCTCACCCAGCTCACCCTCTTCACCGTGGACGGCCTGATCCGCGCCCAGGTCCGCCGCGACACCGGCGCCTGGCACCCGCCGACCGACCTGCACCGGGCGTACCTGCGCTGGGCGGCGACCCAGCGCGACTGGGGCCCCGACCTGCGCCGCAAGGACGACGGCTGGCTCGCCCGCGAGGAGTGGCTGTACGCCCGCCGGGACCCGACCCGGCCCCTGCTGCTCGGGCTCGGCGACGACACCATGGGAACCCTGGAGTCGCCCAAGAACACCGGCGCCACGGGCCCGGAGGCCACGGTCCGGTCGGCGCCGTTCGGCCTCCTCGTCGGCTGGGAGCCGCAACTCGTCGCCCAGCTCGCCGTTGAGTGCGCGGCCCAGACCCACGGCCACCCCACGGCCTGTCTGTCGGCGGGCGCGTACGCGGTGACCGTGCACGCCCTGGCCCGCGGCGACAGCCTCGACGGCGCGGTGCAGCGGGCGCTCGCCCTGCTGGCCGCGCGGCCCGGACACGAGGCGGTGTCGCAGGCGCTCCAGCACGCGCTGGGCGCCGTACGGCAGGGTCTGCCGGGCCCGGCGCGGGTGGAGGAACTGGCCGGCGCGGGCACGGCCGAGGCGGTCCTGGCCGCCGCCGTCTACTGCGCCCTGGTCGCGGAGGACGTCCGCCACGGCCTGCGCCTCGCCGTGAACCACGGCGCCCCCTCGGCACCCACCGGCGCCCTGACCGGCGGCCTGCTCGGCGCCCTGCACGGCGAGACGGCCCTCCCGCCGGCCTGGCTGGCCGAACTGGAGGGCCGTCCCACGATCCTCGAACTCGCCGACGACTTCGCCATGGAGATGACCCAGGGCCCGGCCCTCCACACCCCCACGGGCGCGTCACCGGGCTGGCTGGCGCGCTATCCCCGGGGCGACAGAGCGTAGGCCCGCGACCGCGCCGGCGGCCCGAACCGGCCTACCGGCGCGGGCCGTTGCGGCAGGCGAGGTGCACGGGGGCGTCCGAAGCAGGACACGCGGGCGGCTGCTAGCGTCCCGGTCGGTGAGCGACAACGTGTACGTGGGCAACGCGGGCGAGGACGCGGCACTGGACCGGGGCTGGCTCCTCGGGCACTTCAAGGACCCCGGCGATCCGCGCCACAGTGCGGCCGTGGAGATCAAATGGGGCGTCCACCCCCGTGGCGCCGAGCGGGTGCGGTGGGTACGGGGCGAGGAACGCACGGCCCTCCTCGTCCTCGTCAGCGGCCGCTTCCGGGTCGACGTCCCCGGCCGCAGCGTCCTGCTGGAGCGGCAGGGGGACTACGTCGTGTGGGGGCGCGGGGTCGACCACTCGTGGTGCGCGGAGGAGGACTCGGTGGTGCTGACCGTCCGGTGGCCGTCCGTGCCCGGTTACGCCGTGCCGGAAGCGCGGCAGGAACCGCCGGGGAGCTGAACGGAAGCCGCCTCGCCGGTTTCAGGGGCCGGGCGGGAGGACGACTTCGGGTGCTGCCGCGACCCGCACCGTGAAGTCGGACCTCGGCACCCGGGGACGGTCACCCGCCGGCTTCGCCACGACCGCGGTGGCACCGGCGGCCATGCCGCTGATCAGGCTGATCTCGGGGGACGCGCCGGCCTCGCCCAGGCCGTACCCGACCAGCGAGCCGACGGGCCCCTCCTGCACAGCGCCATGACCGGCGCGCTCGCGTGGGCGACCTGAGAGGGCCGCCCCTCACCGGTCCTCGGCCGGGGCCCGTACGACGTCCTGCACGGGCTCCGCGGGGAGCGGGACCGCAGCCCCCGCCACGCCGGGGCCGTCCCCGTCCGAGTTGATCCGGTCGATGATCGCCAGCCGTTCCGGGGTGTCCTCCGGCTTGAGGAAGCCGATCAGGACGTACAGCACCAGTGACACCGCGAGCGGCACGGACACCTGGTACTGGAGCGGCACCCCGCCCTCGACGTTCCAGTTGATCGGGTAGTTGACCAGCCAGAAGGCGAGCAGTCCCATCGACCAGCTGGTCAGGGCGGCCGTCGGGCCGGAGCGGCGGAACGGGCGCAGCAGGCCGAGCATCATCGGGATCGCCATCGGTCCCATCAGCCCGGCCACCCACTTGATCACGACGGTGATGATGTCCTTGAAGGTGGGCGAGTTGACCTGGGTGGCGGCCGCCATCGACAGGGCGAGGAAGACGACCGTCGCGATCCGGGCCGCGATCAGCCCGGAGCGCTGGTTCCACGCGCGGGCCCTGGCCGAGATCACCGGTGCGCAGTCGCGGGTGAAGACGGCGGCGATGGCGTTCGCGTCGGAGGAGCACATGGCCATCGTGTGGGAGAAGAATCCGACGATGACGAGCCCCAGCAGACCGTGCGGCAGGAGCTGTTCGGTCATCAGGCCGTAGGAGTCGGAGCCGTCCGGCTTCTGCGACTCGACGAGCAGCGGTGACATCCACATCGGGTAGAACAGCACCACCGGCCACACCAGCCACAGCACCGCCGACAGCCGGGCCGAGCGCGCGGCCTCCCGCGGGGTGGCGGTGGCCATGTAGCGCTGGGCCTGGTTGAGCATGCCGCCGTTGTACTCGAAGAGCTTGATGAAGAGGAACGCCAGCAGGAACACCGTGCCGTACGGTCCGACCAGCGGCTTGTCGTGGCCCTGCAAGGCCGGTTCGTCCCACGCGCCGAGGAACCCGATGTTGCGGTCGCCGAGTTCCAGCACGACCGCGATGAACATCGCGACACCGGCGAGGAGCTGGATGACGAACTGTCCCAGCTCGGTCAGCGCGTCCGCCCACAGCCCGCCGATCGTGCAGTAGACCGCCGTGATGCCGCCGGTGATGAGGATGCCCTGGTTCAGCGAGATACCGGTGAACACGGACAGCAGGGTGGCGATGGCGGCCCACTTGGCGCCCACGTCCACGATCTTCAGCAGCATCCCCGACCAGGCCAGCGCCTGCTGGGTCTTCAGGTCGTACCGGTTCTTCAGGTACTCCAGCGGGGAGGCGACGTGGAGCCGGGAGCGGAGCCGGTTGATGCGGGGCGCGAACAGCTTGGAGCCGATGGCGATGCCGAGGGCGATGGGGAAGGACCAGGTGACGAAGGACGTGACGCCGTAGGTGTAGGCGATGCCGGCGTAGCCGGTGAACATCACCGCGCTGTAGCCCGACATGTGGTGCGAGATGCCGGACAGCCACCAGGGCATCTTGCCGCCCGCGGTGAAGAAGTCGCTGACGTTGTCGACCCGTTTGTGGGACCAGACTCCGATGGCGACCATCACACCGAAGTAGCCGATGAGCACGGCCCAGTCGAGACCGTTCATGTGCCCCCTTCCAGGGTTCGCACGCCAGGGTCAGGCATGTGAACTCTGGGTTCGGTGACATGGCCGCGGCAAGCGCACGGTAGGTCAAGAGCGGGTAAAATAGTTCTCCGTGGTGACCTGGATTCATGGATCTGAACGGCTGTGTGAGGTGCGGGAGTTGGCCGAAAACGAGCGGTCGGCTCAGGGGCGCGGCCGAGCGGTCGGCTCAGGGGCGATTCAGGGTCACTTCAGCTCGTCGGGGCACGGGGTCCCCCGGCGCAGCTGATACGGCGCCGCCAGCCGGTACGTCCCCGCCGACGGGGCGACCAGCATGGTCCACCGGTCGCCGTCCGCGTCCTCCTCCGTCTCGAACAGGCAGCCGTTCACGTTCTCGTACGTCTTCGGCTCGCCCTCGGCCCGGTTCTTGGACGCCTCCGTCTCCTGCGGCGGCTCCAGGCCCTCGCCCTCCGCGTCGACCAGGCCCAGCCACGGCGAGTACGGGATCCGGATCAGGATCCGCCCCGCCTTGCGCACGTCGATCCTCATCTCGCCCTGCGCCGCCAGCTCCACCACCGCGTTCGGCTCGGCGAGCGGCGCGGGGTCGGTGACCCGGAAGAGCTGCCAGTTGGCGTCGCCCCAGATCTGCTCCAGATACGGCAGCCCCCGCTGCACCAGCTCCCGCTCCCGCTGCCCGCCGTCCCCGTCCGGCTCGTCCTTGGGGACGACCACGAAGTGCACGGCCCACCGCTGGAGCCACTCGTGGTAGTTCGCCGAGTTGAGCGTGTCGTCGTAGAAGAGCGGGTTGCGCTCCATGTCCGCCTGCCGGTTCCAGCCGCGCGCCAGGTTGACGTACGGCGCCAGCGCGGAGGCCTCGCGGTGCGAGCGGGCCGGGACGACCTCCACCCGGCCCTTCTCCGCGCCGACCTCCTGCAACTCGTTGACCAGCGGCGCCAGCTCACGCGCCCAGGACGCGGCCGGTGTCGTGCGGACGATGTCGTCGACCGACTTGTAGCCGATCCAGCCGACGAAGAGCACCGACGACAGGACGATCACGTACCACTTGCGGCTGCGCGGCACCGCGAACGGCAGCGCCGCCATCAGCACCACGCCCGCGAACAGCATCGACAGACGCGTGATGTTCGACCCGATCTGCGAGCTGATGACCCACACCAGCAGCACCGCGAGCCCGTACACCGCCGCCGTGATCCGTACCGTCTTCCAGTCGCGCGGCACGACCGCGAAGACGACCACCGAGAACAGCAGCGGCAGGGACGCCGAGCCGAACGACATCGGCTGGGTGCCGGAGAAGGGGAACAGCCAGGCGGAGACCGCGACGACCGCGCTCGGCGCCAGGCCCAGCGCCCACGCGCCCGGCCGCCGCTTCTGGAGGAACAGCGCGGCCGCCACCAGCCCCACGAACAGGCCCGCCACCGGCGACCCCATGGTGGCGAGCGCGGCCAGCGGCGCCGCGCACAGCGCCTTCGCCCACCGCTTGTAGCGCCAGCGGTACGGCCAGCAGAACACGACGGCGACCGCCGCCAGCGCGAACATGTTGCCGAGCCCGAACGTCACCCGTCCCGAGACCGCGTTGCACAGCAGGGCGAAGACCCCCGCCAGCGCCGGCCACAGGGGGTTCCGCACCGGCCGGCAGCGCAGCAGGATCAGCGTCAGCAGCCCCGCCGAGAGCGTCCCGGCGATCATCATCGTCGTCCGGACGCCGAGGACGGACATCAGATACGGCGACACCACGCTGTACGAGACCGGGTGCATCCCGCCGTACCAGGCGAGGTTGTACGCGGAGTCGGGGTGACGGCCGACGAACTCGGCCCACGCGTCCTGCGCCGCCAGATCCCCACCGCTGTTCGCGAACGCGAAGAACCAGACGACGTGCAGGACGCCGGACAGGACCGTCACGGAGAACACGAGATGCCGCCGCAGCCAGGCGGCGGTGCGGCCGAGGAGCCCCCTCACGCGGGATGCCCCGGCAGCGGGCTCCCGCTCGCCGGTGCGGCGGTCACCGGGGCCGCTGTCGCCGTCGCCGGGGCCGCCGGCGCCGTAGCCGTCGCTGTCGCCGGGGGTGCGGTCGCCCTCATCGCGGTCGCCGGGGCCGACGGGGCCGCCGTCACCGGGACCGCGGTCGTCGACGTGACGGTCGCCGGTGTCGCGGTCGTGGTCACCGGCCTGAGGTGCGGGCAGGTGCAGCCGCGGGCCGGTGTCCGGGCCCGGATCGGTGTCGTCGGCGCGTGTCGGCTCCGCAGTGGCCACCTGAAGGCAACTCCCCGTGTCCCGTCTTCTCTTCTCGGCCGCGTCCCGTTCGCGCCCGTTTCACGGCCGCGTCGCCGCGACCGCCGACCTGTCCGTTTCGTGACGCTAGCACGCACCCCGCCGGGCGGTGGCCCTGGCGGGGTGCGGTAGGGGTGGGAGAGGGGCCGCGCGCGGCCGGCGGGTCAGCCGACGCGGGTCAACTTGTCCGTGAAGCCGGGCTCGACCAGGTCCGTCTGGAGGGCGACCGGCACCTCGACCGCGCCGCCGGAGCCGTCGCCCACGGTGAGCGTGCCCACCTGGGTGCCCGCCTTCGCGGTGTGCGGCACCTCCCCGGCGGCGAACGACAGCTTCGTCGTCAGCCCGGCCCAGCCGACCGCCGCGACGTCCTTCGTGACCACGACCGGGGTGTGGTGGCCCAGCTTGTCGTCCACGTACCCGACGACGTCGCCCTTGGTCAGGATCTTCGACGAGACCAGCGCGTCCTGCGCGGCGAGCAGCGCGGTCTTGCTGACCGCGTTGACCGTGTCGATGATCGACGGCTTGTGCTGGCCGAGGACCGCGCCGACCAGGGTGACCGTCTCCCCGCCGACCTCCTTGGTGGCCGCGAACAGCAGGTTGCCGCCGGCCTTGGTGGTGGAGCCGGTCTTGATGCCGATGGCGCCGTTGTAGGGGACGAGCGTGTTGTAGTTGCGCCACTTCTGGCCGGACGGGTCGGTCCACTCCGGCAGCCTGGTGATCTCCATCAGCGCGGGGATCTTCACCAGCTCGTTGCCCAGCTTCACCTGGTCCTCGGCGGTGGAGACGGTGGTCTCCTTCAGCCCGGAGGCGTCGGTGTACGTCGTGTTCTTCATCCCGAGCTCCTGGGCGGTGGCGTTCATCTTCTCGATGAACTCCGCCTCGGTGCCCGCGTCCCAGCGGGCCAGCAGCCGCGCGATGTTGTTCGCCGACGGGATCATGATCGCGGAGAGCGCCTGGCGCAGGGTCAGCTTGTCGCCCTCCTTGACGGTGTTGAGGGTGGACTCGCCGTCCGCGTCGTAGCCGCCCTCCTTCTCGGCGGTGGCGTCGACCGGGACGCTCGGCCCCTCCTCGCCCGACTTCAGCGCGTGGTCCTTGAGGACGACGTACGCCGTCATGGCCTTGGCGACGGAGCCGATGGCGACCGGCTCCTGGTCGCCGAAGCCGTCCATCGTGCCGATGCCGTCGACGTCCATCCAGCCCTGGCCCTCGTCCGGCCACGGCAGCGACAGCTCGCCGCCCTCGAACGTGTACGAGTCCTTCGCGGTGAGCGTCAGCGCGGTCGCCGGCAGCGGCCGCACCGCCTGCACGATCGCAAAGACGATGACCAGCAGGATGACCAGCGGCGTCCAGATCTTGACCCGGCGGGCGAACGTCCGCAGCGGAGTCGGCGGGGGCGGCGGGGTGTTCGTCAGCTCGGCCAGCAGGTCCAGCGGCGGCTTCGGCGGCAGCGGCTGCTGCGTGGTCCGCTCGGGGCCGATCTGCGGGACGACGGCGGTGGCTTCGGCGGGAGCGGTTCCGGGTGCCTTGCCCGGAGCCTTGCCGGGGGCCTTTCCGGGTGCCTGTCCGGGTGTGGCGGGCTCCGCCGGCTTCGGCTTGCGGGTGGACGGGTCGTCGAGCGGCTTGAGCGCGACGAACTTGCTGGTCCGCTCGGCCTCGGCTTCGGGCTCGTCCTTCCGGCTGCCCTGCTTGCCGGCGCCGGGCTTCGCGTCGGCGCCGGACTTCGCGTCGGGCTTCGCGTCGGTCTTCGAGCCCGGCTTCGCGTCGGTCTTCGAGCCCGGCTTCGCTGCATCGCCCAGCTTCAGCATGGTGGTCGGCTGGTCGACGGCGGCCGCGGGGGGCCGTACGGCCTTGAAGACGGCGGTGGGCTGGTCGACGGGGGAGGCGGGGTCCTCGGACTTGGCGCCCTCGGGCTTGGGGGTGCCGGACTTGGAGGCGTCGGCCGCGGCGGGCTTCGGCTCGCCCGACTTCGGTTCGTCGGCCTCGGTTTTGGCGTCGGCCTCGGCCTTGGCGTCGGTCTTGGCCTTGGCGTCGGTCTTGGACCCGGACTCGGCTTCGGCGTTCCCGTCGGGGCCCGTGGCCCACTTGGGGGCGGCCTTCGGCGCGGACTTGGCCTCGGGCTCCGGCCCGGCGTCGGCACCGGCGTCCGCGTCGTCGTCGGCGGCGGTGTCATCACCGGACTTGCCGGACTTGTCGGTGTCGTCGGACCCGTCGGCTTCTCCGGCGCCGGCGCCGCCCTTCTCGCCCCTGTCGTCCGCCGAGGTCACCCACTGGGCCACGGCGGCCTTCAGGCGCGCGTCGCCGCCTTCGGGGGCGCCGGAGCCGCCGGAGGCCGCTGTGTCCGCCCCGTGCGCCCCCTCGCGCGCCTCTCCGGCCGTCTCGGCGGCCTCGGGGTCCGTGGAGGCCTTCCCGGTGCCCTCGGGCTTCTCCCGGCCCCCGGTGTCCGCCGACGCGCCCTCGGCGGGGTCGGCGCCGCCCGCGGAGTCCTCCGCCGTGTCCTCGCCCTCGCCCTCGGTCTTCAGGTCGCGCACGGAGAACACCCGGGTCGCCGTGTCCACTCCGCCCCGGGACGAGCCCGGCGCCGAAGCCGACGCCTCGTTCTCCCGCGTCACCGGGATCCGCGGATCCCGGGCCTCGGGAACCGTTCCCGCGCTCCCCGACGTCGGTTCCTCCGACGACTCACGCTGCTTCGACCTGTCGGGGGACTCGCCCGCCACCGATGCCTCCTCCATGTGCCGCACGCCACCGCGCGCCTGTCGAACCATGAACCGCCCGCCCGGGACACCGCCTCACGGGCTGTCCGAACCATGTACCAGTGTCCTGTGTCGAGGGCTCGGCTCCAGCGGTAGACGAGAACGACATACCTACTGGTTCCACTACGAACAGGTCACGCACCCTCGACAGATGAATGTGAGAGGGGTCACCCTGTCATTCATCCACGCGGGGAGGCATGGATGGGCAGGAGCCGCAGAACACTTCCGGAGGAGCTTCTGTTGCTGGCACTGGACCCGACCACGGGTACCACTGCACAGCCGCAGTCGCTCGACCTTGGTCTGGCCGGAGCACAGCTAGTGGAGCTGGCGCTGGCCGGACGGATAGCCCCAGACGGGGATCGTATCGCCGTGGTGTCCCCACGGCCGACTGGAGATCCGACACTGGACTGCGCGTTGGAGTTGCTGCGAAGGCGCGGCGCACCGGTGCGGGCCGTCCACTGGATCGGCGGGCCGCGTCTCGGGCTACGCCAGACCTACCTCTCGCATCTGGAGCGGTGCGGCATGGTGCATGCCGTCGCGGGCCAGATGTGCGGAGTGCTGCCGACGACTCGCTACCAGGCGACGGACACGGCGATCAGCCGGGAGATCAGGACCCGGCTGGACTCCGCGATCCGCACCGGCGTGCCGCCGGACCCGCGGACCGCGGCGCTCGCCGCGCTGGCGCACGCGGTGGGTCTCGGCAAGCACCTGTACCCGGGCAACGAGGGGCGCTCGTCCCGGTCCCGGTTGCGGGACCTGATCCGGCACGACCCCATGGGCGGCCTCGTGGCACACGCCGTGATGGACGTTCAGAACGGTGCCGGGGCCCAGCCGCGCCGCAACCCGGCCCAGGCGCCCGGCCGCCAGGCCGGACCGGGAGGCAGGTCCGCTCCGGAACCCGCTCGTGGCGTTCCGGCGCAGCCGGGCCGAGGCCCCATGGCGCGCGTCGTGGCCCACTGAGCCGCCGTCCCACGCCGTACCCGTACGGCCCGCACAGCCGGTACGGTGCACACAGCCCGTACCGCCGGTACCGCCTGCAAGACCCGTAAGGCCCTTAGGGTCCGTAAGGCTCGTAGGACCCGTAAGGCCCGTACGGGCGCGGGCCGTGTGGACGCACGGCCGCCCGCATGACCCGTACGACCCGCATGACCCGTACGACCCGTAAGGGACCCGGTGCGCAGGCGCCGGTCCCCTGCGCCCCCGCAAGACCCGCAGAACCCGTTCGGGAGCCGCGCGGCCGCGCGGGGCGGTGAAGCCGTACGTCCTCCGGGACACCCGGCGCCACCGCCCCGCGCGGACGCATGTCCGGCGGAAGTGGCGGAAGTGAGGGCGGGGGCGGGGAGCGGCGGGGGCGGGAAGCGGTGGGAGCGGAACCGCGGAAACGCCCAAGTGACGTGTACCGGCCGCATATCCACCGTTTTCCAGCGGTAGTGAGCACCTTGGTGGCAGTCTGCTCAACAGCAGATACGCAAAGTGTCAATGACAGGCATGCAGCCGGAGGTGCACGTCCCGTGGCGTCCAATGTCAATCCCACCGTCCGGCGGCGCCGGCTGGGCCAGGAGCTGCGCAAGCTCCGCGAGGACAAGGGCATGACGGCCGAACAGGTCGCCGACCGCCTGCTCGTGTCCCAGTCGAAGATCAGCCGCCTGGAGAACGGCCGCCGCAGCATCAGCCAGCGCGACGTCCGCGATCTGTGCGGGGTCTACGAGGTCGAGGACCAGCGGATCGTCGATTCGCTGATGCAGATGGCCAAGGACTCGCGCCAGCAGGGCTGGTGGCACGCCTTCGGGGACGTCCCCTACAGCGTCTACATCGGCCTGGAGACGGACGCGGCGAGCCTGCGCGTGTACGACCCGCAGGTCGTGCCCGGCCTGTTGCAGACCCGCCAGTACGCCGAGACGCTGATCTCGGGAGCCTTGCCGGAGACCGTGCCCACGGAGATCGAGAAGCGGGTGCAGGTACGGATGCGGCGGCAGGAACGAATCAGCGCCGAGGAGAACCCGCTGCGCCTGTGGACGGTGATGGACGAGGCCGCGCTGCGCCGCGTCGTCGGCAACCGCTCCCTCATGCGCGACCAGTTGGAGTACCTCGTCGAGCAGTCCCAGCTGCCGCACGTCACCGTCCAGGTGATCCCTTTCGAGATGGGCGCGCACCCGGGTCTGAACGGCCAGTACGCGATCCTGGAGTTCCCCGACGCGTCCGACTCCAGTGTCGTCTACATCGAGGGCGTCACCAGCGACCTCTACCTGGAGAAGCCGAACGACGTGCAGAAGTACAGCGTGATGTACGAGCACCTGCGGGCCCAGGCCCTGAACGTGGACCAGTCCCGCCAGTTCATCGCCGACATCGCGAAGGACTACGCCCGTTAGGGCGTTCTCGGCGCAAAAGCGCCGCACCATACACGTCACCCGGCCGGTATGGAAGGCCCACCTGGAATATGCCAACCGGTCGAGTGAATAGTCGCTTCGGAAGTCGATGTCAGCCAGTAGCGTCGATCACGCCACCGGACACCACCGTTGGCGCGAACCGTGCCGTGGGCCCGCAGTCGTGCCCTGCGTACGGCGACAGCAACTCATCTCACTGGCAAAGCGGAGCGAAAAAAATGGCAATTCGTCAGGGCAGCACGGACACCTGGACCAAGTCCTCCTACTCGACCGGCAACGGCGCGTGCGTCGAGGTCAAGTCGCCGGTCGTCGCGGCCATGGCCGTACGGGACTCCAAGGTCCAGGACGGGCCCGTGCTGGACTTCCCCGCCGACGCGTGGAACCTCTTCGTCGCCTCGGTCAAGGCGTAGGGCGGGGATCCTCCCGGACCCCGCCCCACGGCGGGTCCCCACGGGCGCCTCAGGGCCCCGTCGGGCCGGCACCACCTCACCGACACCACCGGAGCCCTCTCGACGAGCTCGCCGTCCTTGCCGAGGGGGCCCGGCTGTTCCAGGTCGCCGCCGCCCTCGTCGACAGCGGCGCGCGCACCGCGCTCAGCCCAGCTGGCCCTCGACGGCGGCGACGACCTCCGCGGACTCCGGCTCGGTCTGCGGCGAGAACCGGGCGACGACGCCGCCGTCCCGCCCGATGAGGAACTTCTCGAAGTTCCAGCGGATGTCACCCGCGTGACCGGCCGCGTCCGCGAAACCGACGAGGCGCTCGTACAGCGCGTGCCGCCCCTCCCCGTTCACCTCGACCTTCTCGGTCAGCGGGAAGGTCACGCCGTACGTGGCCGAACAGAACTCCGCGATCTCCTCGGCGGTCCCCGGCTCCTGCCCGAGGAACTGGTTGCAGGGCACCCCGAGCACGGTGAAGCCGCGGTCCGCGTACCGCTCCTGGAGCCGCTCCAGGCCCGTGTACTGCGGGGTCAGGCCGCACTTGGACGCGACGTTCACGATGAGGACGGCCCGGCCCGCGTACTGCGCGAGCCCGGCGGAACCGCCCGTGAGCGCACCGATCTCGACGTCCAGGGGGGAAGTACCGGTGTTCGTAGTCATGCCCGGACTCTAGCCCCGGAGGCCGGACGGCCGGGGGTGGCGGGCCGGGGCAGCCGGACGGGAGCGGCGAGCCGGGATGGCCGGACGGGCCGGGGCCACGGGACCGGGGGCTCGGGGGAGCGGGGAACCGGGGCCTCGGGGGACCGGGGGAGCGGGGAACCGGGGGCTCGGGGGCTCACGAGGTTCTTCGGCTGGCCCCCGCCAGCGCCTCGCCCGCCGCCGTCCGCGAGTACAGCACCGAGCGGCCCGCCCGCCGCCGTTCCACCAGGCCGGCGTCCAGCAGGACCCGCAGGTGCCGTCCCACCGAGCCGAGCCCCTGCCCGGTCAGGGCGACGAGCTGGGTCGTGCTCAGCGGGCCCTCGCCGAGGAGGGTCAGGACACCCGCCCTGGCCGGCCCGAGGAGAGCGCTCAGGGCGGCCGGCGCGGCCCGCTCCCGGTGGTCCTCGGCGAGGACGCCGGTACAGGGGTAGACGACGGCGTACCGCTCCCTCCCCTCCTCCCACGACACCCACCCCGTCCGCGGGGTCACCGGCACGAACAGCAGCTCGGCCCCGGCGACCTCCCGCGGCGGATACGCGTGCGGGTTGACCTGGAACCGGTTCTCCCCGAGCCACCGCGTCCCCGGCCGCAACGAGTCCAGGACCGCCGCCCACCCGCCCCGGCCGACCCGTGCGGTCCGCGCGACCACATCGGCCTCCAGCACCCGGCGCCGCCGTTCCCAGGAAGGCCGTACGGCGGCGTCCCAGACGTACTCCAGGAGCCGGGCCGCCCGTTCGGCCAGGTCGTCCCGGTCCAGGGCCGGCGGCAGCTCCCCGGCGAGGGAGACCCGCAGATGCGCCCGCACGTCGGCGGGGCGGGCCGCGCGCACCCGGGCGACGGCCTCGTCGAACCGCTCGCCGTCGCGCGGAGTGGGGGTGAGGAAGTCCGCGATCCAGTGCCGCCCGAGCCCGGCCCGGATCAGGGACGCGGTCACGGGATCGGCGGCCAGCCGCTCCCGGTACCCCGGCAGATGCGCCCGCAGCCACGCGTCCTCCCCGGGATGCGCGGCCACCCCCGCGTGCAGCAGTTTCACAGCCGCGAAGGTCTCGGCGAACGCGGAGACCACGAACCGGCTGCCCGCCAGCGTGTCCGCGTTCACCTGCCACCAGCCCATGAACCGGCCCCCTCCCGCCCGTACGACCCGCCCGCCGCCCCGGCCTCTCGCCCCGACCCCTTGCCCCGGCCCTTCGCCCTTACCCCTTGCCCCGGCCCTGGTCCTCCGGTCTGACTCCTTGCCCGGACCGTTCGCGCTGACCTTTCGCGCGCCCGCGAAACAATAACGACCGGCCGCGTCCCCGCCCGAGACTCCGCGCATGACCAGCTACCGACAGCTCTTCACGACACCGGAGTTCAGGCCTCTCCTCCTCTCCTCCGCCGCGCACACCGCCGCCCAGACGGCCGCGGGCCTCGCCCTCGCCACGCTGGTCTACCGGGCGACGGACTCCCCGCTCCTCGCGGCGGTCAGCATGTTCGGCCCGTCCCTCGCCCAGGTCCTCGGCGCCACGCTCCTCCTCTCGGGCGCCGACCGGCTGCCCCCGAGGACCGCCCTCGCCGGTCTCTCCGTCGCCTTCGCCGCCGCCACGGCCGTCCTGGCCGTCCCCGGCCTCCCGGTCGCCGCCGTCTTCGCCGTGGTCCTCGCCCAGGGCCTGGTCGCGGCCCTCGGCGGCGGTGTCCGCTGGGGCCTGCTGAACGAGATCCTGCCCGCGGACGGCTACCTGCCCGGCCGGGCGGTGTTCAACATGATGAGCGGCCTCACGCAGATCGCCGGCTACGCCACCGGCGGCGCCCTGCTCACCGCCCTCTCCCCGCACCGCGTCCTCCTCCTGGCCGCCCTCCTGTACGTGACCGCCGGCGCCACCGCCCGCCTGGGCCTGACCGCCCGTCCGCCCCGGGCCGCCGGCCGCCCCTCGGTCGCGGCGACCCGGCGCACCAACGCCCTCCTGTGGTCCTCCCGCCCGCGCCGCCTGCTCTACCTGGGCCTGTGGCTCCCCAACGGCCTGGTCGTCGGCTGCGAGGCCCTCTTCGTGCCGTACGCCCCCGGCGCCGCGGGCACCCTGTTCGCGTGCGCGGCGCTGGGCATGCTGGCCGGCGACCTCACCGTCGGCCGCCTGCTCCCGCCCGCCGTACGCGCCCGCCTGACCACCCCCCTGCTGCTGCTCCTGGCCACCCCGTACGCCTTCTTCGCCCTGCGCCCGGCCCCGCCGCTCGCGGCGGCGTGCGCCGCCCTGGCCTCCGCCGGCTTCGGAGCGGGCCTGGTGCAGCAGGAGCGCCTGATGGCCCTCACCCCGCCCGCCCTCGGCGGCCACGCCCTGGGCCTGCACTCCGCCGGCATGCTCACCCTGCAAGGGATCGGCGCGGCCCTGGCGGGCGGGGCGGCCCAACTCACCTCACCGGCGACCGCGATGAGCCTGATGGCGCTCGCCTCGATCACGGTGACGCTGACACTGGCGTTCGCCGGCCGCGATGGCCGCGATGGCCGCGATGGCAGGGGTGGCCGTGATGGCCGGGGCGGCTGCGACAACGGCCGACCTCACGCCCCGGACGGCACGGGCGATCCGAGCCCTACGGCCCCTATGGAACCTGCGCAACGTACGGCCCCTACGGCCCCTACGGCCCCTACGGCCCCTACGGCCCCTACGGGTCCTGCGAGCCCTACGGGTCGTACGGGCCCTACGGGCCCTACGGGTCGTACGGGTCGTACGGGTCGTACGGGCCCTACGGGCCCTACGGGCCCGAAGGGGTGATCTCGGGGCTGGTGGGGTTCGTGGGGTCCGTGAACACCTCGGGCACCTTGTTGTCGAGGACGACGCGGGAGAGCAGCGCGGCGAGCCGTTCGCGTTCGGTGCCGGTGAGTCCCTCGGGCAGGGCCGCGATCCGCCGGCGCGTCGCGTCGTAGAACTCCCGGGCCAGCCGGGCCCCTTCCTCCGTGAGCCCGACGCGCACCGCCCGCCCGTCCCGCGGGTCGCCCTCGCGCCGCACCAGACCGCGCTGCACGGTCCGGTCCACCAGCCCGGTCAGACTGGACTTGGCGAGCCCCAGCAGTTCCCCGAGGTCACTCATGCCGTACGGCTGGGGCATGAGGACGCACAGCAGCTGGCCCTGCTGGGGGGTGATGCCGAACGCCCGACTCGACTCGGCGTACACGGCGTTCACCAGGAACGTCGACCGCACCAGCGCGGTCACGACCCCCATCTGCTCACCTGCGGCTCTGCCCATACGGGAAGCGTAACCGGGCGCGTGTGCCGGTCCCGTACACGCGTGTGCGGGAGTGAGGGGAGGTCCGGGGAGGTCAGGTGAGGCCGGGCACACGGCTGCGGGCCTTTCCCCTCCGCTCGACCCGGACAGCAGCCCCCCGACCGGCCAGGCGGGCGGGATCTTGAGGACAGGGCCTAGCGTCGGAAGCGGGGCGGTGGTGCCCGGCGCGGGGAAGCGGGCTCCGCCTCCCGCCGGCCACGGGACCCGGCATCCCCGGACGCCAGGGGCGGGGAAGGGAGACGAGGACCTCATGCTGTTGCCGACGATGCTCGCGGACCTGGGGGAACTGGTCCGTTGCGAATCCTTCTCGGCCGACCACGCGGCGGTGGCGCGCAGCGCCGAGGTGGTCGGTGCCCTCAGCGCGAGACTCCTGGGCGCCGAACCGGAGACGATCGTCGTCGACGGGGTCACCCACCTGCGGTGGACCTTCGGCACCCCGCGCGTGCTGCTGATCGGTCACCACGACACGGTGTGGCCCCTCGGCTCGCTCCGCTCCCGCCCCTGGTCGGTGACCGACGGGATCGCCCGCGGACCCGGGGTCCTGGACATGAAGGCGGGCCTGGTGCAGATGTTCCACGCCCTGGCCTCGCTGCCCTCCCCGGACGGGGTGTGCGTCCTGGTCAACGGGGACGAGGAGGTCGGCTCCCCGACCTCCCGGCACCTCGTCGAGGAGACCGCGCGGCGCTGCGCCGCCGCCTTCGTGCTGGAGGCGGCGGCCGACGCCGAGGGCACCCTCAAGACGGCACGCAAGGGCACCTCGCGGTACGAGGTGGTGGTCCACGGCAGGGCCGCACACGCCGGCCAGGAACCCGACAAGGGCGTGAACGCCGCCGTCGAGGCCGCCCACCAGGTGCTGGCCCTGACCGACCTGGGGTCGGCGGTGGGCGCGGCCGCCACCCACCCCGTACTGGGTGCGGCGACGGTCACCCCGACCCTGCTGTCGGCCGGCAGCTCCCGCAACACGGTGCCCGCCCTGGCGCGGGTGTCGGTGGACGTCCGCGTACCGACGGAGGCGGCGCAGCACCGCGTCGACGAGCTCGTACGGGCCCTCGCCCCCCGCACGCCCGGAGCGCGCCTGGAGATCCGCGGCGGCGCCGGACGGCCGCCCCTGTCACCGCGCGCCTCCGCCGCCCTCTTCGCCCTCGCCCGCCGCGTGGCCGAGGACCTCGGCCAGGAACCCCCGGGGGACACCGCGGTCGGCGGCGCCTCCGACGGCAACGACACCGCCGCGGCGGGCTGCCTCACCCTGGACGGCCTGGGCGCCGTCGGCGGAGGCGCCCACGCGGACACCGAGCACGTCGACACCACGCGGATGATCCCCCGCACCCGCCTGCTCGCGGGCCTGATCGCCCGGGCCGTGACCCTCGACCACCTCGACCGCCCCACGGCCGGCACCTCGCACTAGGCTGCCGGCCACCGAGGCCGGAAGGAGCGGACGGACGTGAGCGACCACGGACGGGACCCGGCGCGGGACCCTGCCGGGGCGCGGCGCGCGGTGACCGGCTCGGCCGGGGCGCGGCGCGCGGTGACCGGCTCCGCCGGGGCGCGGCACGCGGTGACCCGCTCGGCCGGCACGGAGCGCCCCCTTCTCTTCCTCGACGTCGACGGACCGCTCATCCCGTTCGGCCCGCCGTCCGGCCGACCGTGCAGGGCCCCCGCCGCCGCCCCTCCCACGGCGTCCCCCGGCCCGCGGAACCCCCTGCTGGAGCGCCTCGACCCCGCCGTCGGCCCACGCCTGCTGGCGCTGGGGTGCGACCTGGTGTGGGCCACGACCTGGATGGACGACGCGAACGAGGCCGTCGCCCCGCGCATCGGCCTGCCGCCCCTGCCCGTCGTCAGGTGGCTGGAGACGCCCGCCGACCCGGCCCCGCGCGGCCTGCACTGGAAGACCCGCCGCATCGTCGAGTGGGCCGGCGGCCGCCCGTTCATCTGGGCCGACGACGAGATCGGCCCCGTGGATTGCCTCTGGGTCTCCGGCCAACACGAAGGCCGGTCACTGCTGCACCGCGTCGACCCGGCCGAAGGCCTCACGGACGCCGACTTCGCCGCCTTCGCCGCCTTCACGCGCTGGCTCCGGTCCATGACGCCCGACGGGCCCGGAGCGCCGTAGGGGTGCCTGACAGGGGGCCCGCCGCCCGGGCCCCGGCCGGTCTCACCGCCGCTCGCCCGACCTCGGCCCACGGCCGGCGGGGCGCGCGCGGGCGCGCGTGTCGAGCACGGCCTGGAACTGCGCGCTCGCCTCGCGGACGCGGCCCGCCGCGACGTAGGCGTGGCCCAGTCGGCTGCGGATGTCCATCTCCAGCCAGTCGTAGCTCGGTTCGGTGAGCGGCGACAGCAGCCGGTGCTGGAGGAGGGCCTGGTGGTGGAGGGCGATGGCCGCGCTCGTGTCCCCGGCGCCCTGCTCGGCCGTACCCAGCCGGGTCAGGCTGCGGGCGCGGAGGAAGACGTCCCCGACCTCTTCCGCCAGGTCGATCGCCTCCCGGAACCGGCTCCTGGCCTCACCGTAGTGGCCGAGGCGGAGGTGGGCGTCGGCGGCGCAGCTCAGGACCCTGCCGAGCATGTGGGGTCTGCCGCCCTCCTGGGCGTGGGCGAGGGCGTCGGCGAAGCAGGCCAGCGCCTCCTCGTCCCGCCCCTGGAACTGGTGGGTGAGGCCGAGGATGACGTACGCCATCCAGGCGACCCAGCCGTTGCGCAGCCGGCCGGCCAGGTCCGCCGCCATGGAGCAGTGGAGGATCGCCCGGTCGCCCTCACCCACGCTCAGGCTGAGGGCCCCCTGGCCGAGGAGGGCCCGCGCCTCTTCCCCCGGGTCGCCACGGCGCCGGCTGAGGTCCAGCGCCTCGGCGGCGTGGACGCCGGCCTGCCTGTACCGGCGCTGGTGGATGGCGGTGTACGCCATGCAGTTCCGCAGGGCGGCGGCCATCCGCTGGTCGGTGGCCTCGTCCACGTGCGCGAGCGCGATCTCCAGGGCCGTCTGGCTCTCCTGGTAGCGGCCCTGCCGTACGAGGTGGTCGCACAACGCCTCGGCGAGCCAGCAGGCGTGGTCGGCTTCGCCCAGGGCCGCGGCGTGTCCGACGACGTCGGACAGCTCGTTGCCGTACGCCTCCAGCCAGCCCTCCGCGTCCCGCCAGTCCGTGAACGGCGTCGCCGTGGGCCCGGGCCCGGTGGGGAAACCGGCGGCGCCCCAGTCGCTGGCGGTCCGCCCCGCGTCCAGGAAGAGGCGGAACGCGGCCCGGCGGGCGGCGGCGGCTTCGGCGGGCGCGGCCTCCGCGACGCGCCGTGCGTGCACCCGGACCAGATCGTGCAGCCGGTAACGGCCCGGCCGCGGCTCCTGCACCAGACTCGTGTCGACCAGGCTCTCCAGGAGCCGTTCGGTGTCGTACGACGGCCGGCCGAGCATGGCCGCCGGCGTCAGCACGTCGAACTCGACCGTCGGCGCCAGACCCAGGACGCGGAACGCGCGCCGCTGCTCGGGTGCGAGCTGGTCGTACGACAGCCGGAAGGCCGCCTCCACGCTGCGGTCCCCGGCGCTCAGTTCGCCGAGCCGGTGCTCGTCGCCCGCCATACGGCCCACCAGGTACTCCACCGTCCAGGTCGCGCGGTTCTGCAACCGCGACCCGGCGATGCGCAGCGCCAGGGGCAGCCCGTCGCACAGCCCGACCAGCCGGCGCGTCGCCTCCGGCTCCCGGCCCGCGCGCTCCTCCCCGATGATGTGCCGGAGCAGGGACACCGCGTCCCCGCCGGCCAGGGGCTCCAGGGTGACCCGTCGGTCGGCGTCCAGTCCGGCCAGCCGCCGCCGCCCGGCCACCAGCACCCGGCTGCCCGCCCCGGCGGGCAGCAGCGGCCGTATCTGATCGGCGTCGAGGGCGTCGTCCAGCACGAGCAGCAGCCGTAGCGGGCTGGTCGTCGCGCGCCAGACGGCGGTGAGTTCCTCCAGATCGCCCGGCAACTCGCCGATGGCCGGGTCGAGCGACCGCAGCAGCCGTTGCAGCGCCTGCTCCGGCGACTGGCGCCGCTGCGTGCTGTGCGCGCGCAGGTCCATGAACAGGCAGCCGTCCGGGTACTGGGCACTGAGCTCACGGGCCGCGCGGACGACGAGCGCGGTCTTGCCGACCCCGGCCGTACCGTCCACGGTCACGATCGACACGGCTGCGGGATCCGACGGCGCGGTCAGCCGGGCCAGTTCGGCCTCCCGCCCGATCAGACGGCCGGCGTCGCCCGGCAGGTCGTTGACCGCGCGCCGCGGCCGGGCGGGGGCAGGGGCGGTAGCGGGGGGAGCGGTGGAATGCGCCGTGGCGCGTGGGGTGCGGAGCCGTACGGCGGCCGGACCGAGGAGGCGTACGTCGTCCTGGCGCAGCACCGCGTCGTACGTCCGGCGCAGTTCCTCGCCGGGATCGATGCCGAGCTCCTCGCGCAGGCGCGCCCTCATGTCCTGGTAGGAGTTCAGGGCCTCCGCCTGGCGTCCGCTGCCGTACAGCGCGCGCATCCGCAGCGCCAGTACCGACTCGTCGAGGGGATCGGACGCGGACAGGGCGGCGAGCTCGTCCAGGGTGTCGGCGGACCGGCCGAGCAGTACCAGGCACTCGAGTCTCCCCAGCCGGAGCGAGAGCCGGCGTTCCAGCAGCCGCCGCCGGTCCGCCCGGGCGCGCTGTCCCGGCAGGCCGGTCAGGGGCTCGCCGTCGAACAGGGAGAGCGCCTCGGAGAACCGGTCCATCGCGGTGGTCACGTCGCCGGACGTCCTCGCGTGCCGTGCCTCGGCGGCTCGTTCGTCCAGTTCGGTCACATCGAGCCGCACCCCGTGGCCGACGAAGCGGTACCACCCCTTGCCGCTGCGGATCACCGACTCCGCCGGCCCGGCGCCCGCCACGTCGAGTGCCTTGCGCAGGGGGTGGACATGGCTCGGCAGCACCTTGTGGCCCGATCCCGGCGGCCGTCCGTCCCACAGGTCGTCGAGCAACTGCTCGTGGCTCACCTGTGTGTCCGCGCGCAGCACCAGCGCGGCGAGTACGGCCTGCCGCCGGACCGGCCCCAGGTCCAGCGGCGTGCCACCACGCCAGGCCCGTAAGGGTCCGAGCAGCGCGATCCGAAGCAGCGAAGGTGTTCCCCCATCCACCGTGAAGCCTCCGCTCCCGTTCCCGTTCCTGTTGCTGTTCCCGTTCCCGTTCCCGTTCCCGTTCTCGTTCTCGTTCTCGTTTCGGCCCCCGGTCCCGTACATCAGCGGAATTTCATCAGCATTGCAGCACCCCCGGCCATGGTGACGGACACGACATCGCACAACCTGCACAACCTCGAACAACGTGATCTTCGGTGTTCGCTCCGGCGACCCGGTGAACCCCGGTGGTCGGCACACCTCCACGGGATCGCCACACAGGATGGGTGAACACCCGCTGACTCACGCGGAGTTGAGGTACAGGATGGACAGTGCGGGACAGCGGACCGACAGTGTGCGGGCGCGAACGAAGGGGGGAAGCGGTGGCCTATCTCGTGGAAGTGCCGGTCAGCGGGGCGGACGGGGCGTCGGAGGTGGTGAAGGTCCAGATCGAGGCGAACGGTGACGGCCTGGTCAGGGTCGCGAGACCGGGGCAGGTCGTCGCGCGGGCCACTCGCTCGTTGGGCGAGATGGTGGCCGCGGTCAGACCGGTCGCCCAGAACTTCGTCGACGGCTTCCGGGACATGGCCCGCACGCCCGACGAGATCAGCGTCGAGTTCGGTCTGGCCCTGTCGGCCGAAGCCGATGTGGTGATCTCGAGCACCGCGGCGCAGGCCAACTTCAAGGTGGCTCTCGTCTGGCACAAGCCCGCCGCTGAACCCGCGGGCGCCCCGACGAGAGACGAGCCCACGCCGTGACGGCGATCGGGCCGGGCCGGGCGACGCCCGACCCCTCCGGGTTCGATGCTTCGGCGGCTGATTCCCTGCGGCCTGAGGCGGCTTCGTTTCCGGGGCCTGAGGCGGCTCCGTCTCTGGGGCTTGAGGCGGCTTCTTCCCCGGGGCCTGGAGGTGTCGAGTCTCCGGGGTTCGAGGTTGTCGAGTCCCCGGGGCCTGAGGCCGCTGCTTCTGCGGGGCCCGAGGTTGCTGCTTCTGCGGGGCCTGAGGCCGTTCCTTCTGCGGGGCCCGAGGTTGCTGCTTCTACGGGGCCCGAGGCCGTTCCTTCCGCGGGGCCCGAGGCCTCTGCTTCCGCGGAGCCCGAGGCCGTTGCTCCCGCGGAGCCTGAGGCCGTTCCTTCTACGGGCCCCGAGGCCGTCGCTTCTGCGGCGACCGAGGCTGTCGCTTCCCCGGCGCCTGCGGCTGCCGTTTCCCCGGCGCCTGCGGCTCCCGTCCACGCCTCCGCCTC
This sequence comes from Streptomyces sp. NPDC003248, assembly GCF_055563235.1. Classification (NCBI taxonomy): domain Bacteria; kingdom Bacillati; phylum Actinomycetota; class Actinomycetes; order Kitasatosporales; family Streptomycetaceae; genus Streptomyces; species Streptomyces sp. NPDC003248. Next base: position 240,015 of record NZ_JBVHDT010000006.1, on the reverse strand, counting down.
CGCCTCCGCCCCCGCCGACGCGGGCATCCACGCCCTGGACGCGGCCGTGCTCCGGATCCGGGACCAGCGGGGCGAGCCGGTGGGGCTCGGCTTCCTGGTCACCGACGAGCTGGCCCTGACCTGCGCGCACGTCATCGACGCCGCGCTCGGCACGGCCCCGGGGACCGAGCCCGCCGACCACGCCCGGATCGAGGTGACGTTCCCCCTGCTCCGGGCCCCGGCCGGAAGCACGCCGGACGGTGCCGGGGCCGGCGCGCCGCACGTCACGGCGAGGGTCGAGCACCGGGTTCCCCCGCAGCCGTCCGGCGCCGGAGACGTGGCCGTGCTGCGCCTGAGCGCCGTGGTGCCGGGCAGCCGGCCCGTCCGTCTGGTGGACGAACCGGATGTGTGGCAGCACCCCGCCCGGGTCTTCGGTTTCCCCGTGGGTCGCCCCGGCGGTGTGTGGCACTCGGCCCTGCTCCGCGCGCGGCAGGCCGACGGATGGGTCCAGGCCGATCTGGCGGAGGGCGGCTACCGGGTGTCAGGCGGCTTCAGCGGCAGCCCGGTGTGGGACGAGGAACTCAAGGGCGTCGTCGGCATGATGGCGCTGGCCGAGGAGGGCGAGCCCCCGGCGAGCTATCTGATCCCGGCGGCCGGTCTGCTGGACGCCTGGCCCGCACTGCGGCCCCTGGTGCTGCCGCCGTCGCCGTTCCGACGGCTGTCGGCGTTCGAGGAGGCCGACGCCGCGGTCTTCCACGGCCGCGTGGCGGAGTCCGACGCGGTCGCCCGGATGGTCGCCGCCGAGCGCTGGACCGCGATCGTGGGCCCCTCCGGCTCGGGCAAGTCCTCCCTGGCCCGGGCCGGGGTCGTACCGAGGCTGCGGCCGGACGGCACCTCGGTGATCGTGCTGCGGCCCTCGGCGGGCAGCACCCCGACGGCCGGCCTGGCCCTGGAACTGCTGTCGCTGCTGGAGCCCGGCCTGTCCGAGACGGAACGGCTCGACCGCGTCCCCACGCTCACCCGGGTCCTGGCCCGGGAGCACGGCCTGGCCGATGCCGTCCCACGGCTGCTGAAGCGGCAGGGCAGCCGGCGGCTGCTGGTCGTGATCGACCAGTTCGAGGAACTGCTCGCGCGTGACGCGGCGGCCGTCGACGATCTGGCCGGGGTGCTGTTCGACGAGACCCTGCCGGACACGGTCCGCGTCCTGACCACCCTGCGGGCCGACTTCCTGGGCGCGGTCCTCGCCCACCCGCGCCTCGGGCACGCGTTCGACGGGCGGCGGGCGTACGCCCTCGGCCCGATGCACGCCGACCAGCTCCGTGACATCGTCACCCTGCCGGTGGACGCCGTCCCCGGCGTGCACTACGAGCCCCACCTGGTCGACCGCATCCTGGAGGACACCGGAGCCGAACCCGGTGCGCTGCCCCTGCTCGGCTTCGCCCTCGACCAGCTCTGGCGGGAGCAGCAGCAGACCCACGGACGGCTCACCCACGCGGCCTACGAGAAGATCGGCGGCGTCGCCGGCGCCCTGCACGACCACCTCGTCAAGGTCTGGGCCACCCGTGTCCCGGAGTCCGACGAGGAGGCGGCGCGCCGGCTGTTCACCCAGCTCATCCGCGTCCCCCTGGAATCGGCCGGTGTCACCCGGCGGGTCGTCACGCGCACCGAACTGGACGACGCGGAATGGCGCGTCGCGCAACGGCTCGCCACCACCCGCCTGCTGGTCACCGGCCGCGACGCCGACGGCACCGAGACCGTCGAACTGGCCCACGAGGCCCTCATCTCCAGCTGGGACAAACTGGCGGACTGGGCCGCGGAGGACCGTTCCTTCCTGATCTGGCGGGAGTCCCTGCACCACGACCGGCGCCGCTGGGACGACGGCGGACGCTCACCCGAACTGCTGCCCACCGCCGCCGCCCTGGCGAGCGCCCGGCCCTGGCTGGACGACCGGGGAGCCGAACTCACCGCCGCCGAGCACGAGTACCTGGAACTCGGCCGCGCACATCACCGCACCCGCACCCGCAGGCGCCGGGCGCTCAGGTCCGGCTTCGGCATCCTCGCCGTGCTCGCGCTGCTGCTCGGCACGCTGTTCGCGTACACGCGGCAGGAGAGCGAGGAACGCCGGGCGCTCGCCGACTCCCGCTCCCTGACCCAGTTCTCCCAGGACCAGGCGGACTTCGACCCGGTGCTGTCGGTGAAGCTGGCGCTCGCGGCGTACGAGACCGCGCCCACGCAGGAGGCGCGCAGTCAGCTGCTGCGGCAGTACCTGGCCTTCTCGAGCTCTACCCGTGTGCTCTCCGGCCTGCTCGGGACGGTCGAGCAGTTCCAGACCAGCCGGGACGGCAACGTCGTCTTCGCCCGGTCGACGCTGGGCCGCGCGACGCTCTTCGTGCGTTCCCTCACCGGCACCGTGCGCAGCGAACAGTTCTCCCGCAAGGCGGTGATCAGAGTCATGGTGTCGGCGGACGGCAGCCGTGTCGCCTTCATCTGCGACGACGAGACGGCCGGCTGGTTCGAGGTGGACCCGGAAGCCGACCGGCTCATCGGCACGGTGCACGAACTGCCCCCGGTGGAGGACCTGCTCGTCTACACCTTCGAGAGCAGGAACGGGTTCGCGATGTCCACGGACGGACGGATCGTCGCCGCCCGCACGGAGGACGGCCTGGTCTGGTGGGACCTGGACCGCGGCACCGTCGGCGGCACGGTTCCCGCGCCGGCGGACACGAGCGGCAAACTGTGGATCGGCCAGGACGACCGGAGCCTGCTGGTGGAGACCTCCGCCTTCGAAGGGGACGACTACCGCATCGGCCTGGCCGAGGTCGACATGGCCACCGGCAGGAGCCGGACCGTCGTGCGCGACGCCGACGAGGTCCTGGTCTCGGGCGACCGGTCGTCCGTCGTCGTCTGCCACAGAGGCGACTCCGCCGCGTCGTACACCCTGCGGCGGATCTCCGACGGCGCCCAGCAGGGGCGTCGCTACGACGAGGAGGACTACGGCAGTTGCCAGACCGAGGGAGTCGACCCGACCGGGCGTCGCATCGCCACGGCCGACGGGGAGACCCTGTCGCTGGTGGACCTCTCCCAGGGCGAGCTGATCAGCCAGGCCACCCAGCTCGGCGAGGTCACGGCGACCGCGTGGGACCTCGTGTCCAGCGGCGGCTCACTGTACGTCGCCGGACACGGCGACTCACTGATCAACTTCGTCGAACTGCCCACCGAGCCCAACGTCCTCCACGTGAGCGAACAGAAGCTCAGCGCGGACGGCGGCGAGATGATCAGTCTCGTGGACGACGGCGCGAGCCTCCAGGTCCACTCCGTGAAGGCCACCGCCGTCGACCCGCCGCTGGCCGAGGCGAGCCGCCCGCGACCGTACTGGTACCCCGAGGGCTACCAGCTCGTGCTCAACCCGGACCGGACCCTCCTGGCCGACTGGGACGCGGAGAACACCCTCTCCGTCCGGAAGGTGTCCACACTGGCGAGGACGGCCCGGATCACCGTCCCCAAACCGCCGTCCACCTCCGACTTCCACTACTTCTTCGACCGGAACGGACACCTCGTGACCGTCTCCGGGACGACGGTGCAGCAGTGGAACGCGCGCACCGGCGAGGAACTGGCCCAGTTCGACATCAAGACGCTCATCGCCAAGAGCCCCGGCGCGGAGACCCCGGCGTCGACGCACGTCGCCCTCTACCCCGGGGACGACCAGGTGGCCGTGCTCCTCTGGGGCGACCGCACGGTCCGTGTCGTCGACCTCGGGACGGGACGCACGACGACGACCGTGAAGGTGCCCGAGGACGCCGTCGCCACGCAGTTCGACCCCAGCGGACGCTACTTCGCCGTCCTGCGCAGCGGCGGCATCGTGGAACTGTGGCGACGCGACCCGCTGCGCAAGGAACTGGGCCCGCTGCGCAGCGTGTCCGAGACCTCCGCGACGCCGTACGTGGCCGGATTCATCGACGCAGAGGGCGGCTTCGCCGTGGCCGCGAACAGCTCCGTGCGGATCTACGAGGTCGGCAGCAGCGTCTCCCGCGAGTCGTACGACTTCGGGCGCGCGCCCTCCGACGGCATCCTGTCGGACGGCTCGTACGTCTTCCGCGACATGACCCCGGACGGCAAGAACGTGATCTACCAGGACGCGAACAACGGCGGCGGACCCCTGCGCCTCGACCCCGCGCAGTGGCGGCGCGAACTGTGCGACCTGATCGGCGACCAGCCGTTCACCGCCGAGGAGAGAGCCGGCTTTCCGGTGCGGGTGCCGAGTCGACCGCTGTGCCGTTGACCGCTGTGTCGTTGACCGCTGTGTCGTTGACCGAGGCGTCCCTGAGTGCGGCGCTCCGGTCGCGGCGGCCGGAGCGGCCGGAGCGGCCGGAGCCGGAACGCTCCGGCCGTGGCGCCCGGCGCGGCGCGGCTTCGGAGTGCCGACGGAGTGCCGTCGTGCCACGCTGGGACGAGAGTGCGATCCGGTCCGGGACGCTCTGCCGACCGGACGGCCCTGCCACCCCAGGGAGGCCGACGTGTCCAGTGACGCCACCCGCCCCGGATGGGCCGACGCCGATCCGCGCCCGTGGCACGGGCCCACGTCCGGTACCACCGTCTTCGCGGCAGCACTGATGATCTTCGTCGTCTGTGGGCCTTGACGCCGGTGGCCGTCAACGTCTTCGTCATCCGGGCACTGTGCGCGGGGATGCACAGGGAGGCCGGCGACGGCGCGTAGTACGCGCGTCCGCCGGTCCGGACCGGACGGCCCGTCAGCGCGGCGTCGAGGGGAGGCGGAAGCCATGCCGTCCACCAGGAACACATTTCTGGATGCGGACAAGGACGTGGCCGGATACTCCAGGTCGTCATGGTGGCAGCGCACCGTTGCGCACGTGGCGGAACTCCAGTGTCAACTCAACCGCATCAAGTCGCTCAGACCTCACGGTTTCGAGCCGCACGAGGAAGAGATCGCGACCAAGATCGAAACTCACCTCAACGCGGCACGGCAGGCGGCCGATCGCAAGAGGAACCCCTGGTCCATGATCTCCGGGTCGGACATCGATCGCGCATTGGCCAACATTCACCGGGCCGAAGCGAAGATTCTTCGCCTCACGCCTGAGGACGAGCTGGGTGAACTGGGGCCGTTCGTGCTGGCGAACGCCCGGCAGCACCTGGGCGACGAGGACCCTCGGCGCGTCAAACTGGAAGAGCTGCTCCAGGCCAACGGTCACAGGCTCAGCAAGGACATGCGCGAACTCGCCGTCACGACGTTGCTGGCCGCTCAGACGGCAGAGGAGCAGGAGCGGGCGAGGGCCCGGAGCTTCAGGAACATCCTGATGGCGTCCGTGGTCGCCACGGCGGTGATCGCCGGAACATTCATTTTATGGGGCTTCTTGTCCCCGTCGTCGATCGCGTCGAACATCTGCTTCACCCCGGATCCGGCCAAGCCGCAGGTGTGCCCGATCGGCACCACGGAAACCGGCCAGGACATGCTGATCGTGATGGTGTTCGGTTCGGCCGCGGCGGCTTTCGCGGCGGCGGTGTCCCTGAAGGGAATCCAGGGGACCTCCACCCCGTATTCGGTCCCCTTGCTGCTGGTGCTCCTCCGGATCCCGGTGGGCGCCCTGGCCGCCCTGATGGGCCTCGTCCTGATACACGGCGGATTCATCCCAGGCCTTTCGAACCTGGACAGCGGGCCTCAGATCATCGCGTGGGCCATCATCTTCGGCATATTGCAGGAGAGCGTCACGCGACTGGTGGACCGTCAGGGAAAGGATGTCCTGAACAACGTGCGTGGACCCGAACGCGAATTCCAGACGAGTGCGAGCGGGGCGTCGGAGGCGCGCGAGAAATGAGCTGACCCGGTGGCGCCCGCCGGAGCCGGGCGTTGTGTGCTGCCCTTCCAACGCACCAGCGGGAGGGCACGGGCCGGTCGGGCAGACGGACAAGACAGTGATGGGACCTCTGGCCAGGCTCCTATGTAGTCACGGAAGTCCGACCGGCCACGCGCCACGACACCGCCCGGCAGGCCGACGATGCACCAAAAGGACAACCGAAGCGTCAGTCAGGCGGAGAGTCAGACCTCCGAGCGATGCCATGGCCAATCTCCTCACTGTCAGGCGGTGGTGTCAGCCGCCACAGGCGCACTTGACAAGATCCGCTGCTGTTGCGCTCCCGGTGGTTCCCGTCAGGAGTCGGCACGTCTTGGCGAGCATCACCAGTCGGCGGCGCGAGCCCACCCCTTCATCCGATTGGCTCGTTGCAAGAAGGAAGTGCCCGGTGATGGATCAAGGTGCCTGACCGTCTCGCTGAAGGGAAGATCATGGGTGGTGTTGGCCCGGCGCAATTGGCCGCTGTACTCGCCTTGATCAGCATCGGAGTCGCACTGGCGATCTACGGGTGGCGCATGGCCAAAGGGCCAGAAGGGACGACAGCACGAGTGGAGGTCCTCTCCGGTATGGGAGGTGGCCTGATCACGGGCTTCGCCGTTGGACTGAGTGTGTTGTTTTTGGAACGTGGGTTTGTGGCGGCACAGGAACGAGCAGTTTGGCGCGCCAACGTCGAGATCGCCGAAAGTATTCCCGGATTTACCCCTGGGCGGCGTTCGCTGGAGGGGATGCACTTCACTGCCAAGAAGTTGAATGGAGCTAATTTTACTGGTCTAGATCTGAGGGGTATGAGCTTCCGTGACGCCGAACTTCTGGGTGCCGACTTCGACAACGCCGACTTACGTGGAGCTGACTTCACGGGCGCCAACCTTGAAACTGCCAGCTTTCGAAGGGCCGACCTTTCCGACGCCCTGCTGCTCAGCGCAAATCTCAGCCGTGCGGAGATGAGGAGCGTCAAGGCAATGCATCGTACGCAGGCGAACAAGAAAACATGCTGGCCTCCCAAACTATTCCAAGAGCGAACAGATCTCGAAGACCAGGTCAGGGCGATGGACTGGTTCGATGAAAATGGCGAGACCGTTAAAAGTAAGGGAAGTAAAGGACCATGCCCGGATTGGGCTACTGGCTGACGTTCCCCAGCTTTACGTTCCGTCCGAGGTGACGTCGGGCGAAACTCCCGACGCGGGCGCCCTGTCCGGTGATCGACGGCTCCTTGAGGCCGGTGGATGCGTATCCCCGCACGGGGGACGGACCGCGGGTGGTGCGTGGAGGCGCCGGCGACCTCTCTCGTGGCAGGGCTGCGACGAGTGGCTGCTGTTGCTCTCCGCCACCCGCTATGAGTTCCAGAACCTCACCGCGGTCCGTCCGGTAGCGCCCCTGCCAACCAGTTAGGGCGGTCAGCGAAAGTGCGCTTGCGACAGTCTTCTTAACCGAAAAATTGGCTCGATCAGCACACGCATGAGGGCAGTAAAGGTGCTTGAAGGCATCTCCACCAAGCATTACCAGAAACGCTGGAGAACTCCTTCCTTGAATACATGCGGACTCACCGCCAAGTCACCCATGAACGGGTGATCCAGCGTTACAATGAGGGCCGCGCAGAAACCGAGCAGTGTGCTCACTGCCATCGCCAGAAAAAGGTGGGCGACGAGACTTTCAATTTCGAGCATGCAGACGAGGAGTGTGACCGCCAGGCCGCCGCCGAGAACTAGGGCGTAAAAGATGGGAGGCAGGCTATGGTTGCTCCGCTCGATCCGTTGGCGCCGGTTGAGGATTACCTCGTCCAGATTCTTTACCATGTCTCCGTAGAATACGGATTCCTTGGCTGAGTCAGGTGTCTGCCGTTGAATTGTGGAGATGAGATTCTCGAGCGGCTGGCTGGCTACGGCCACTTTCTTCCCAGCCTTCATGGTTGGCCACTCGCCCTCCACGACATCATGAACATAGTAATCCACGGCACCGTCGATGGCCGTGCGTGCCTCACCGTCGAAAACTTGCGCGTTCCGGACCAGCTGTGAAAGTGCTGTTGCCTCCCCGGCCACATCTGTCCGTGCCGTCTGAAGTTCCTGCCATAGCACAACAATACTGAAAGCCAGAATCACGCCGTAAATAGCTCCATATAAACCCAGAGCAACCGGCAGCCCTTCGTTCAGCTTAGGGAGATATGGCTTCACGAATCGGCGTACGACGGCGAGCAAAATGGCCCCGGTCAGGGCGAAGACTCCGACGATCAGCAAGACGAGTGTCGGCCCGGGCATATGGCTCAACAGCCATCGACTCACTTCAACAGCCCTTCTTCACAGTTGTGGCAACCTGCGTGCGTGGCCGGCGCGGACATCGCATTGAGCCGGCGCTTCGCCCTGATGCTCATGAGAGCACGTCTTCAGGTCAGGCCGTCAGATACCACGCTGACCGAGCCGACCGGAAAGGACACCGTGAAGTTGCCCCGTGCATCCAGGCAGGTGGACACCGGGACGGGTGAGCCCAGGGAAAGCAGTGCCGGGTGAGTCGGATCGATGCGATCGCGTTTCGAACACTGCGCAAGCGCGGCATCGGGAAGTGATCCCCGTCCCGGCGGACCAGAGGAGCCTCGGCTCTTCGACAAGGCGCCGAAGTCCGCTGCCGGTGTCCGTGCCATCTCGTTCCCCGCCGAGCTGCTCGACGACGTGACACGCCACCTGGAACAGTTCGCGGCACTGGCCGCGACGGCCACGTCTTCGTCGGCTCACGGGGCGGCCGGCTCCGGCGGAGCAACTTCCGCGACGACCGGGTGGCGGCCAGGGAGGCGGCAGGGGTCACGACAGAGCTGCACTTCCACGACCTTCGCCACACCGGCAACACCCCTGGCCTCGACCGCCGGCGCCAGCACCCGAGAGCTGATGACCCGCAGGGGCCACAGCAGCTCGCACGCCGCGCTGATCTATCAGCACATGACCAGCGACCGTGACCGGGCCATCGCCGATCGGCTCGGGGCCACGATCCGTGAGGGTGGGGGAGAGGCTCTCCGGCCAGGGGATGTGGACTGATAGTGGACTAACTGGCACGAGAGTGGCACGGCCTCGAACACGACGAAGGGCCAGCCTGGGAGGAAACCCTCCTGAGCTGGCCCTTTTCCTGTGCCCCCGGCAGGATTCGAACCTGCGACACCCGCTTTAGGAGAGCGGTGCTCTATCCCCTGAGCTACGAAGGCGAGGTGGTGGCCGGGTGGGCCACAGGCGTCAGCGTACCGGATCTCCTGGGTGGGGTGTGGGGGTCAGGGCACAGCGGAGCGGGTGGTGAGGGAGGCGGTGTGGGGCTGTTCGCGGTGGGGGAGGCCGTGGGCGTCTCGGAGGGCATCCCCGCGTCGGTGCGTCGGTGCGTCGGTGCGTCGGTGCGTCGGTGCGTCGGTGTGTCGGTCGTGCGGGCCCGCGGTGGTGCGGACCGGTGTCGTGCCGCGGTCTACCGTCGGGTCACCCGTACCCGGTAGTCGCCCTTGAGGTCGGCCGCCGTCACCGCGATCCGTACGCCCCGTTTCGGGTCCTCGAAGGATTGGCCGGGGGCGAAGGGGGCGTCGGAGAGTTCCGCGTGGACGTTGGGGCTGCGGGTGCAGCCGCCGCTGTCGCGCCGGGAGTCGTAGACCGTCACCGGGCCCATGCCGGTGTCGATGTCCGCGTCGACCCGGTAGATGAGGATGCCGGGGCGGCACACGGCCTCGTCGTTGCCGCCGCGGGTGCGCAGTTCGACGGCGTAGCCGCTGCGGTGGTCGAGCGGGACGAAGACCAGTTTGGGGCCGCCGGGCCGGGAGAGGGGGGTGAGGGTGTACTCCCGGGTGCCGTGGGTCGCCGCGCAGTTGATCTGTTTGGCGTCCAGCCAGCCGAGCTTCCACTTGTGCCAGCCGAGCAGGTCGTTGTTGGCGCCCCAGTCCTCGCTCATGATGTCCCAGTGGCCGACCGCGCCGCCGCCCTCCTGGGTGTAGAGGTCGGGCAGGCCGAAGACGTGGCCGTTCTCGTGCGGCAGGACGCGGTAGCCGGTCTCGGCGTAGGAGCCGGAGCCGTCGTCCTGGCGGGAGTAGACGAAGGAGGCGTTCGCGACGAGGACGCCGTCGGCCACCGGCGCCTCGGTGTTGCCGGCGAACGTCACCGACAGGACCGTGTCGAGCGCGGACGGTCCGGCGTTGGGGGTGACCAGCACGTTCAGCAGGTCGTACGCCCGGAAGTCGACGGTACGGTCGGCGGCGGCCACGATGTCCTGGACGAGGTCCCGGTAGCCGGGGTCGAAGGGTGCGCCACGCTCTATCCCGTACTCCTTGAACGGCTTGGGCATGCGCAGCCAGCGGCCGACCGGTGATTCGGGGCGGTAGTCGAGGCGGCCGTAGGAGGCGGTGCGGAACCACCGCTGGGTCTTCGGGAAGAACTCGCGGAGGCGGGCGCGTGCGTCGCCCCGGCCGGGGGCGTCCGAGAAGTCGATCATGAGGTTGAGGGCGCGGACGGTGCCGGTGGAGCGGGCGTAGCCGGCGGAGGTCGGCACGCCCTCGGACATCTGCACGGCCGTGCTGCCGTTGATCATGCAGGGGGAGAGGGCGGCCGAGCGGGCCAGGGGGACGGGCCCCGCTCCGGCCCGTGCCGGGCCCGGGCCGAAGTGTCCGGTGCCGGCCGAGGTGCTGACCGCGAGCGTCAGCGCGGTGACGGCCGTGAGGGCGGCCGCGCGGCGCGGGCGCGTGCGTATGCGGCGGCGGAGCGGCTCCCGGGGCGGGCCCGGCCGGGCCTCCCGGGTGCGCTCGGACTGCGGCTGCATGCGGGAACCTCTCACTCCGGGCAGCCGTCGTCACCGACTGCACCCTTGCGATCACCCTCCGTCCGGGGCGGCGGGGGCGCTCGCCGGGGCGGCCGATCGTGGGTTACTTCCCCGTAGGTGAGTGACTCAGGTCACATGAAAAGAGTTCGGAGGCGGGAAATAACCGGGGATCGTTTCCCCGTTTAGTCAGGTGTCCGGCTGAAACGGGGAGAGCTTCCCCGGATCGGTTCCGCCGCTTCCGCCTCAGATGCCTTTGCCTCCGTGGTCCGCTTCGCAGTGGATCGCCCCTCCGACCCGACAGATCCGACCGACTCGACACGCAAGGAGTACGCCGTGCAGACCGCAGCTTCCGTGCAGCGCAGGACGGCCCGGCCGCGCGCCGACGCGCTGCGCAACCGGGAGCGGATCGTCAACGCCGCCCGCGAGATGTTCGTAGAGCTCGGCCCCGACGTGCCGCTCGACGACATCGCCCGCCGGGCCGGCGTCGGCAACGCCACGGTGTACCGCAACTTCCCCGACCGCGACGCGCTGGTCCGCGAGGTCGTCTGCTCCGTCATGGACCGGACGGCCGAGGCGGCCCGGCAGGCGCTCGCGCAGACGGGCGACGCCTTCGCCGCGCTGGAGCGCTTCGTGCACGTCGCCGCCGACGAACGCGTCGGCGCCCTGTGCCCGATGGTCGCCAGCACGTTCGACGAGAACCATCCGGATCTCGTGGCCGCCCGGCTGCGCGCCGAGCACCTCGTCGACGAGGTCATGGAGCGTGCCCGGCAGGCCGGTCAGCTCCGCGACGACGTGGGCATCGGTGACCTGATGGTCGCCGTGGCCCAGCTCAGCCGGCCCCCGGCCGGCACCGGCTGCCTCAGCGCCGACCGCTTCGTCCACCGTCATCTCCAGCTGTTCCTGGACGGGCTGCGGGCTCCCGCCCGCTCCGCCCTGCCGGGTGCGGCCGTGACCATGGAGGACCTGCGTAAGGCCTGAGTGAATCCCGGCAGTCAGCCGCCGCACCGGCAGCAGCAGTTCAGCGGCCGTAACAGCAGCAGTTCAGCGGCCGTATCAGCAGCAGTTCAGAGGCAGTTCGACGACAGCTTGACGACAGCTCGACGGCAGTTCCAGCAACCCCCGGTCAATTACTGGGCGGCTTCCGGCACTTCAGTCCCCGTGGTGATCGCATCCGGGGGCGGCGGGTCCGGCTGATCGCTCCCTATCGTTCCTATCGCTTCCTATCGCTCCCTGAGTCCCTTTTCTCTGCTCCCGCGCTCCTCAGCACGCTCCTCACACTTTTTTCCGTCACGAAGTCCCGAAGTGGGTACACCCATGTCTGAAACAGTCACCACCAAGGCGTCGTCGCCCGGTGTCCGCGAGGCGGATCCGGGCCGCTGGAAAGCGCTCGTGTTCATCGCGCTCGCCCAGCTGATGGTCGTCCTCGACGCGACCATCGTGAACATCGCGTTGCCCTCCGCCCAGCAGGACCTGGGCATATCCGACGGCAACCGCCAGTGGGTGGTCACCGCCTACGCGCTCGCCTTCGGCGGGCTGCTGCTCTTCGGCGGGCGGATCGCCGACCTGTGGGGCCGCAAGCGCGCCTTCGTCGTCGGCCTGGCCGGTTTCGCCGCGGCCTCCGCGCTGGGCGGCGCGGCCACCAACGAGGCGATGATGTTCGGCGCCCGCGCCCTCCAGGGTGTCTTCGGGGCCCTCCTCGCCCCCGCCGCGCTCTCCCTGCTCGCCGTGATGTTCACCGATGCCAAGGAGCGCGCCAAGGCGTTCGGCATCTACGGTGCGATCGCCGGCGGCGGTGGCGCCGTCGGTCTGATCCTGGGCGGGTTCCTCACCGAGTACCTGGACTGGCGCTGGACGTTCTTCGTGAACATCCCCTTCGCCGTCGTCGCCGCGGCCGGCGCCTACTTCGTCATCCGTGAGCCCGAGGGCGGCCGCAACCGCTCCCCGCTCGACATCCCGGGCGTCGTCCTGTCCACCCTCGGCCTGGTCGCCCTGGTCTACGGCTTCACCCGCGCCGAGTCCGAGGGCTGGGGCGACGCCGTGACCGTCGGCATGTTCGTGGCGTCGGCCGTGCTGCTCGCCGCCTTCGTGCTGGTCGAGGCGAAGGTGAAGGCCCCGCTGCTGCCCCTGCGGGTGGTCACCGAACGCAACCGCGGCGGCGTCTACCTCTCGCTCGGCCTCGCGATCATCGCGATGTTCGGCCTCTTCCTCTTCCTCACCTACTACCTCCAGGTCGTGAAGGGCTACACGCCGGTCCGGACCGGCTTCGCCTTCCTGCCGATGGTCGCGGGCATGATCACGGGCTCCACCCAGATCGGCACCCGTCTGATGACCCGGGTCGCGCCCCGGCTGCTGATGGGGCCCGGCTTCCTGGTGGCCGCGCTCGGCATGCTGCTGCTGACCCGGATGGAGGTCGGTTCCTCCTACGCGGCCGTGCTGCTGCCGGGCATGCTGCTGCTCGGCCTCGGCATGGGTACGGCGTTCATGCCGGCCATGTCGATGGCCACCCAGGGCGTCGAGCCCCGGGACGCCGGTGTCGCCTCCGCGATGGTCAACACCTCGCAGCAGGTGGGCGGCGCGATCGGTACCGCCCTGCTGAACACGGTCGCCGCCTCCGCGACCACGTCCTACATCACCGACCACATCGCCTCCGCGACCTCCCGGCCGCAGCAGCAGCTGGTCCAGCTGGAGGGCATGGTGCACGGCTACACCAGCGCGATCTGGTTCGCCGTGGGCATCCTCGTCGCCGCGGCGGTGATCGCCCTGACCCTGGTCAACGCCGGCAAGCCGGACCTGGGCGCCGCGAGCGGCCCGGGCGCGCGGGACGGCGAGGGCGCCGAGGACGCCGTACCGGTGCCGGTGGTCGCCCACTGAGCCCGCGCGGCGGCCCGGCGGCGCGGGGCGCCGCCGGGTCCCTGCGACCTGTTCCGAACGACGGGTCCGACGACGGGTCCGACGACGGGTTCGATGACGGGTCCGACGACAGGCCCTAGCGGAGCCAGGGCAGGTCCGCGCCCGTTTCGTCGGGCTGGAGTCCCTCGGCGACGATCTCCATGATCTCGCCGAGGGACTTCTGCTGTTCGGGGGTGAGCCGGTCGAACAGCGCGTTGCGTACGGCGGAGACATGGCCCGGGGCGGCGCTCCTCAGCGTCTCCATGCCCTGGTCGGTGAGGACGGCGAACTGGCCGCGCTTGTCGGAGGGACAGTCCTCGCGCCTCACCCAGCCGTTCTTCTCCAGCCGGGCGACGGCGTGGGAGAGGCGGGAGCGGGTGATCTTGGCGTCCCTGGCCAGTTCGGTCATGCGCAGGCGGCGGCGGGGGGACTCGGCGAGCTTGACGAGGAGCCCGTAGTAGACGTGGGGCATGCCCGCGTCGCGCTGGAGCTGGCGGTCGAGCTGGTCCTCGAGGAGGTACGTGGCATGCAGGTAGGAGCGCCAGATGCGCTGCTCCTCTGCGGTGAGCCACTGGGGCTCGTCGGCGGGTGCGTCTGCCTTCGTCATGGTTCCACTCTACGGGCTTTGTCCTTGAAATTTAAACAAGTGGCACCTACAGTGAGGAGGTCAGGGAGCTTTAGACTTCAAGCAGTGACTTTCAAGCAGTGACTTTCAAGCAGTGAGGGGTACGAGGGCCGCCGTCCCGCCCTCGGAGGGAGCCGTCGCCATGTCCGCCGCCGCACCGGGCCACCGTGCCGTCCCGCAGAACGACCTCCCCCACGAACGCATGCCCGCCCTGTACCTCAGCCACGGCGCCCCGCCCCTCGCGGACGACCCGGTCTGGCCCGGCCAGCTCGCCGCCTGGTCCGCAGACCTGCCCCGCCCCACGGCGATCCTGATCGTCTCCGCCCACTGGGAGGAGGCTCCGCTCGCCCTCGGCGCCGTGGAGACCGTCCCCCTGGTCTACGACTTCTGGGGCTTCCCCGAGCACTACTACCGGGTCAGGTACGAGGCCCCCGGCGCGCCCGCGCTCGCGGAGTCCGTACGCAAGCTGCTGCACGCCCCCGGCACCCCCGTCCAGGACATCCCCGACCGCGGGCTCGACCACGGCGCCTACGTTCCGCTCGTCGAGATGTTCCCCGCCGCCGACATCCCCGTCCTGCAGATCTCCATGCCGACCCTGGACCCGGTGAAGCTCATGGACATCGGCCGCAGGCTGGCGCCCCTGCGCGACGAGGGCGTGCTGATCGTCGGCTCCGGCTTCTTCACCCACAACCTGGCGGCGCTGCGGCACACCGGACCGGGAGTGCCGAGCTGGTCGTCGGAGTTCGACGACTGGGGCCACCGCGCCCTGGAGGCCCGCGACTGGGACGCCCTGCTGGACTTCCTGCACAAGGCCCCCGCGGGCCGGTACGCCCACCCGCGCACCGAGCACTTCGCCCCCCTCTTCGTCACCATGGGCGCGGCGGAGGTCGCCGGCGAACTGGACGCGCAGAAGTCGGTGATCGACGGGTTCTGGCTCGGGATGGCGAAGCGGTCGGTGCAGTTCGGCTGAGGCGGGGCGGCGGCGCCGGTCCGGTGCCGTACCGGTCGGGTGTCATACCGGTCGGGTGCCGGTGCCGGTCGGGTGCCGGTGTCGGCCGGGTGCCGGTGCTGCCGCCGGTCGGGTGCCGGGGCCGTCGCGACCCCGTACGCCGGCCGCCTCAGAGTTCCTTCTCGTACCAGGCCACGTCCCAGAAGCGGCCGAACTTGCGGCCCACCTCGCGGTACGTGCCGACGTACCGGAAGCCGAAACGCTCGTGCAGCCGTGTCGACGCCTCGTTCGGCTGGGCGATGCCCGCGTAGGCGCGGTGCAGGTCCTGCCCGGACAGGGCGGCGAACAGCGCCTCGTACAGCAGCGTGCCGATGCCGCGGCCCCCCGCGTCCGGGGCGACGTACACCGTCACCTCCACCGAGGTCGCGTAGGCGGCCTTCGGGCGGTGAGGGCTGGATGTGGCGTACCCCAGGATTCGCTGTGCATCGCCTTCGGGTGTCCCCTGGGTGGCAACCATCAGTCGGTGTGGGCCGTCTTCAGGGTGGGAGAGCAGCCAGGGGCGGCGCTCCGCCGGAGTGAACGGCGCGGTGTCGAATGTGATGGGTGTCTCACGAACGTAGTGGTTGTAGAGGTCGGTGAGGGCTTCGAGGTCGCCCTCGACTCCTGACCTGACCTGCACCTCTGTATGTTCCGGCGGCATCGTGACTCCCCTCGGGCGGCCCGACAGGGTACTGCAAGATCAGAAAAAATGAGGGGCGGGTTGGGAATTCTGTCCTGATTCCAGTCGTTGTTTCCATCGGATGCAGGGCACCCGAGGAGAGTCCCGGTTGACAGTTCCGGGAGGACCCGAGTAACGGCCCGGTGTCCACGGACCACCCGCTGACCCCACCTTCGCAAGGGAGCACGCATGGCAACCCGTGCCGTCGCCCGTCGTAAGTCCGCCACCGGCGAGACGGCCGACGCGGCAAGCAGCGCTCGCGTCCACGGCGGCGAGATCGCCGACCGCGATCTGGTCGGCATGTACCTCGACGAGATCGCGCGCACGCCACTGCTCGACGCCGCCAAGGAAGTCGAGCTGTCGCAGATCATCGAGGCGGGTGTGTTCGCGCGGCAGGTTCTCGACGGATACGAGGAGTCCAAGGCGGACGCCTCCCGCGAGGAGCTGGAGGCGCTCGTCGCCGAGGGGGAGCGCGCCAAGGACGTCTTCATCCGTTCCAACCTCCGCCTGGTCGTGGCGGTCGCCCGCCGTTACCCGCGCAGCGGACTGCCCCTGCTGGACCTGATCCAGGAGGGCAACGCCGGCCTGGTCCGCGCGGTCGAGAAGTTCGACTACCGCAAGGGCTTCAAGTTCTCCACGTACGCCACGTGGTGGATCCGTCAGGCGATCACGCGCTCCATAGCCGACCAGTCGCGCACGATCCGGCTGCCCGTCCACCTGGTGGAGGAGCTCGGCCGTATCCGCCGCGTCCAGCGTGAGTTCAACCGTGAACACGGCCGCGAGCCGGAGCCCGCGGAGATCGCCGCCGAGCTCGGCTCCACGCCGGAGCGTGTCATCGACGTGCTCGACTGGGCCCGTGACCCGGTCTCCCTCAACATGTCGGTCGACGACGAGGGCGAGACCCAGTTCGGCGACCTGCTCGAGGACACCTCCGCGGTCTCCCCCGAGCAGTCCGTCCTCACGCTGCTGCGCAGCGAGGAACTGGACGGCCTGATCGACCGGCTCGACCCCCGCACCGCCTCGATCATCAAGATGCGGTACGGCATCGAGGACGGCCGTGAGCGCACGCTGACCGAGGTCGGCAAGGAGCACGGCCTCACCCGCGAGCGCATCCGGCAGATCGAGAAGCACGCCCTGCTGGAGCTGAAGAAGCTGGCCCGGGACACCGGGTTCGAGGCGGCGGCCTAGGAGGCGGGCGAGCAGCGCACCGACGGACGTGGGGCGTGCGGCGGCCCCTGCCGGGGCTGCTGCGCGGGCAGGGGGCGACGGCGGGGCGTCGAGCATGTGCTGCGCCCATGCCCCCGGCGCACGCCGGGTGGCGGAAGTCCGCGCAAAGATGGCGGTACGACGCCGCTTCAACCGGCCGGACGAGGGAACAAAACTCCATGGCACGAGAGTTCGGATTCGGTGGAGCGGGACGTCGGACCGGACCTCGAAGCCCTCGTGAGAGAAAGCCGGTTTCCTCGATGG
The DNA here is from genome assembly GCF_055563235.1 of Streptomyces sp. NPDC003248. Taxonomy (NCBI): domain Bacteria; kingdom Bacillati; phylum Actinomycetota; class Actinomycetes; order Kitasatosporales; family Streptomycetaceae; genus Streptomyces; species Streptomyces sp. NPDC003248. The sequence continues at coordinate 222,751 of NZ_JBVHDT010000006.1, read as the reverse complement.
TCCGCCCTCGCCGGGAACCGCTCCGTCCCACCGCGAGCCACTCCGGCCGACCCTGAGCTCGACTCCGAGGTCGACCCTGAGCCAAGTCCCGACGCACTCCCCCCGGCGCCGGGACTCTCCCCGAGCCGGGCTTCGGCGCCCACCCCCCTGGCGCCGGGGCCCGGCTCTTCTACGCGCATGTCGAGGGGGCGGGGCACCCCGTACCTGAACCCCGGGGTGGCCCGCCCGGATGGCAGATTGTGTCACATGGGCATAGCCTGCCGAGGTGAGCAGCTCCACCCCCGCACCGCCGCCCCTCCCCGCGAGAATCAGAACTCCCCCCGCGCCCCCCTCGCTGACCGAGCGGCGCAAGGCGGCGACCCGGCTGGAGATCGCCCGGGCGGCCGCCGGCCTGTTCGTGAGCCGAGGCCTGAAAGCCACCCGTGCGGAGGACATCGCCCAGGCCGCGGGCGTCGCCCCCCGTACCTTCTACCGGTACTTCGCGACCAAGGAGGAGTCCGTCGCCCCCCTCTACGCGGCGGGTGCCCGACGCTGGGCGGAGGCGGTGCGCGAGGCGCCGGCGGAGCTGCCGCTGCCGGCGGCCCTGGAACACGCCGTACGGCACACGCTGACGCCCGGCGCCGGTGTCTCGGCGGCCTCCTGGGAGTGGGTCCGCACCCTGATCCGCCTGGCGACGAGCAGCCCGGCCCTGGGCAAGGTCTGGGCCGAGGTGTGCCACGCGTCGGAAGGGGCCCTCGCGGAGATCCTGGCCGAGCGTGCCTCCCGTCCCCACCCGGACGACAACGTTGCCGACGCCCCCACCACCCCCCACCGGCGCTTCACCGCCGCGGTCGCGAGCGCGGCCGTCCGGGTCGCCGTGGAGAGCTGGGCCCTGACGGACGGCCCGGCGGACGGCCCGGAAGGGCCGGCGGAACTGGCGTTGCGCAACCTGGCGGCGCTGCGGGGGGTCCGGTGGGAGGAAGGGGAAGGGGAAGGGGAAGAAGGGGCGAGGGGGAGAGGGGGCGAGGGGTGACGGATAAGCGGTGAGGCTCAAGGGGAGCCAGGGCTCTGCGTGACCGGTGTGACCGGTGTGACCGGTGTGACCGGTGTGGTCAGTGGTGTGACCGGTGATGCGGCCGGTGAGGTCGCCGATGTGCCACCCGCCGCCGCCCTCGTCAGCCGCTCGCCCCACACCCGTACGCACTTCACCAGCTCGTCCGGCGCGCGGACCGAGAACGCGCAGCCCACCATCGCCAGTCGCACCGCCAGCCACTCCACCGGGTCGCCGGTGACCCCGCGCAGCGAACAGCCGCCCGCGCCGCCCTCCTCCGCCACGGGCTGCCCGTACCACGCGGGCAGCCGTCCCGCCACGACCTCCGCGGGCGCCGCGAAAGCGATCTCGAACTCGTACGACTCCTGCTGCCGTCGGATGGAGTGCCGCAGGTATTCCGCCGCGTCCCCCTCGGGGACCTCCCGCGGTGCGAAACGGGCTCCGGTGGCGAAGGGCTCGCTCACCCGGTCGACGCGGAACGTCCGCCAGTCCTGGCGTTCGAGGTCGTAGGCGACGAGGTACCACCGCCGTCCCGTGGACACCAGGCGGTACGGCTCGGTCAGCCGGCGGGACCGGGTGCCGTCCTTCGCCCGGTAGGCGAACCGCAGCCGCTCCCGCCCGGCCACCGTCGACGCCATCACGGTCAGCGTCTCGGGCGCGATGCTCGCCCCGTCCCCGCTGGTCAGGGGGGTGGTAGCGGCCTGAAGGGTGGAGACCCGGTGCCGTAGCCGGGACGGCAGCACCTGTTCCAGTTTCGCCAGCGCGCGCACCGACGCCTCCTCGACGCCCTCCAGCGCGTGCCCGGCGCCGGCCCGCAGGCCGACCGCGATCGCCACCGCTTCCTCGTCGTCGAGGACGAGCGGCGGCAGGGCCTTGCCCGCGACCAGCCGGTACCCACCGTCCGAGCCCTTGCTCGCCTGCACGGGATAGCCCAGCTCGCGCAGGCGGTCGATGTCCCGGCGGACCGTGCGGCGCGACACCCCGAGCCGGTCGGCGAGTTCGCCGCCGGGCCATTCGCGCGGTGTCTGGAGCAGGGAGAGGAGCTGCAGCAGCCGTGCCGGAGTGTCCGTCGTCATGCGGTCGAGGATGCCGCACCACTAGGACGTTTTCTGACCTATTGAGCTTCTGGGGCGAGGGGGAACCCGGACCCGACTGAAAGTCCGTTCATGCCCGAACTGAGCCCGAATCTGTTTACTTCTCGGACATCCGCGCGTAGTCTCTGAGGAGAAACCACAGGTTCAGGCGTAAAGCCGGACAGGTCGGACAGGTTGGATGTCGGTCAAGGTCGGTCGAAGGCGGGCCGGATGCCCGGACGGACATCGACCGGGCGGAAGTCGGAGGCGAACGGACATGTACGCACCGGAGCGGCAGCAGGAGATCCTGCGGCTCGCCCGTGACGGCGGCCGGGTGGACGTCCTGTCGCTGGCCGAGGAGTTCCAGGTCACCGCGGAGACCATCCGCCGCGACCTGAAGGCCCTCGACCGCGCCGGACTCGTCCGACGGGTGCACGGCGGTGCCATACCGGTCGGACGCCTCGACTTCGAGCCGGACCTCACCGAACGCGAGAGCACCTCCGCCGACGAGAAGGACCGCATCGCCAAGGCGGCCCTCACCGAACTGCCGACCGAGGGCACCCTGATCCTCGACGCCGGAACGACGGTCGCCCGGCTCGCCGCCGCGATCCCCCTGGAGGCCTCGCTCACCGCCGTCACGCACTCCCTGCCCATCGCCGCCCGCCTGGCCGACCACCCCGGCATGCAGCTCCACCTCGTCGGGGGACGGGTACGCCACCGCACCCGCGCCGCCGTGGACGCCTGGGCGCTGCGTGCCTACGGCGAGATCCGTGCCGACGTCCTCTTCGTCGCGGCCAACGGGTTCTCCACCGGGCACGGACTGACCACCCCCGACCTCGCCGAGGCCGCGGTCAAGCGCGCGGCGATGGCCGCCGCCCGCCGTGTGGTGCTGCTCGCCGACTCCTCCAAGCACGGCCAGGAACACTTCGCCCGCTTCGGCGACCTGAGCGACGTGGACCTGCTGATCACCGACAGCGGGCTGAGCCCCGACGACGCGGCCGCCATCGAGCGCGGCGGCACGGAAGTAGTACGCGCATGATCCTCACCGTCACCCCCAACCCCTCCCTCGACCGCACCTACGAGGTCCCGTCGCTGGAACGCGGCGAGGTCATCCGCGCCGGCGGTGAACGCATGGACCCCGGCGGCAAGGGCGTCAACGTCTCGCGTGCCGTCGCCGCGGCGGGGCGGCGCACGGTCGCCGTCCTGCCCCTGGGCGGTGCGCCGGGCGCGCTCGTCGCCGACCTGCTCGACGCCCAGGGCATCGAGGTCGCGCCGGTGCCGGTCGCCGGAGCCACCCGCTCGAACATCGCCCTCGCCGAACCCGACGGCGTCCTCACGAAGATCAACGCGCCGGGTCCGGAACTGACCGCCGCCGAGCAGGAACTGCTGCTGGAGACGGTGCGCGAGCAGTCGCGCGACGCGGACTGGATCGCGTGCTGCGGCAGCCTCCCGCGCGGGCTCGCGCCGTCCTGGTACGCCGATGTGGTCGCGCGGGCGCACGCAGGGGGCGCGCGCATCGCACTGGACACCTCGGGGCGTGCGCTGCTGGAGGCACTGCCCGAGCGGCCCGACGTCGTGAAGCCGAACGCCGAGGAACTCGCCGAGGCCGTCGGGCGCCCCCTGACGACGGTGGGCGACGCGGTGAAGGCGGCCGAGGAGCTGCGCGGCATGGGGGCGCGTGCCGTGCTCGCGAGCCTGGGCGCCGACGGACAGCTCCTCGTGTCGGACGCCGGTACGTGGTTCGCCTCCGCACGCGTCGACACCGTCCGCAGCAACGTGGGGGCGGGCGACGCCTCCCTCGCCGGGTTCCTCGTCGCCGGCGGCAGCGGCCCCGAGGCCCTCGCCTCCGCCGTCGCGCACGGCGCGGCCGCCGTCCGGCTGCCCGGCAGCGTGATGCCGACCCCGGCCGACCTGGACCCGGCCGCGGTGACCATCACCGACCGCGTCCCGGTGGACCGCGAACTGAAGGAGCCGGCGTCATGACACCCCTCGCGCGCCCCGAACCCCGCGTACTCCCCGCGACTCCGGTAGCGCCTGTCACCCCCGTACTCGCCGGCGCGCTGACCACCTCCCCCGATCCCACCACTCCGGCAGCACCCCGCTGCACCCCCGTCCCCTCTGCCTCCCCCGCCCACCCCACACTCCGGGCGATACGCGTGCGAAGGAGCCCGCGATGAGTGACATGATCACCGCGGATCTGGTCGACCTCGACCTGTCCGCCGACACCAAGGAAGCGGCGGCGCGGTCCCTCGCGGAGCGCATGCTGGCCCGGGGCCGGGTGACCGACCTGGAGGGCTTCCTCGCCGACGTGGCCGCCCGCGAGGCGCAGATGCCGACCGGCCTCGACGGCGGCATCGGCATCCCGCACTGCCGCAGCGCCCACGTCACCGAGCCGACGCTCGCCTTCGGGCGCAGCGCCGCGGGCGTCGACTTCGGCGCCCCGGACGGCCCCGCCGACCTGATCTTCCTGATCGCCGCTCCCGCCGGCGCCGACGACGCCCACCTGACGATCCTGTCGTCGCTCGCCCGGCAGCTGATGAACGCCGAGTTCACCGACGCACTGCGGGCGGTGGACGACACGGAGGCCGCGGCGGCGCTGATCCGCGGGGACGAGGTCCCCGCTGCCGCCGCGCCCCCTGCCGAAGCCGGCCCGACCGCCGCGGACACCGCGCCGGCGGACGGCGCGGACTCGCCGCGGCCGGCGGGCTCCGCGGCCCCCACCGACTCCGTGGCGCCGCCGGTGGCGGCCTCCGCCGACGGCGCCACGGGCACCACCCGAGCCACGGACACCACCCCCGCGACCACCTCCGCGACGCCTGCCGAGGGGTCCGAGGGGTTCGAGGGGTTCGAGGGGTCCGAGGGGTCCGAGGGCGAGCGGCGTCCCTTCCGTGTCGTCGCCGTCACCTCCTGCCCGACCGGCATCGCGCACACCTACATGGCGGCCGAGTCCCTGGAGAACGCCGGGCGCGAGGCGGGCGTCGAAGTGGCCGTGGAGACCCAGGGGTCGGCGGGCTTCGCCCGGCTCGACCCGGCCGTCATCGAGGCGGCGGACGGCGTGATCTTCGCCCATGACGTCCCCGTACGCGACAAGGACCGCTTCGCCGGGAAGCCCACCGTCGACGTCGGGGTGAAGGCCGGCATCAACCGGCCCGCCGAACTCCTCGCCGAGGTGCGCGGCAAGGCCGAGCGCGGCGAGGTGACGTCGGGTGCTCCCGCCGGCGCGGGCACCCCGGTCGAACGGGCCGGCGACTCCACCGAGGGCTACGGCACCAAGCTCCGCAAGTGGCTGATGTCCGGCGTCAGCTACATGGTCCCGTTCGTCGCCGCCGGCGGTCTCCTCATCGCCCTCGGCTTCGCGATCGGCGGCTACGACATCAACGAGGCGCCGTCCGTCATGGACCACTTCGTGTGGACGCAGGCCGACAGCTGGGGCGCCCTGCTCTTCCAGATCGGCGGCGTCGCCTTCGGGTTCCTCGTCCCGGTCCTGGCCGGGTACATCGCCTACGGCATGGCCGACCGGCCCGGCCTGGTGCCCGGCTTCGTCGGCGGCGCGATCTCGCTCACCGTCAACGCCGGCTTCCTGGGCGGTCTGGCGGCCGGTCTGATCGCCGGAGCGGTGGTGATGGCGATCCAGAGGATCAGCATTCCGCCGGTGCTGCGCGGCATCATGCCGGTGGTGGTGATCCCGCTGATCTCCTCGGCGATCGTCGGATTCCTGATGTTCGTCGTCATCGGCAAGCCGATCGCCGCGGCGCAGAAGGCCATGACCGACTGGCTGGCCGGCCTCACCGGCGCCAACGCCGTCCTCCTCGGCGCCCTGCTCGGCCTGATGATGTGCTTCGACCTCGGCGGCCCCGTCAACAAGGTGGCCTACGCCTTCGCCACCGCCGGCATCGCCGTCGCCGACCCGAGCGACTCCGCGATGAAGGTCATGGCCGCGGTCATGGCGGCCGGCATGGTCCCGCCGCTGGCGATGGCCCTCGCCACCACCGTGCGCGGCAGGCTCTTCACCCGCACCGAGCGCGAGAACGGCAAGGCCGCCTGGGTCCTGGGCGCCTCCTTCATCTCCGAGGGCGCGATCCCGTTCGCCGCGGCCGACCCGATCCGCGTGATCCCCGCCTCGATGGTGGGCGGCGCGGTCACCGGCGCCCTGTCGATGGCCTTCGGCGCGACCCTGCGCGCCCCGCACGGCGGCATCTTCGTGGTCCCGCTGATCGGCAACCCGCTGCTCTACCTGGTGGCGATCGCGGCGGGCGTGTGTGTGACGGCGGCCCTGGTCGTCATCCTCAAGGGCCTGCGCAAGCCGGTCGCCGACGCCGCGGCCCCCGGCGCGGAGAGCCGCCCGGCCGACCCGGCGGCGGGGAAGAAGCAGCCGGTGGCGGCGTAGCGGACGCCCGCCGCCGGAGCGGCCGGTCGCAGCCCCGAAGGACGGGGCCGCGACCGGCCGCTCGTCGCTCTCTGCGGTATTGGTGCGACCTGCGCCACCTGCGAGATACATCACGGTCGGAGCCGAATATCCGGATCTTGAGGTCTACTGTTCGGCATGCCTGAGCACCCCTCGATGCCCCGGCCGGCGCGCGCGGCCGTTCTCGTTCTGGCCTGCGCCGCAGGGTTGGCCGGCCTGGCCCGCGTCCTGCGCCGCGGCGGCCGTGACGCGGGCGTGCCGGGCCCGGGGAAGGCAGTACCTCGTTCAGGAGGGCGCTCACGGCGCCCAGAAGCGCCCGCCTCGCCCCCTCATGAAGCAGGAGAGGCGAGGGAGGACGGCGAGGCTGGGGACTCTCGCGAAGGCAGGGAGGCTCGGGTGACCGATCTGCGTCCCGCCTTCGGAGAGCGCCCCGCACGGCAGGACGCCCCCGGGACCCCCCGCTCCCTCCCCGCCCTCCCGGGCCAGCAACGGATCGGACCGCCCTCGGAAGCCGCGCCGCTGACCCCGGCGGAGCAGGCGGCCTTCACGGACCTCGTACGGCGACTCGACAACGGAGACTGAACACCCGCGTCAGTACCGGCGGTCGTGCGGGTCAGGAGACCTGTGCCGCCCGCCGCTCCATCGCCTCCCGTGCAGCCGCCTCCGACGGGTACACCTCGCACATGTGCCGCCCGTCGGGCGTCGCCGTGTGCTCGACCTCCCACAGGGACATCTCCCGGCCGTCGTGGAGCAGGAACGCGTGCTCGTAGAGCGCGAATCCCAGACCGATCCGCCCGGCGCGGCAGGGGCGCCCGAAGGCCTGCGTGATCTGGTGTGCGAACGCCGTCCTCAGCAGCGCGGCGGTGTCCGCGCCGGGCCGGTCGGTGTTCTCCGCCCGGCGCAGCAGACGGCGCGCGTGGTCCGCGGAATCGTCCGGCACGTACACATGCCGGGGCGCGGGGATCGGCGGCAGCTGCACCAGCACCGGCAGCTCGAACTCGGGCGTGTCCGGTTGCATCGGAAGCCGCGCCGTGGCGGCCAGTACCTCCTCCTCGTCGACGTACACCTCGTGCTGCGGCTCGCTGCCCGGCTCGGGGTTGTGGACGAGTTCCCACAGCGTGAGCGCGGAGCCGTCGGCCAGCAGCCAGGTGTGCCGGTACGTCTCGCGGTGCAGCCCCGCGCTGTGGTGCGCGGAGTGCAGCGAGCTGTCGTGCGCGAGCGCGCAGTCGAGCCGCCTTATCGTGTCGTCGGGCAGCTCGAACGAGTTCAGGGCGCGACCGAGGAGCCGCGCGAGGTGCTCCTCCGGAGTCTCGGGCGACTCGGCTGGTTCGTGCGCTGCCGTCTCGTACGGAACGCTCAAGGTTTCTCCCGGCGTTGCTGCATGTCACCTTGTGGGTGCATACCGTAGCCCCTCGGCCGGACATCATGTCCGGGAACCGAGAAAACGTACGCCGGGAAAACGCCGGAGCCGCGCGATAAGTTCCCGCACCGTCCGATGATCTGTCAGAAAGTGCCGGTCAGAGGCGAGTTCCACCGAAAACGGGGGCGCAGTCCGGCAGAATGCGCCCCCCTCGCGATCCACCTGCCTCAGTCACCCGCCACCGCTACAGCTACGGTTACCGCTACCGCTACCGCCCCTGTTCCCGCTTCCCGTACAACTCGTCGTAGCCCAGCCACATCCCCCCTGCCGCCTGCACCGACTGCGCCGACCTCACCGCCCGCACGATCGCCCGGGTCACCGCGTCGGCGCCGGCCGCGAGGACGTCGTTCAGTGCGAGCGGATGCTCGGGGACGAGCGGGCGTGCGCCCGTGGCCAGTGCGAAGACCGTGTCCCCGTCGTTCAGCAGGTGCACCGGCCGCACAGCGCGCGCGATGCCGTCGTGTGCCGTGCCCGCCAGCTTCTGCGCCTGGGCCTTCGTCAGGGCGGCGTCGGTGGCGACCACCGCCAGCGTCGTGTTGAGGGGAGTGGGGGCGTTCTTCGCCGCGCTCTCCGCGAGGCGCCGTCGCGCGGCGGCGTGCACGCGCGCCTCCGGGTACTCCACCCGCCCCCGCCCCTGGAACAGCTCCCCGTACAGCACCCCCGTCTCGGGATCCATGGCCGACCCCAGCGCGTTGGCCACCACCAGCGCGGCCACGGTGATCCCCGAGTCGAGAACGACACCGGCGGTGCCGACCCCGCCCTTCAGCTCCCCGACCGCGGCGCCCGTGCCGGCGCCCACGCAGCCCTCCGGCACGATCGCGCCGGGCTCGCTCGCCGCGGCGGCCTCGACCGCGGCCCGCCCGGTGGCCGCGTCCGGGCGGGCCCGGAAGTCGCCGCCGCGCCCCAGGTCGAAGACGCAGGCGGCGGGCACCACGGGCACGACGTGCGCGGGGTCCGGCCCGACGGGCACTCCGCGGCCCCGCTCCTCCAGCCAGGCCATCACCCCGGACGCCGCGTCGAGCCCGTAGGCGCTGCCGCCGGTCAGCACGATCGCGTCGACCCGCTGCACCACGTTGCGCGGGTCGAGGGCGTCGGTCTCCTTCGTGCCGGGGCCGCCGCCCCGCACGTCCACGGCGGCGACGGCCCCGCCCTCGGGTGCGAGGACGACCGTGGTGCCGGTGAGCCAACCGTCGCCGGTGCGTGTCGCGTGGCCCACCCGCAGGCCGGGGACGTCCGTCAGAGCGTCAACTGTCATGGCAGCAGTCTCGCCGAGCCGCCGGAGCGGTCCGTTCCGCGGGCGGAGGCGTCGCCCGACCGGAGGGCCGCGTTCGGCGGGTGGTGTCACATTGCCGCGCCCGATGCCGGGGACGCGCCCCGCCGCGCGCTGCCGCGCGCCGCCCGGCGCGCCGTCAGCACGGTGCCGGCCGCCACGGCCAGCGCCGACACCAGGCCGGCCGCGAGGACCGCCCACTCGCCGAGGAAGGTGCAGCAGATGACGAGGAGCGCGGTGATCGGCAGGACGAGCTGCTGGGCGAGGCCCACCTTGAAGTGGCGCGCGTGCAGCGCCCACACGGTGAGCAGGTAGAGCGCCGTCGGCAGGGTCACCGCGGACGAAGCGGCCAGCGTCGGGATGTGCGCCTTGCCGACCGCCTGCTCGACCGCCACCTCCAGGCCCGCGCCGATCGCGGCCGCCGAGGCGAAGACGACGTAGTGGCCGTAGCCCCACACGAACGCCTCCCTGCTGGAGCGCAGATGACCGTGGATCGGCACCAGGAAGTAGATCCACCAGGCGGCGAAGATGATCAGCAGGCCGCCCGCGGCGATGGGCAGCAGCTCGTTGAGCGCCCGGCTCTCGTCGATGCCGGACTTCACGGCGACCGTGGCCGCGGCGATCGTCTCGCCGAGCACGATGATCGTGAAGAGTCCGTAGCGCTCCGCGATGTGGTGCGGGTGCCAGGCCGTCGGATGGTCCTTCTCGGCGTACAGCGGCACGCACATCTCCAGCACGGCCATCCCCAGGAACAGCCAGGGCCGGCCGGTCTCCGGCAGCAGCAACAGCCCCAGCCAGCCGATCTGGCAGAGGACCACGCCACCGGCGTACCGCAGCGCCATGGTCCGCTCCGGGCCCTCGCCGGACACCGCGACGCGCAGCCACTGCGCGGTCATGGCGAGCCGCATGATGACGTAGCCCAGCCAGACGGCCAGGAAGTCGTGGTCCTGGAACGCCCGGGACACGCCCGCCGCGAGGACGAGCACGCCGGCGATCTGGATCAGGGTGACGATCCGGTACAGGACGTCGTCGTTGTCGTAGGCCGAGGCGAACCAGGTGAAGTTCATCCAGGCCCACCAGATGGCGAAGAACATCATGGCGTAGTTGGCGATGCCCTCGCCCGTGTGGGACTCCGCGATCGCGTGCACCAGTTCGACGCCCGCCTGGGCCACTGCCACGACGAAGCAGAGGTCGAAGAACAGCTCGAGCGGCGAGGCGACCCGGTGGGCTTCGGCGCGCCCGCGCGCGGTCAGCCTGCGCACGGGTCTGGTGTGGTGGGGCGGGCCGGAGGGGGATGCCGGTGGGGGTGAGCTGGTCGTCATGGGTCCCAGCACAGCAGACAACCGGGGGTAATTCTTGTCGGAGGGCGCACGGAGTTGCCAGGTCAGACGGTGCGCGGCAGTGGATCGTGGCCGACGGGCGCGGGGACCGGGCCCCGGCCGGGCCGGCCCCGTGCGGGGCGTCTTCGGGGCCGTACTCTTGAGGCATGAGTACGCCCCCCGCCGCTGGACCGCAGGAGTCGCAGGAGTCGCAGGAGCCCAGGGTGCCGCGCGCGCCGCACGGGCCGAAGGCCGCTCTGGTCTTCGACGACCCGCTGGACCAGCAGTCCTCGGACGACACGGACCGCGGGTGGGGCGAGCGTCCGGCGGGCGGCGGGGACAGCGCGGCCGACCTCAAGCGCTTCCTCGACGAGAAGCCGCCCCACCACCTCTGAAGCCGCGCCCACCACCGCCCCCACCACCGGGCCTCGGACCGAGCCCACGACCGAACAGCCGGCCTGACCTGCGGCCGAACTCCCGGCCGGACAGTTGCGGCCGGCTGCGCCCCGAGTCCTACGGCTGGTTGTGCCCCGAGCCCCGCTGTGCGACCAGCGCGTCGCGGATCTCCTTGAGCACCTCGAGTTCGGTCACCTCGATGACCTCGTGCGTGCCCTCGCGGGCCTTCCTCCGCGCTTCCTGCCGCGCCAGGTACTTCGCCATGGGCAGCACCATCAGGAAGTAGACCACCGCGGCGGTGATCAGGAAGGTGAGCGTGGCGCCGAGGACGGAGCCCCACAGGATCCGTACGCCCGTCGCCGCGTCGCCCGTGCCGGTGCAGGGACCCTTGAGGCAGGAGCTGTAGCTGTCCAGGTTCTTGGTGCCGAACGCGCCGACGAGCGGGTTGATGATCCCCTTCACCACCGAGTTGACGATGTTCGTGAAGGCCGCGCCGATCACGACCGCGACTGCCAGATCGACGACGTTCCCGCGCATCAGGAAGGCCTTGAAGCCCTGCCAGACGCTGGGATCCTTCTTGTTCTCGGTCACCTCGGGGACACTCCTCGCATGAACGGGTTGTGAAACAAACAGCTCCGCAACCTACGTCAGACGATCGCGGGCCTGTCCAACGAGGTCGCTCGAACGAGGGACTTGACCGAGATCCGCACAGAACACGCACGACCGGTTTCACCACAGCGTCACCGCCAGGACGGCCGTCGTCCCCGCCCCCACCAGGCGTGCCGCGGTCGGCCGGGGAACCGACAGCACGACCAGCGCACCGCCTCCGCCTCCGCCTCCGCCTCCGGCGACTGCACCGGCGCCGGCCACAGAGCCGTCGGCGACGTCCGGCTCCGGCACCCTCGTCACGAGCGCCCTGCGCGCGACCACCCGGGCCTCCGCCTGAGCCTTCTCCCAGGCCCCGCCGCCCGTCGCCGTCCGCTCGGCGGCGATGACGTCGACCCGGTCACCGGGGCGCAGCAGCCGTACGGTGGCCGCGTCGGCGATCCGCACCGGCGCCTCGACGACCTCGTCGGCGGGCCGACGCCGTACGGGACCGTCCGCCGACGGTCGGGCGCGGGCGGGTGCGTTGCGGTCCGGGTGCCCGCGCGCCCGGTCGTGGGCGTCTCCCGGGACCGCCGCCACGAGCGCTGCGGCGGTGGCGGCGAGGCCGAGCGCCAGGGCGCGCCGGCGGCTGCCGGTGATGCTCCGCAGCCGGTACCGCCCGCCCCGCACGCGCACGGGGGCGAACCGCGGCACCTCGCACGTGGCGGGGGCCTCCGCGCCCGGCGGGCACGGAGCGGAGAAGACGGAGGGACGAGAGGAAGACGAGGGAGAGGAGGAAGCAGAGGGAGGGGAGGAAGACGAGGGGGAGAGGGACACGGTCGGGTCACCACCTGCGACGAGGAATCGGCCGAGGGATCGGAATCGGCTCGCGCACCACGATGGCCCCTCGCCGCGCCGCTCGCTGGAGACGGTGGACCACCGGCGGACTGTGGAAAACTCCCTCACCCGAACGAGAAGTTCCGTGCCGCTGCCCCGCGTCAGCCGCCCACACCGACCGCCCTGCACCGACTTACCCGCACCAGTCGGCCCCCGTAAGTCGGCCCCCGTCGGCCAGCCCCCCGCTACGGCAGCGGGAACCCCGGATCCATCCCGCCCAGGGCGTTCGCGCACAGGCAGTCCCGTTCGTCCGTGGCGGGCAGTGCGGCCACCGCGTCGAACAGGACGCCCCGCAGCCGGTCCACGTTCGCCGCGAACACCCGCAGCACTTCCTCGTGGGAGACGCCCTCGCCGGTCTCGGCGCCCGCGTCAAGGTCGGTGACCAGGTTCAACGACGTGTAGCAGAGCTCCAGTTCACGGGCGAGCGCGGCCTCCGGATGGCCTGTCATGCCCACCACGGACCAGCCCTGGGCCTGGTGCCACAGCGATTCGGCACGGGTCGAGAACCGCGGTCCCTCGATCACGACGAGCGTCCCGCCGTCCACGGGCTCCCAGTCCCGCCCGCGCGCCGCCTTCAGCGCCGCCGAGCGCCCGGCGGGGCAGTACGGGTCGGCCAGCGACACGTGGACCACGTTGGGCAGCGAGCCGTCGGGCAGCGGCAGCCCGTCGAAGTACGTGCCCGCCCGCGACTTCGTGCGGTCGGCCAGTTGGTCGGGGACGAGCAGCGTGCCGGGACCGTACTCGGGGCGCAGGCCGCCCACGGCGCAGGGGCCGAGGACTTGGCGCACGCCGACCGAGCGCAGGGCCCACAGGTTGGCCCGGTAGTTGATGCGGTGGGGCGGCAGATGGTGGCCGCGTCCGTGCCGGGGCAGGAAGGCGACCCGCCGGCCGGCGATCTCGCCGAGGAAGAGGGAGTCGCTGGGCGGTCCGTAGGGGGTCTCGACCTGGATCTCGGTCACGTCGTCGAGGAACGAGTAGAAGCCCGAACCGCCGATTACGCCGATCTCTGCGTTCACCATGACCAGCACAGTAGCCGGATTCGAACACGCGCTGTCCCCGGCTCAGGGAACGCCGAGGACCCGGTTTTCGGGAACGCCGAGGACCCGGCCGTCGTCGTACGACGGCCGGGTCCCGGTGACGAGATGTGGCCCTTAGGCGGCGGAGGTTCCGGCGGACGTGCCGGCGCTCGTCGACTTGGAGTCCGAGGAGGACGACGACTTCGCGTCCGAGGAGGACGACGACTTCGCGTCGGACGAGGCCGAGGACGTCGACGACTTGGACGACGCCGGCGAGCTGCTCGACGAGGAGCCGCGGCTGTCGTTGCGGTAGAAGCCGGAGCCCTTGAAGACGATGCCGACGGCGGAGAACACCTTCTTGAGGCGGCCACCGCAGTTGGGGCACTCGGTCAGGGCGTCGTCGGTGAACTTCTGCACCGCCTCGAGGCCCTCGCCGCACTCGGTGCACTGGTACTGGTACGTCGGCACTGTCTTCCTCCTGGCACTCTCACTCGATGAGTGCTAACGACGATCCATACTGACGTATTCCCGAGCGTCAGTCCACTGCCACCGGCACGCGGTGACCGACGCCACGTGCGACGGTACGTCCCCCGGGGGGTGCCACGAGCCGGGAGCGCAGGGCCGCGAGGGTGGCCAGGGCCAGTACGGTGCCGCCCATCGGCACCAGGAACCCGGCACCGGCCCGGAAGCGGTCCTCCAGCTGTCCGGCGACCGTGACGGCCGCCGCCTGGCCGAGCGCCACCGCGCCGGTCAGCCAGGTGAACGCCTCGGTGCGCGCCCCGGCCGGGACCAGGCCCTCGACCAGCGTGTAGCCGGTGATCAGCGCGGGCGCGACGCACATGCCGACCAGGAAGCCGAGGCCGGCCAGGACGAGCACCGAGTGCGCGGCCCACAGTCCGGAGGCGGTCAGGGCCAGCGCCGCGTAGCCGACGACGAGGCGGTGGTGCGGGGCGGCCTTCCAGGCGACGGCGCCGCAGACCAGGCCGGAGAGCATGTTGCCGGCGGCGAACGTGCCGTACAGGACGCCGTTCAGGCCGGGCTCGCCGATCGACTCGGTGAACGCGGCCAGCGACACCTGCATGCCGCCGAAGACGGAACCGATGCCGAGGAAGGCCACGGCCAGCACGCGCACGCCGGGGACCCGCAGGGCGGAGGGGTGCTCCACGCGCGCGTGCCCGTCGGCGGCGGCCGGAGGCTGGGTGCCCTTGCCGGCCGCGAACAGCAGACCGCCGAGCAGGGTCAGCGAGGCCTCGGTCACCAGTCCTGCGGCCGGGTTCACGGCGGTGCACAGGGCGGTCGCCAGCAGCGGACCGACGACGAAGGTGAACTCGTCCGTGACGGACTCGAAGGCCGCCGCGGTGGTCATCAGGGGCGAGCCCTTCAGCTTCGCGCCCCAGCGGGCGCGCACCATGGGGCCGATCTGCGGGACCGAGGCGCCCGTGGGCACGGCCGCGGCGAACAGCGCCCACAGCGGCGCGTGGGCCAGGGCGAGGACCGTGAGGGTCAGCCCCGACAGGGCGTGCACGAGGACGCCGGGGATCAGGACCGCGCGCTGCCCGTAGCGGTCGGCGAGGCGGCCGCCGTACGGCGCGCACAGCGCCATGGAGACGCCGGTGACGGCGGCGGCGGCGCCCGCGGCGCCGTACGAGCCGGTGGTGTGCTGCACGAGCAGCACGAGGGAGAGGGTGAGCATCGCGAACGGCTGGCGCGCCGCGAAGCCGGGGAGCAGGAACGTCCAGGCGCCGCGGGTGCGCAGCAGCTGTCCGTATCCGGGGCGGGCTCCCGAGCGCTGTCCCGGGTGCTGTTCCGGGCGGGCGGAGGCCGGCGAGTGCTTCGACGGCTCGGAGGTGACCGTGGACGCCACGGCCCGTGCCTTTCTGCCGCCTGGTAGCGCGCCCGTGCGGGGGGCGCCGAGAGCTGTCCTCTTGCGCGTACGCGGTAGATACCGGCGCCCACTGCGGGGTGCGTCCCGGCCGCCATACGGTCGCGCCAGCTCTGCGTCAGGCAGAGTTGGTTCGATCAAGGTGCGCCTTCATCGTACAGGGATCACCGGTTGCCCCACCTGTGAAGACGGGCACTATGACGCCCTTCGCCTTACGAATCAGCGGGGTGTGAACGGTAGGAAACCTGTACGTAATGCTCCATGTCTCCATGTCTCCATGTCTCCATGCATCCCTGCACGCACCCGCTGCCGACTCGCGAGCCCCTCGCCGCTCACCGGCGACCGTCACCAGCGGCCGCGCAGCGGCGGCCGCTCACCGCTCGTCGCCGCCCGTCCCCAGCCAGTCGGCCAGCTTGCCGCCGTGTCCGACCGCGCGCAGGCGGCGTTCGGCCGCGTCCCGGACGGGGTCGGTGGCGACGACGAGGAGTTCGTCGCCGCGCCGCAGCACCGTCGTGGGCAGCGGCACGAACGAGGTGCCGTCGCGCACGACGAGGGTGACGGCGGCCCCGGCGGGCAGCCGCAGCTCGTTGACCTCGACGCCGTGCATCCGGGAGCCCTCGGGGATCACCACGGACAGCAGGTGTCCGCGCAGCCGTTCCAGGGGCGCCGACTCGATGCCCAGGTCGGCCGCCTCGGCCTCCTCGCCCAGGTGCAGCTTGCGGGCCAGCCAGGGCAGGGTCGGTCCCTGGACCAGGGTGTAGACGACGACCAGGACGAAGACGATGTTGAAGATGCGGCGGCTGGCGTCGACGCCCTCCACCATGGGGATGGTGGCCAGGATGATCGGCACGGCGCCGCGCAGCCCGGCCCAGGACATCAGCGTCTGCTCCTGCCACGGCACCCGGAACGGCGTGAGGCACAGCACCACGCTCAGCGGGCGCGCCACCATGGTCAGCACCAGGCCGATGACGAGCGCCGGCCACACGTCGTCGCCCAGTTCGTGCGGGGTGACCAGCAGGCCGAGGATGACGAACATGCCGATCTGGGCGATCCAGCCGAGCCCCTCGGCGAAGCCGCGCGTGGCGGGCCAGTGCGGCAGCTTGGCGTTGCCCATGACCATCGACGCGAGGTAGACGCCCAGGAAGCCGCTGCCGTGCGCCAGCGCGCCCGCCGCGTACGCCGTGACCGCGATCGCCATGACGGCGATCGGGTAGAGGCCGGAGGCGGGCAGGGCGACGTGGCGCAGGCCCCAGGAACCCGCCCAGCCCACGGCGAGGCCGATGGCGGCGCCGATGAGCAGTTCCAGCGCTATCTCGCCGACCAGCACGTACCAGTGCTCCACGGGGCCCGCGGCCGAGAACGCCACGACCAGGATGACCACCGGGGCGTCGTTGAAGCCCGACTCGGCCTCCAGCATGCCCGTCACGCGCGTGGGCAGCGGGATCCGGCGCAGGACGGAGAAGACCGCCGCCGCGTCCGTGGAGGACACCACCGCCCCGATGATGAGCGCCTGCCGCCACTCCAGCCCGGTCAGGTAGTGCGCGCCCGCCGCCGTGACCCCGACGCTCACCGCGACGCCGACGAGCGCCAGCGCGGAAGCGGCCGTGAGAGCCGGTCTCACCTCCTTCCACGCCGTGCCCAGACCGCCCTCGGCGAGGATCACGACCAGGGCCGCGTAGCCGATGATCTGGGTGAGTTCGGCGTTGTCGAAGTGGATGTTGCCGAGGCCGTCCTGGCCCATGAAGACGCCGATGCCCAGGTACACGAGCAGGCTGGGGAGCCCGCTGCGCGAGGAGATCCGGACCGCTGCGACGGCGACGAGCAGGACGACTGAGCAGACGAGCAGGAGCTGGTTGAGGTGGTGGACAGTCAGCGGCGGTTCCCTTTCCTGGCGCGCGCGGCACGCGCGTGTGGTGCACAGGTACATCGGACACGAAGCGGCGCGCTCCGGACCCAACTACTTCGTTACCTTACCTAACTCTTGACGATTTCTTGACGCTGGCCGTGGTGTGATCGAACGCTCTTCCGTCCCCGTTGCCGACTCCGCGTCAAGTGGCGCGGACCCCTGCGCCTATGGTTGCTCCAGCGCTCATTCATAGTCACAGCCCGACCTGCCGCTCGCGTTAGGACAGCAAGGACAGCGATGCCCCCCAACACCACCGCCACAACGGGTGACAAGCCCGGCAAGTCCGGCAGGAAGAAGGGGCGCAAAGCCCGTCTGATCGTGCTCGTGCTGGTGCTGGCCCTCATCGGCGGCATCGCCTACGGCGGCTACTGGTCCGTCAGTACCGTGCGCGCCTCCTTCCCGCAGACCACCGGTTCGATCACGCTCGACGGCCTCTCCGGGCCGGTCGACGTGAAGCGGGACGGCTACGGCATCCCGCAGATCTACGCGTCCTCCGACGAGGACCTGTTCATGGCGCAGGGCTACGTCCAGGCGCAGGACCGGTTCTACGAGATGGACGTGCGCCGGCACATGACGTCCGGGCGCCTGTCGGAGATGTTCGGCAAGAGCCAGGTCGACAACGACGCCTTCCTGCGCACCCTCGGCTGGGACCGGGTCGCCGAGGAGGAGTACGAGAAGAAGCTGTCGCCCGACACCAAGAAGTACCTCCAGGCGTACGCCAAGGGGGTCAACGCCTACCTCGCGGGCAAGGGCGCCGAGGACATCTCCCTGGAGTACGTGGCCCTCGGGTTCACCAACGACTACCAGCCCGCGCAGTGGACGCCGGTCGACTCCGTCTCCTGGCTGAAGGCGATGGCCTGGGACCTGCGCGGCAACATGCAGGACGAGATCGACCGCGCCCTGCTGACCAGCCGGCTGGGCCCGCAGCAGATCGCCGAGCTGTACCCGGAGTACCCGTACGACCGCAACCAGGCGATCGTCCAGGAGGGGCAGTACGACGAACTGACCGGCGCGTTCGAGCAGAGCGGGAGCAGCGGCTCCGACGACTCCTCCACGGACGGGACGCAGGACGCCACCGAGGACGCCACGGGCGACACCTCCGGCACCTCCGGCACGTCGGACGCCTCGACCGCTTCGGACACCTCGACGGACACGTCCTCGGGTACCTCCACGGACACCGAGGGCTCGGCCCTCCAGAGCCAGCTCTCGGGCCTCTACGACGTCCTGGACGACCTGCCCGAGGCCGTCGGCGTGAACGGCAACGGCATCGGCTCGAACTCCTGGGTCGTCGGCGGGGACCACACGATCACCGGCAAGCCGCTGCTGGCCAACGACCCGCACCTGTCGGCGTCCCTGCCGTCCGTCTGGTACCAGATGGGCCTGCACTGCCGCACCGTCTCCAGCACCTGCCAGTACGACGTCACCGGCTACACCTTCGCGGGCATGCCCGGCGTGATAATCGGCCACAACCAGGACATCTCCTGGGGCATGACCAACTCCGGCGTCGACGTCACCGACCTCTACCTGGAGAAGCTCTCCGGCGACGGCTACGTCTACGACGACAAGGTGCGGCCCTTCACCACCCGCGAGGAGACCATCAAGGTCGCCGGCGGCACCTCCAAGAAGATCGTCGTCCGGCAGACCGCCGACGGGATGCCGCTGCTCTCCGACCGCGACGACGAGCTCGTCAAGGTCGGCAAGAAGGCGACCGTCGACGAGGACGAGGCCGCCCCCGACCGCGGTGACGGCTACGCGGTGGCCCTGAAGTGGACCGCCCTGGAGGCGGGCAACACCATGGACGCCGTCTTCGAGATGAACAAGGCGGCCGACTGGGACGACTTCCGTGCCGCCGCCGAGGACTTCGACGTGCCGTCGCAGAACCTGATCTACGCGGACACCGACGACCACATCGGCTACCAGCTGCCCGGCAAGATCCCCACGCGGGCCAAGGGCCAGGACGGCTCGATCCCGTCCCCGGGCTGGGACTCCTCGTACAAGTGGACCGGCTACATCGCCTTCGACGAGCTGCCCTACGAGTACGACCCCGCGCGCGGCTACATCGTCACCGCCAACCAGGCCGTGGTCGACCCGGACGACTACCCGTACACGCTCACCACGGACTGGGGCTACGGCACCCGCAGCCAGCGCATCACCGACCTGATCAAGCTGAAGATCAAGGGCGGCGGCAAGATCTCCACGGACGACATGCGCCAGATGCAGCTGGACAGCGACAACCAGATCGCGCGGCTGCTGGTCCCCGTGCTGCTGAAGCTCAACCTGGACGACCCGGACGTCCGCGAGGCGCAGGACCTGCTGCGCGGCTGGGACTACACCCAGGACGCCGACTCGGCCGCGGCCGCCTACTTCAACGCGGTGTGGCGCAACATCCTCAAGCTGGCCTTCGGCAACAAGCTGCCCAAGGAGCTGCGGGTCGAGGGCCAGTGCCTGTGGGTCGAACCGGTCAACACCACCGGGCCCGTCGACGAGACCGGCAAGGTCCGCGAGTGCGGTCAGCGCGAGGGCGACCAGGCGCAGCCCGACGGCGGCGACCGCTGGTTCGAGGTCGTGCGCAACCTGCTGGAGAAGCAGGACAGCGACTGGTGGACGACGCCCGAGTCGGGCACCCGCCCCGGCGCCGACCACAACCGCGACGACCTGTTCGCGCGGGCCATGATCGACGCCCGCTGGGAGCTGACCGCCAAGCTCGGCAAGGACATCGACACCTGGAGCTGGGGCCGGCTGCACCGCCTGTTCCTGAAGAACCAGACCCTGGGCACCAGTGGCCCCGGCTTCCTCCAGTACATCCTCAACCGGGGCCCGTGGAAGCTCGGCGGCGGCGAGGCGGCGGTCGACGCCACCGGCTGGAACGCCGCCGGCGGCTACGACGTCGTGTGGGTGCCGTCGATGCGGATGGTGGTCAACCTCGCCGACCTGGACAAGTCGAAGTGGATCAACCTCACCGGCGCCTCCGGGCACGCCTTCAGCGCCCATTACACCGACCAGACGGACAAATGGGCCAACGGTGAACTGCTCGACTGGTCCTTCTCGGCGAAGGCGGTCGACAAGAGCACCGGCGACACCCTGGTCCTCAAGCCGTGAGCCACGGCTGACCGGTCGCCGACCGGTCGTTCATCGGTCGCCGACCGATCGGGAAGGGCCCCTCCACGCGCGCGTGGAGGGGCCCTTCCCGCGTCCCCGTGCGGTCCCGCCGGGACGGGCGGGGTTCGGACGAGGCGGGCGGGGTTCGGACGAGGCGGCGTTCAGGTGAGGCGGCGCACCCCCGAGGGCGTCACCACGGCGTGCACCGGACGGTCGTGCGCCTCCTCGGGGACGTGCCCGACGACCTCGGTGTCGTACAGGAGCACCACCCGGGCGGCCCGGGCACCGGCGTTTTCCAGCCGGGCCAGCACCCGGTCGTACGAGCCGCCGCCGCGCCCCAGGCGCATGCCGCGCCCGTCGACCGCGAGACCCGGCAGCAGCACCACGTCGGCGTCCGCCACCGCGTCGGGCCCCAGACGCTCGCCGACGGGTTCGAAGAGGGCCATCCGCCCGCCGTGCTGCACCCGCGCGAGGGAGCCCTCACCGGCGTAGGCACCCCAGTCGAGATCGTTGTCGGGCAGCAGCGCGGGGAGCAGGACGCGCACGCCCCGGGCGTGCAGCGCGTCCAGCAGCGCGAGCGTTCCGGGCTCGCTCCCCACGGAGACGTAGGCCGCCACCGTCCGCGCGCGGGCCAACTCCGGCAGCCCCATGGCGTGCTCCGCCAGGGCGGCGGCCGCCTCGCGCACGTCATCGGTCGTCAATCTGTTTCTCACTGCGAGGAGCTCTCGCCGCAACATATGTTTGTCAGACTCTGGTCCGTCTTTGAGATGGCTCATGTGTCGCTCCCGCACCATTCCAATCCACTCATATGATCATGAGTTAACAGGAGCTACAGATTCCTCTCAAACCCACCGGATAAGGTTCCGACATGACTCAGTCGCACCCCAGGATCAGCAAGGCTGTCATCCCAGCGGCCGGACTCGGCACCCGCTTCCTGCCGGCGACCAAGGCCACTCCCAAGGAGATGCTGCCGGTCGTGGACAAGCCCGCGATCCAGTACGTGGTCGAGGAGGCCGTCTCCGCCGGGCTCGACGACGTCCTCATGGTCACGGGTCGCAACAAGCGCCCCCTCGAGGACCACTTCGACCGCAACTACGAACTCGAGTCGGCGCTGGAGAAGAAGGGCGACGCCCAGCGCCTCGCCAAGGTCCAGCAGTCCAGCGACCTCGCGACCATGCACTACGTGCGCCAGGGCGACCCCAGGGGCCTCGGTCACGCGGTCCTGTGCGCGGCCCCGCACGTCGGGCAGGAGCCGTTCGCCGTCCTGCTCGGCGACGACCTGATCGACCCGCGCGACCCCCTGCTGCGGCGGATGATCGAGGTCCAGGAGCAGCACGGCGGCAGCGTCGTCGCGCTCATGGAGGTCGCCCCCGAGCAGATCCACCTCTACGGCTGCGCGGCCGTGGAGAGCACCCCCGACGGCGACGTGGTCAAGGTGACCGGGCTGGTGGAGAAGCCGGACCCGGAGGACGCCCCGTCGAACTACGCCATCATCGGACGCTACGTCCTCGACCCGAGCGTCTTCGGGGTCCTGCGCCAGACCGAGCCCGGCCGGGGCGGCGAGATCCAGCTCACCGACGCCCTCCAGCAGCTCGCGCAGGACGAGAAGGTCGGCGGCCCGGTGCACGGCGTCTGCTTCAAGGGCCGCCGCTACGACACCGGCGACCGGGGCGACTATCTGCGTGCCATTGTCAGACTCGCGTGCGAACGTGAAGACCTGGGGCCGGACTTCCGGTCCTGGCTTCGCCGTTACGTCACCGAGGAGATGCAGCAACGTTGAGCACCGCCGCGCCCCGCCCCGTCGGCCAGGACCACCTGTGGTCGGTGGACGAGCACCTGGAGGACATCCTCGCCACCGTCCGCCCCCTGGACCCCATCGAGCTGCAACTGCCCGACGCCCAGGGCTGTGTCCTGGTCGAGGACGTCACGGTGCCGGTCTCGCTGCCGCCGTTCGACAACAGCTCCATGGACGGCTACGCGGTGCGGGTCGCGGACGTCGCGGGCGCGAGCGAGGAGTTCCCGGCGGCCCTGGAGGTCGTCGGGGACGTCGCGGCGGGCCACGCGGCCGATCTGCTCCACGTGGGGCCCGGACAGGCCGCCCGGATCATGACCGGCGCCCCCCTGCCCAAGGGCGCCGAGACCGTCGTCCCCGTGGAGTGGACGGACGGCGGTCTCGGCGAGGGCCCCGTCGACGGGATGCGCGCCCGCAGCCTCGCCCCCGGCCAGGCCGCGGGCCACGTCCGCGTGTACCGCCCCGCCGAGGCCCGCGCGCACGTACGCGCGCAGGGCAGCGACGTGCAGGCCGGGGACCGCGCCCTGGAGGCGGGCACCGTCCTCGGGCCCCCGCAGATCGCCCTGCTCGCCGCCATCGGCCGCGGCACGGTCCGGGTCCGTCCCCGCCCGCGCGTGGTCGTGCTGTCCACCGGCAGCGAGCTCGTCCAGCCCGGCGAGGAACTGGGCAGCGGCCAGATCTACGACTCCAACAGCTTCGCCCTCACCGCGGCCGCGCGGGACGCCGGCGCCCTCGCCTACCGGGTCGGCGCGGTCGCCGACGACGCCGACACCCTGCGCTCCACCATCGAGGACCAGCTGGTCCGCGCCGACCTGGTCGTCACCACGGGCGGCGTCAGCGTCGGCGCCTACGACGTCGTCAAGGAAGCGCTGTCGCACGTCGGCGACGAGGACGAGGCGGGCAGCGGCATCGAGTTCCGCAAGCTGGCCATGCAGCCCGGCAAGCCCCAGGGCTTCGGCACCATCGGCCCCGACCACACCCCGCTGCTGGCGCTGCCCGGCAACCCCGTGTCGTCGTACGTCTCCTTCGAGCTGTTCGTACGGCCCGCGATCCGCACCATGATGGGGCTGGACGACGTCCACCGGCCCACCACGCGCGCGACGCTCACCGCGGACAGGGCGCTGACCTCGCCGAAGGGGCGCAGACAGTTCCTGCGCGCCCGGTACGCCGACGGCACCGTCCGCCCGGTCGGCGGCTCCGGGTCGCACCTGGTGGCCGCCCTCGCGCACGCCGACGCGCTGGTCGTCGTCCCCGAGGACGTGGAGTCCGTCGAGCCGGGCACCGAGGTCGAGGTCGTCCTGCTCGGCTGAGCCACCGCGCGCGTGCCCGCCTCGGCACGTGCGTCCGCCTCCGCCCGCGTGCCGGGCCCCGCCGCCCCTGCGCGCGTGCCAGGCCTCGCCCCCGCGCGTGTCCGCGCCCGCGTGCGTGCCCGGCCCAGCCCCGTATGTGCGTCCGCCCCCCGTATGCGTCCGTCCCCGCGCGACGCCCGTCCCCGCGCGACGCCCGTGCCCGCGCCCGTCCCGCGGCCGTGCCGGCCCGTCCGCGGGACGGGCCGGGTCGGCTCGGCGCCTCCGCTTGGGGGTACCGTGTCGCGCACAACAGGCCCGAGCGCCGCACCGCGCCGGGCCCGGACCGGGAGCGCGAGCAGGCATGAGCAGGCAGGACCGACTGACGCACATCGACGAGGCGGGCGCGGCCCGCATGGTCGACGTATCCGGCAAGGACGTGACCGCGCGCACCGCGCGCGCGAGCGGACGCGTCCTCGTCTCGCCCCGCGTGGTCGAGCTGCTGCGCGGCGAGGGGCTCCCCAAGGGCGACGCCCTGGCGACCGCGCGGATCGCGGGCATCATGGGCGCCAAACGCACCCCCGACCTGATTCCGCTGTGTCACCCCCTGGCGGTGTCCGGTGTGAAACTGGACCTGTCGGTCGCGGACGACGCCGTGGAGATCAGCGCCACCGTGAAGACGACGGACCGCACGGGCGTCGAGATGGAGGCGCTCACCGCGGTCTCCGTCGCCGCGCTCACCGTGATCGACATGGTGAAGGCGGTCGACAAGGAGGCGGTCATCACGGACGTGCGCGTCGAGGAGAAGACGGGCGGCAAGTCGGGCGACTGGAGCCGGTCATGACGAGAGACGCCTCGGGAGACGGAGCGCCGTACCGCGCGCTGGTCGTGACGGCCTCCAACCGGGCCGCCGCCGGTGTCTACGAGGACACGGGCGGCCCGCTGATCGCCGACGGGCTGGCGCGCTGCGGGTTCGCGGTCGACGGCCCCCGCGTCGTGCCGGACGGGGACCCCGTCGAGGCCGCCCTGCGGGCCGCCGTCGCCGACGGGTACGACGTCGTCGTCACCACCGGCGGCACCGGCGTCTCGCCGACCGACCGCACCCCGGAGGCCACCCGCCGGGTGATCGACCACGAGGTGCCGGGCATCGCCGAGGCGATCCGGGCGTTCGGCCGGGAGAAGGTGCCGACCGCGGCGCTCTCCCGGGGCCTGGCCGGGGTGGCGGGCCGCACGCTGATCGTCAACCTGCCGGGTTCGACCGGCGGGGTGAAGGACGGGCTGGCGGTCCTGGAGCCCCTGCTGGGGCACGCCGTCGACCAGCTCCGCGGCGGTGACCACCGCAGACCCGGCGCCAGTACGGGGGGTGCGAGCTGAACAGCCCGTCCTGGCCCGTCGAACTCGCGGAGGGCGATGTCGTCCTGCGGCCGATAAAGCTGCGCGACCAGCGGGCGTGGCGCGAGGTCAACCGGCGCAACCGGGACTGGCTGCGCCCCTGGGAGGCCACCATCCCGCCCCCCGCGCCGAGCGGGCCGATCGCGCACCGGCCCACCTACCGCCAGATGGTCCGGCACCTGCGCGCCGAGGCGAACGCGGGCCGCATGCTGCCGTTCGTCATCGAGTACCAGGGGCGGCTGGTCGGGCAGTTGACGGTCGCCGGGATCACCTGGGGCTCCATGTGCTCCGGACACGTCGGCTACTGGGTGGACGAGGGCGTGGCCGGCCGCGGGGTGATGCCGACGGCCGTGGCGCTCGCCGTGGACCACTGTTTCCGCAGCGTCGGCCTGCACCGCATCGAGGTCTGCATTCGGCCCGAGAACGGGCCGAGCCGACGGGTCGTGGAGAAACTCGGATTCCGTGAGGAGGGGCTGCGGCCGCGTTATCTCCACATCGACGGGGCCTGGCGCGACCACCTCGTCTTCGCGCTCACGGCGGAGGAAGTGCCCGAGGGCCTGCTGAGCCGCTGGCGGCACACGCGCTCCCGGAGCGCTCCGCGCGACCCGCAGAACACCCCCGGTCATCACAGCGGACCGATTAATTGAATAAACGTTCGATAATGACGGAGGGGTGACCGGCTGAGTGCGTTCCGAGGTTGCGGAATTCCCGGTTCGGGCTGCCGCTGATCGGACCAGTCGCAAAAAAAGCTCGAAATATCAGCCAGATCGTGCGACACACCGGCCCAATTGGCGGATGGCCTCACGCAAACCCCTCTACGGTGTGAGACGTGAGCAGCAGCGGCCTCATCTACGCAGTCATTGTCGGGGCCTGGGCCGCCTACTTGGTGCCGATGTGGCTCCGTAGGCAGGACGAGCTGAACGAGGCCCGTCCGACGGAACGCTTCAGCACCGCCATCCGGCTGCTGTCCGGACGGGCGGGGATGGAGCGCCGGTACGCCAAGGACCTGCGGGCGCGCTCCGCCGAGGAGGGGGAGCCCGACGCCGACGCGCCGGACGTCCTCACCGACTCGGTGGACGTCCGGGCCTTCGCCATGCCTCCGACCCGTCCCCAGGCCACGGCGACGGTCCAGGAACGGGAGCGTGACCGGGAGCGGGAGCGCGACCGGGAGCGCCCGGAGCCGACGCACGAACCGGCGCGGGCATCGGTGCACGAACCGGTGCGGGCATCAGTGCACGAACCGGGTCGGGAACCGATGCGCGAACCGGCGCCCAAGGCCGCCCACGAGCCGGCCGCCGCGCCCGCGCACCCCCGCGTGCCCGACGCCCGGCGCACGCCCTCCGCGCCGGCGCCCGCGGCCACCCCCGCTCCACCCTCCGCCCCCACGCCCGCGGCGGCGAAGGCGGCCGCCGCGCGCGCCCAGCGCACCAAGGTGCTCGCGCGCCGCAGGCGCACCACGGTGGTGCTCTTCCTCGCGTTCACGCTGGGCGCGATCGTCGCCGCCGTCGGCGGGCTCGCGTTCCTGTGGGCACCCGGCGTGCCCGCCGTCCTGCTCAGCTCGTACATCGCGTACCTGCGCTCCCAGGAGCGCCGCCGCTTCGCCTTCCAGATGGACCGCAAGCAGGCCGAGGCCGCCGCGCAGCGGCTGCGGGAGCGCCAGCCGCGCCGCCGGACCCCCGCCGGCGCCTCCGCGTCGGCCGACGGCGTCCTCGACGCCGCCGCAGAGGAGCCGCACGAGGGCCCCGAACCGGAGACCGACCCGGGACTGCTGGCGCTCGCCGCCGACCGCAGGGCGCTCGTCGAGCAGACCGATCACGCCGAGTGGGTCGACCAGCAGCGCGAACGGCAGCGGCGGCCGGGCCACGGCGAGAGCTGGGACCCGGTCCCCGTCCCGCTGCCGACGTACGTGACCGCGCCGGTCGCGCCACGGGCCACGGCCGGGGTCGACCTCGGGGCGCCCGACACGTGGAGCTCCGCCCGCTCCAGCGCCGTGGCGCCGGAGCACGAGGCGGCGGACGGGGCACGGGACGCCGACGCGGGCGCCGACCCGGCCGGGGAGCCCGGGGACGCGGCCAGGGCCGACGGCGACGAACGCAGCGACGCGCGCCGCGCCGCCTCCGCCCGCCGCTCCCGCGAGCGCGGCCGTACGCCGCTGTTCGACCAGTACGAGGACGGCGACCGGCCCCGGGCCGCCAACGAGTGACCCCCGCCGCGACGGGACCGCTGGTCGGGCCCGGCAACGGATTTCCGAGCAGCCCGATCGGGGTGCTAGAGTTTCACTCGTTGCAAGGGCCTGTGGCGCAGTCCGGTAGCGCACCTCGTTCGCATCGAGGGGGCCAGGGGTTCAAATCCCCTCAGGTCCACGCAGCATAGGGGCCCGTTCCTGGAAACAGGAACGGGCCCCTTGCCATGCCGGTTTCCTCTCTCCGTCGGTAGCCGCCCTCGTCGGCAGGCGCCCCGGTGCGGGCCTGCCGGTGGTGAAGTCGCGGTGGGTGTACGGCCGTTCCGCAAGGCGTGGGGCGGGGTCCCGGCCGATGCCGGTGCGGTGAGCCTCAGGTGGGCGTTGTGGCCGGGCGCCGCAGGGCGAACGCCGTCGGCACCACCACGGAGACGACCGCCAGGACCGCACACGCCCCCGCCGTCCACCCCAGCGCCGCCCACGGCACCACCACCGTCACCGGCGCCGACAGCAGCCCCAGCGCACCGCCCGTCCCGGCCAGGCCGACGAGCGTCACCAGCAGCCCCAGCAGCGCGCCCACCGCGACGACGGCCAGCGCCTCGGCCGCCGCGAACCACAGCACCTGCCCGCCGGCCGCCCCGGCCAGCCGCAGCGCCGCCACCTCGCGGGCGCGCTCGGCGCAGGCCATGACCAGGGTGTTGGCGACGGACAGGCCGGTGTACAGGAGCGCGATGCCCAGCACGAGCAGCACCCCGAGCCGGGCCGTCCGGTCGCTCTCCGGGCGGGTGGCCGCCACCCACTCCGCCCGGCTCGCCACCCGCACCCCGTCCACCGCCCGCAGCCCGGCCGCGACCCGCGCCGCGTCGCCGCCCGCACGCACCCGCACGTCGACCCGGTCCACCCCGGCCCCGCCCGCGTTCGCCGCGCCGACGTACACCCCGTTGTCCCCGGTCCCGGTGGCCAGGACGGCGACGATCCGCAGCGTCCTCGCCGTTCCGTCGCCCAGCCACACCCGCACCCGCCGCCCCACCCGGTGCTCGGCCCACTCCTCGTTCACCACGATCGACCCGTCGTCGAGGTCCGCGACCCGCCCGGCCGTCACCGGCAGCCGTACGGTCCCGGCGAGCAGCGCCGGATCCACGGCCCGCGCCTCGGACCGCACCAGCGCGACCCCGTCCTCCAGGGTGTGGACGGCGGTCGCGGCGGACGCCGACACGACCGTGTCCGGCACCCGCCGCAGCCGGTCAAGTGCCGTGCCGTCCAGGGAGGTTCCGTCGGCCGGGGTGACCACGAAGTCCGCCCGGGTCCGCTCCCTGACCTCCGCCGCCCGCGCCTCGTCCAGGGTGGCCGTGGTGCCCAGCAGCGAGCCCGCGAGGGCCACCGTCACCAGGACGGGCGCCGCGACGGTGGCGGTGCGCCGGGCCCCGGCGACGGCGTTCGCCCGCACCAGCAGCCCGGTCGTGCCCGGCAGCCGCGGCACCAACGGCCGTACCAGCACCGGCGCGAGCAGCGCGACCGCCGTGATGAGCAGCATGGGACGGCTGACGTACGTCTTGCGGTGCAGCAGGTCCCCCGGGTCCGCGGCCAGCGCGTACGCCAGGGTCGCGAGGGCCGTGACCAGCAGCGCCGCCCCGCACACCCGCCGCCCCCACGGCAGCGTCCGCCCGTCCGCGGACGCCTCCCGCAACGCCTGCGCCGGCGCCGTCCGCCCGGCCCGCCAGGACGCCACGGCCGCGCCGGACAGGGCCACCACCACACCGGTGAGGAAGGCGACGGGGTACGGCCAGGTACGGCCGCCGATCGCGTACCAGTCCGGCGCGAGCCCGCCGTCGACGACGACGTCGCCCAGCAGCGGCGCCGCGTACCCGCCGAGCACACAGCCCGCCGCCGAGGCGGCCACGCCGACCAGCGACGCCTCCGCGAGCACCGTCCGGCGCACCTGGCCCGGGGTGGCACCCGCCGTGCGCAGCAGCCCGAACTCCCGGCGCCGCCGCTCGACCGCGAAGGCGAAGGCGGACGCCACGACGAACACCGACACGAACGCGGTCACCCCGCCCGCCGTCCCGAACAGGGCGTTCAGCGCGGTGAGGGCCTCCCCGTCCCGCTCCGGACCGGCGTCGGCCAGCCGCCGGTCGTCCCCGGTGAGCACCCGCGCCCCGGAGCCGGCGACGACGGCCCGTACGGCGGCGGGGTCAGCCCGCACCACCAACTGCCGCGACTCCGGCGCCAGCTGAGCGGCCCGGGCGTCCGGGTAGAACACGGCGTTCTCGAACCCGAGCGCCCGCACCGTCCCCACGACCACGGACCCGTCGCTCAGCCGGTCGCCCACACCGGCCCAGTCACCGGTGATCACGACCTCGCCGCCCGCCCGGGGCGCCCGCCCCGCGCTCAGCTCGTACGGGGCGAAACGCGCCGTCGACCAGGGATGGCCGACCAGCGTTCCGGGGCCGCCCGTCACCCGCACCGGGAAGGACCGGTCCTCGGTGACCGGCCCGAGCGCCCGCAACGCGGCGACGACCGGGGCGGGTACCGCCCGCGGGTGCGCCAGCCGGCCCGTCCGCACCCCGGTCGGCGTCGCCACGCGCACCACGTCCTGCCCCTTCACCACCACCGGCGCCGCCGCGAACCGCTCCGGCGCCCGCACCGGAGCCTGAGCGGCCGCCGCCAGCGCCTGCCCCATCACGACGAGCAGCCCCACCCCCACCGCGAGGGCGACGGCACTCCCGACGAACGCGGCCCACCGGGCGCGCAGCGTCCGCACCGCGACACTCAGCACGGGGCAGCCTCCGTCCGGGACGACGCCGTCCGGGACGACGCCGTACGCGCGGTCCCCGGCTGATGGGCGGTCAGGTGACCGCGGCTCAGGTGATGCGCGCTCACATGGCGCGCGGTCGGGCGGCCGTCTTCCAGCCCCGCCATCCGCGCCGCGACCGTCTCCGCGTCCGCCCCGGTGAGGTCGCCGTGCACACGGCCGTCGACCAGGAACACCACCCGGTCCGCGTACGACGCGGCGACCGGGTCGTGGGTGACCATCACCACCGTCCGGCCCTCCGCGTCGACCATGCCGCGCAGCAGGGTCAGCACCTCGCGGCCGGTCGCCGAGTCGAGCGCGCCGGTCGGCTCGTCACCGAACAGCACCTCGGGCCGGGTGATCAGCGCGCGGGCCAGCGCGACCCGCTGCTGCTGCCCGCCGGACAGCTCGGCCGGCCGGTGGCGGGCCCGGTCGGCGAGCCCGACCTGCCGCAGCGCCTCCCGCACCCGCGCCTTCGCCGGGCGCCGGCCGGCCAGCCGCAGGGGCAGCGCCACGTTCTGTTCGGCCGTCAGCGCCGGCAGCAGGTTGAACGCCTGGAACACGAACCCGATCCGCTGCCGCCGCAGCAGCGTCAGCCGCCGCTCGCTCAGCCCGGTCAGCTCGGTCCCGCCGATCCGCACCGACCCCGAGTCGGGCCGGTCCAGTCCCGCGGCACACTGCAACAGCGTCGACTTGCCCGACCCCGACGGCCCCATGACGGCGGTGAAGGAGCCGCGGGGCAGCGCGAGGGTGACGTCGTCGAGTGCGGTCACCCGGGCGTCCTTCGTTCCGTAACGGCGGCGGACGGCGGTCAGCCGGAGTGCTGGTTCGGTCATCTCGGTCGGTGCTCCCCACGGTTCGGTGTCGGTGGGGCCAGCCAACCGCGGGCCGGCGGTCCCGGTCGCTGGGGCAGGGGCGAGAGTCGGGGTAGGGCCAGGCATACCCCCGGACCTCGCCCTGAACGGATGGCCCGCCCCGCCCCCGGCTTCTACGGTGATCCGCATGGCCCCCCGCACCGCACCCGCCTCCGTCCGGCAGGCCCTCTCCCACCCCCGCTACCTGCTGTCGCCGTGGCCCTGGCGTGCCGCCGCCTATCTGCTGACCGGCGCGGTGGCCGGGGCGGCGGTGCTGGTGGGCCTGGTGACGTGGGTGGCCGTGGGCGGGGTCCTGGCGGTCGTCCTGGTCGGACTGCCCCTCCTCGCCGCCCTCGCCCTCGCCGGACTGCCCGTGGCCGCCCTGGAGCGCCGCCGTCTGCGACTGGTGGACGGGGACGAGGCCCCCGGCCCGCACGCCGAGCCCCCCGTCCCCGGGCTGCGCAGCTGGCTCGCCACCCGCCTGCGTGAACGCGCCACCTGGCGCGCCCTCGGCCACACCCTGCTCACCGCGTGCCTGCTCTGGCCGGCCGAGGCCCTCCTGCTCACGGTGGCCGCGGCCCTGCCCCTGTCGCTGACCGCGACGCCGGTCCTGCTGGCGACGGTCGGCGAGGGCCGTGAGACGAAGGTGCTCAAGCTGTGGACGGTCACCGACGGGCCGACCGCCGTCCTCGCGGCCGCCCTCGGCGTGCTGCTGCTGGCCGCCGGCGCCTACGCCCTCGGCGCCGCGGCCGCCGCACGGGCCGCCCTCACCCGGCTGCTCCTCGCCCCGCGCGGCGGCGACCCGGCCGCCCGGGTCGTCGAACTCACCCGCTCCCGAGCCCGCCTCGTCGACGCCTTCGAGACCGAACGCCGCCGCATCGAACGCGACCTGCACGACGGCGCCCAGCAACGCCTCGTCGCCCTGACCATGACCCTCGGCCTGGCCCGCCTCGACGCCCCGCCCGGCGGCCCCCTCGCCGCCCAGCTCGCCAGGGCCCACGAGGAGGCCGGCGCGGCCCTGGCCGAACTGCGGGAGCTGATCCACGGCATCCATCCGAAGGTCCTCGCCGACTACGGCCTCGAAGCCGCCGTGGCCGACGCCGCCGACCGCTCGCCGGTCCCCGTGGACGTCGAGTGCGCCCTCGCGTGCCGCCTCCCCGGCCCCGTCGAGACCGCCGCCTACTTCGTGGTCCGCGAGGCGCTCGCCAACGTGGCCCGGCACAGCGGGGCGAGCCGCGTCCGGCTCCGCGGGGAGCACCGGGACGGCCGGCTCGTCCTGGAACTGGCCGACGACGGCCGGGGCGGCGCCGACGCCACGCGCGGCACCGGCCTCACCGGACTCGCCGACCGGGTGTCGGTGCTCGATGGAAGACTGTCGCTGACCAGCCCGCCGGGCGGACCGACCCTGCTGCGTGTGGAGATCCCTTGCGAGCCTACGGACCCCGGCCTGACCGACCCCGGCCTGACGGGCCCCGACTCGACGGACCCCGGTCCGACGGCCCCCGAGCCGACGACGGAGCCCGACCCGAAGGACACGGACCCGAAGGACCCGAAGGACGTGAAGGACGTGAAGGACGTGAAGGGCGCGAAGGACCCGAAGGACACGAAGGACGTGAAGGGCACGGCCCGGGAGGGCAGGGACCTGACGCACCCCGGCCCCGCGGGGGGAACGGCCTGCGCGTAGTCCTCGCCGAGGACAGCGTCCTGCTGCGCGACGGCCTGACGGCCCTGCTCGCGCGCTTCGGCCACCGGGTCGTCGCGGCGGTCGGGGACGCGGGCGCCCTGCTGGCGGCGGTCGACCGGCACGCCCCCGGCGTCGACGTCGTCGTCACCGACGTCCGCATGCCGCCCGCCTTCCAGGACGAGGGCCTGCACGCGGCGGTCCGCCTGCGCGCCGACCGCCCCGGCCTGCCCGTCCTCGTCCTCAGCCAGTACGTGCAGCGCGCCTACGCCGCCGAACTCCTCGACTCCGGGGACGGCACCGGCGTCGGCTACCTGCTCAAGGACCGCGTCGGCCAGGTCGAGCAGTTCGTGGACGCGCTCGCCGAGGTGGCGTCCGGCGGCACGGTGGTCGACCCGGAGGTGGTCCGCCGGCTCCTCAGCCGCCGCCGCGACCCGCTGTCCCGGCTCACCCCGCGCGAACGGGAGGTCCTGGCGCTGGTCGCGGAGGGGAAGTCCAACGGCGCGATAGCGAGGGCGCTGGTCGTCTCGGAGGCGGCCGTGGGCAAGCACATCGGCGGCATCCTCACCAAGCTCGACCTGCCCCCCGCGGAGGACACCCACCGCAGGGTCCTCGCGGTCCTGGCGTACCTCAGGAGTTAGGCGTCACGGACCGGGGCGAGGGGCTTGGCGTAGCAGCGGCTCGACTCGTGGAACCGGTAGTAGCCGAACTTGGTGCACGGCTCGTAGCCGCTGGTCGTGTACAGCGCGATGGCCTCCGGCTGCTCGGTGCCGGTCTCCAGCACCATCCGCCGGCGCCCCGCGGCCGCCGCGTCCTCCTCCAGCGCGGCGAGGATCCGCCGGGCCAGCCCCCGGCCGCGCATCTCCCTGATCACGAACATCCGCTTGAGCTCGGCGTCCCCGTCCTGGTTGCCCTCGCCGTTCTCGTCCTGGCTGCGCCAGCCGCCGGTGGCGACGGGCCGCTCCTGCTCGTCGTACGCGATGAAGTACACGCCCCGGGGCGGATGGAAATCGGCCGGCTCCAGGACCGTGGCGTCGCCGCCGTCGCCGTACCGCTCGTGGTACTCGGCCTGGACCTCGTCGTTCAGCTTGACGGCGTCGGGGTGGTCGAAGGAAACACGACGTATAGACATGCGGCTCACGGTACATCCATGCAGGTCGACGGGTGGTGGACGAAAACTGGACCGCGTCCAGTGTGCAGGTATCGTGCCTGGGTGCTGACCGTGACCTCCGTGAACGTGAATGGGCTGCGCGCCGCCGCGAAGAAGGGTTTCGTGGAGTGGCTCGCCGGGACCTCCGCCGACGTGCTGTGCCTCCAGGAGGTGCGCGCCGAGCCGCAGCAGCTGCCCGAGACGGTCCGCGCCCCCGAGGGCTGGCACGTCACGCACGCCCCCGCCGCCGCCAAGGGCCGCGCCGGTGTCTCCCTGTACAGCCGCCGTGAGCCGGACGCGGTCCGGGTCGGTTTCGGCTCGTCGGAGTTCGACACCTCCGGCCGCTACGTCGAGGCCGACCTCCCCGGCGTCACCGTCGCCTCCCTCTACCTCCCCTCCGGCGAGGTCGGCACCGACCGCCAGGACGAGAAGGTCCGCTTCATGTCCGAGTTCCTCGCCCACCTCAAGGAGCTGCGCGAACGCGCCGCCGCCGACGGCCGCGAGGTCCTGGTCTGCGGCGACTGGAACATCGCCCACCAGCAGGCCGACCTGAAGAACTGGCGCGCCAACCAGAAGAACTCCGGCTTCCTCCCGGAGGAGCGCGACTGGCTGACGCGGGTGCTCACCCCGGAGGAGGGCGGCTACGTGGACGTCGTCCGCGCCCTGCACCCGGACACGGACGGGCCGTACACCTGGTGGTCGTACCGCGGACGCGCGTTCGACAACGACGCGGGATGGCGCATCGACTACCACCTCTCCACGCCCGGTCTCGCGGCCAAGGCCGTCAAGGGCTCCGTCGAGCGGGCCGCCACGCACGCCGAGCGCTGGTCGGACCACGCGCCGGTGACCGTCGTCTACGACCTCTGATCCTGCGGCAGGGGCTTCCGGTCCTCACGGCCGTGCCCGAGCCGCCGGTCCAGCGCCAGGGACAGTTCCGCCTCCACCACGCTGCGGGCCAGCGGGCGCAGGCGGGGCAGGTCGTCCTCGGCGGCGTGGCGGAGGACCAGGTCGGCGAAGAGGTCGGCGAGGGCGTCGGCGTGGGCGCGGACGCGGGCGCCGGCGGCCAGGACGTCGGCGAGGGGGATGCCCTCGCGGACCAGGGCGGTGGAGACGTCCAGCAGGCGGCGGCTGATGTGGACGATCTCGTCGCCGTCGGTGCCCAGGTAGCCGAGGTCGAGGGCGGCGGCGAGGTTCTCGGGGGTGACCTGGCCCTCGAAGCGGGCGGCGAGTTCCTCGGGGGTGAGGCGGACCGGCTCCTCCTCGGTGGGGGTGCCGACGCCCAGCAGGTCGGCGACGTCGCGGCCGTGGTCGAAGGCCTCGGCGAGTTCCGCTATGCCGGTGAGGGTGTGGCCGCGCTCCAGCAGGGCGGCGACCGTGCGCAGGCGGGCCAGGTGGTGGTCGTCGTACCAGGCGATGCGGCCCTCGCGGCGGGGTGGCGCGAGCAGGCCGCGTTCGCGGTAGAAGCGCAGGGTGCGCACCGTGATGCCGGCCGCCTCGGCCAGCTCCTCCGTCCGGTATTCCCGCTTGTCCGCCACGCCGGAAGCCTATGACGTACCGCCGGTAACTTTCCTCCGCATGCCCCCTACCCATCAGTACGGAGCTGCTCTACGCTCCCATTGCGCCAGTGTTCACTGGCAGAGTCGCGTCAGTGGCGGCGGCGGCGTGGACAGATCGGCAGATCCGCAGGGTCGCGGAGCAGGGAGGCGTCGGGATGACCGAGCACGAGCACGAGCGTGTGCGGGTGGCGGTGATCGGGTCGGGGTTCGGCGGACTGGGGGCCGCGGTACGGCTGCGGCGTGAGGGGATCACCGACTTCGTCGTCCTCGAACGCGCCGGCAGCGTCGGCGGCACCTGGCGGGACAACAGCTACCCGGGGTGCGCCTGCGACGTGCCCTCGCACCTGTACTCCTTCTCCTTCGCGCCCCATCCCGACTGGCCGCGCACCTTCTCCGGCCAGGAGCACATCCGCGCCTACCTGGAGCACGTCGCCGACACCTTCGGCCTGCGGCCCCACCTCCGCTTCGACTCCGAGGTCATGCGCATGACCTGGAACACGGAGCGGCTGTGCTGGGACATCGAGACGGCGAGCGGTGCGCTCTCCGCCGACGTCGTCGTCTCCGCGACCGGGCCGCTGTCCGACCCGAAGATCCCGGACGTCCCGGGCCTGGACTCCTTCCCCGGCAAGGTCTTCCACTCGGCCCGCTGGGACCACGGCCACGACCTCGCCGGCCGGCGCGTCGCCGTGGTCGGCACGGGTGCCTCGGCCATCCAGATCGTGCCCGCCATCCAGCCGGAGGTCGGCCGGCTCACCCTCTTCCAGCGCACCCCGCCCTGGGTGATGCCCCGCATGGACCGGCCCATCAGCCGGGCCGAGCGCTGGCTGCACCAGCGGCTGCCGGTCACCACGCAGATCCGCCGCGGCCTGCTGTGGGGCATCCGCGAACTCCAGGTGCAGGCCTTCACCAAGCACCCGAACGAACTCGGCTTCGTCGAGCAGCTCGCCAAGCGGAACATGGCCCGTGCCGTCAAGGACCCGGCCCTGCGCGCCAAGCTCACCCCGGACTACCGCATCGGCTGCAAGCGGATCCTGCTGTCGAGCACCTACTATCCGGCGCTCACCCGCCCGAACGTGGACGTCGTCGCGAGCGGGCTGCGCGAGGTCCGCGGCTCCACCCTCGTCGCCGCCGACGGCAGCGAGGCCGAGGCCGACGTGATCGTCTTCGGCACCGGCTTCCACGTCACCGACATGCCGATCGCCGAGCGGGTCGTCGGCGCCGACGGGCGGACCCTCGCGGAGTCCTGGAAGGACGGCATGGAGGCCCTGCGCGGCACCTCCGCGGCCGGCTTCCCCAACTGGATGTCGATCATCGGCCCCAACACCGGCCTCGGGAACTCCTCGATGATCCTCATGATCGAGTCCCAGCTGAACTACCTGGCCGACTACCTCCGCCAGCTGAACGTCCTCGGAGGCCGCGCCGCCCTCGACGCCCGCCCCGGCGCCGTGCGGGCCTGGAACCACCGTGTCCAGGAGCGGATGAAGCGCACCGTCTGGAACACGGGCGGCTGCACCAGCTGGTACCTCGACGCGAACGGCCGCAACACCACCATCTGGCCGGGCACGACGGCCGAGTTCCGCCGGGAGACGCGGCGGGTCGACCTCGCCGAGTACGAGGTCCTGCGCGCGCCCGCCGTGAAGAAGGCGGAGGTCACGGCATGAGCGCCCACCGCGAGGCAGGTACGGGCGTCCGCCGCGAAGCGGGCACGGGCGTCCGCCGTGACGCGGGCGGGGGCCGGCGTACGGGTGTCGTCGGTGCCCCGAGGGAGCTGACCGCCGTCTCCGCCGACGGCGCCTCGCTGCACGTGCAGGTGTACGGCCCCGACACCGCGCCCGCCGTCGTCCTCGCCCACGGCTGGACCTGCTCGACCGCCTTCTGGGCGGCCCAGGTCGAGGCGCTGGCCGCCGACCACAAGGTCGTCGTCTACGACCAGCGCGGCCACGGCCGTACCCCGGCGAGCCCGGCGTGCAGCACCGACGCCCTCGCCGACGACCTCGAGGCCGTTCTCGCCGCCACGCTCGCCCCCGGCGAGAAGGCGGTCGTCGCCGGACACTCGATGGGCGGCATGACGATCATGGCGGCCTCCGGCCGGCCCGCCTTCCGGGAGCACGCGGCGGCCGCCCTGCTGTGCAGCACGGGCAGTTCGCGGCTGGTGGCCGAGTCGACCGTGCTGCCGCTGCGCCCCGGCCGGCTGCGGACCTGGCTGACCGGCCGCGTCCTCGGGTCGCGAGCGCCGCTCGGCCCGGTCACCCCCGTCGCCCGCCGGGTCCTCAAGTACGCCACGATGGGAGCCGGTTCGGCCCCGCACATGGTCGACGCGTGCGCCCGGATCGTGCACGCCTGCCCGCGCGCCGTGCGCCACTCCTGGTCGCACGTCCTCAGCCTGCTCGATCTCGACCACGCCGTACGGGAGTTGCGGGTGCCGACGGCGGTGATCGCGGGCACGGCCGACCGTCTGACCCCGCCGGTGCACGCCCGCCGGATCGCCGACGCGCTCCCGGACTGCGCCGGCCTGAGAGAACTGCCCGGCATCGGCCACATGACCCCGGTCGAGGCACCCGACCTGGTGACCGCGACGATCCGGGACCTCGTCACCACCCACGTACCGCAGCTCAAGGAGGGCGCATGAGCAGGGTCAGCCTCGAAGGAAAGGTCGTCGTCGTCACCGGCGCCGCCCGCGGCGTCGGCGAACTCCTCGCCCGCAAGCTCTCCGCACGCGGCGCGCGGATCGCGCTGGTCGGCCTGGAGCCGGACGCCCTCGAGCAGGTCGCGGAGCGGCTGCACGGCGACGGCGCCCACTGGTACGCCGACGTCACCGACCACGAGGCGATGAGCCGGGTCGCCCAGGAGGTGAAGGACCGCTTCGGCAGGGTGGACATCGTGGTCGCCAACGCGGGCGTCGCCACCGGCGGTCCGTTCGCCGACTCCGACCCGGAGTCCTGGCGCCGGGTCATTGAGGTCAACCTCGTGGGCTCGGCCGTCACCGCCCGCGCCTTCCTGCCGTTGCTGACGCAGAGCCGCGGCTACCTGTTCCAGATCGCCTCGCTCGCGGCGATCACGCCGGCGCCGATGATGACCGCGTACTGCGCGTCCAAGTCGGGCGTGGAGGCGTACGCGCACAGCCTGCGCGCCGAGGTCGGCCACCAGGGCGTACGCGTCGGCATCGGGTACCTGTCGTGGACCGACACCGACATGGTGCGCGGCGCCGATCAGGACGACGTGATGCGGGAGTTGAGGCAGCGGCTGCCGTGGCCGTCCAACAAGACGTACCCGCTGGGCCCGGCCGTGGACCGGCTCGTCGACGGGATCGAGCGGCGCGCCGCCCATGTGTACGGGCAGTGGTGGCTGCGCGGGATGCAGGGGGTGCGCGGGTATCTCCCGGCGCTCATCGGGACGGTGGGGCAGCGGGAGATGCGGCGGTTCGCGCCGAGGCTGCAAGGGATGCGCACGGGGCTCGTCGGCGCAGGTGGGGCGGCGGACGAGGAAGCCCGGGCTACGCAGCGTAGTTGATCGAAATGCGCCGTTCCTCCCTGCGTGTGAATCTGGTCGAGGCCCGATCAAGGGCCGATTCCCTCACCCTCAAGGGGAGTGAACCCACATGGGTATCAAGGACAAGTTCCAGGACCAGGCCGAGCAGTTCCAGGACCAGGCCAAGCAGAAGGCGGGGCAGGCCAAGGGGCAGGCCCAGCAGGCCCAGGCCCAGACCCAGCAGCGCGGCCGGCGTCCGGAGCGCGGCGAGCGGCCCGAGCCGGGGCGCGGTGCTCGGCCCGAGCCCGGGCGCGGTGGTCGGCCCGAGCACGAGCGGATGCGGCCTGAGCAGGAGCAGGAGCGGATGCGGCGTGAACGTGAGGACGAGGACCGGATGGACGCCGAGTACGACGTGTAGTCGGGCTCGGCTCAGCCGGTGAAGGTGGGTGCCCTTCCGGTTCGCCGGGGGGCACCCGTTTTTTGCGAAGGGCTTGCTGTTCACCGCCGGGTGCGGGCGGGTGGGGGCTGGTCGCGCAGTTCCCCGCGCCCCTTAGGGGGTTGTCCCACCGCATGCCGTGGCATCCAGGTCAGCTGCGGGGTGGGAGTTTGGGGCGGGAGCGGTTCGGGATGTTGGAGTGGTCCGGCGGGGAGGCGGGGGGCTCGTTCCGCAGGAGGTCGAGGGCGAGGCGTACCGCGTCGTCGAGTTGGGCGTAGCGGCCCTCCGCCCAGTCCAGGGGAGTGCGCAGCGCCTCCACGTCGGGGGCGACGCCGTGGTTCTCCACGGACCAGCCGTAGGCGTCGAACCAGGCGGCGTTCATGGGGACGGTGATGACGGTGCCGTCGCCGAGCCGGTGCCGTCCGGTCATGCCGACGACGCCGCCCCAGGTGCGCTGGCCGACGACCGGGCCGAGCTTCAGCAGCTTGAAGGCGGCGGTGATCATGTCGCCGTCGGACGAGGTGGCCTCGTCGGCGAGCGCGACGACCGGTCCCCGGGGCGCGTTGGAGGCGTACGACACCGGCTGGGCGTCCCGGGTGAGGTCCCAGCCGAGGATCCGGCGCGTCAGTTTCTCCACGACGAGTTCGCTGATGTGCCCGCCGGCGTTGCCGCGCACGTCCACGATCAGCGCGGGCCGGGAGACCTCCATGCGCAGGTCGCGGTTGAACTGGGCCCAGCCGGAGCCGCCCATGTCGGGGATGTGCAGGTAGCCGCACTGTCCGCCGCTCAGCTCGCGGACCACCGCGCGGCGTTTGGCTACCCAGTCCTGGTAGCGCAGCGGCCGTTCGTCGACGAGGGGGACGACGGCGACGCGCCGCGCCCGGCCCGCCTCGCCCTCCGCCGGGGTGAAGGTGAGCTCGACCGTGGTCCCGCCGGCCTGGGCGAGGAGCGGGTAGGGCCCGGCCACCGGGTCCACCGGCCGCCCGTCCACGTGGGTGAGCACCGCCCCCTCCCGGATGCCGGTGCCGGCCAGCGGCGAACGGGCCTTGGAGTCGGAGGAGTCGCCGGGCAGGATCCGTTTGACCGTCCAGCCGCCGTCGCGGTGGACGAAGTTGGCGCCGAGCAGGCCCTGCCGGCGCTGGTAGTGGAGCGGGCCCTCGTTGCGGCGGGCGGGGGTGACGTAGGCGTGCGAGGTGCCCAGTTCGCCGAGCACCTCCCGCAGCAGGTCCGCGAACTCGTCGGGGGAGGCGACCCGGTCGACCAGCGGCCGGTACTGCTCCAGCACCGCGTCCCAGTCGATCCCGCACATCCCGGGGTCCCAGAAGTAGGCGCGGATCAGCCGGCCGGCCTCCGCGTACGCCTGCCGCCACTCGGCGCCCGGGTCGACCTCGTGCATGATGCGGCGCAGGTCGATCCAGACGGTGGAGTCGAGGTCGCCGGACTCGGTGGAGGGCACGGCCCGCAGGTCGCCCTCGTCGACGACGACGAGCCGGCTGCCGTCCCCGCTGACGGCGAACACGTCGAGGTGCCCGACGAGTTCGGACTTTTTCGCCTTGCTGATGTTGAAGTGCTCCAGGGTCGGGCGCCCGCTGGTGTCGTCCGGGTTGACGAAGGTCTCGCCGAGCGCGCCGGAGATCGGCCAGCGCAGCCAGACCAGGCCGCCGCCCGCGACCGGGCACAGCGCCGAGTACTTGGAGGCGGCGACCGGAAACGGCGTCACGCGGCTCGCCAGCCCCTCGACCTCGACGGTCACCGCCCCGTCGGCGCCCTCGTCGTCCTCCAGCGGGTCCAGCCCCCCGGCGGCGGGCCGCCCCTCGGGGTTCAGCGCGAAGGGGGAGGGCGTCGCGGAGGACAGGGGCACCAGGTAGGGCCGGCAGCCCAGGGGGAACGACAGGTCCCCGGTGTGCACGTCGTAGACGGGGTCGAAGCCGCGCCAGGAGAGGAAGGCGAGGTAGCGGCCGTCCCGGGTGAAGACGGGGTTCTCGTCCTCGAACCGGCCGTTGGTGACGTCGACGATCAGCCGGTCGCCGGTGCCGAGTCCGGAGATCCGGGCCATCTTGATCTGCCGCAGGGTCCGTCCGATCCCGGGATGGGACCAGGTCAGCCAGGTGCCGTCGGGGGAGAACGCCAGGTCCCGCACGGGCCCGTTGATCGAGCGGATCAGCTCCGTCACCTCACCGTTGGAGCCCTCGCTCGCGTCGAGCAGCAGCAGCCGTCCGTCGTGCGAGGCGATCGCGAGCCGCTCGCCCTCCGGGTCGGCCACCAGTTCCAGCACCCGCCCGAGTTCCCCGGAGGCCAGCCGCCGCGGCGCGCGGTCGCCGGTGGCGCGCGGCAGGGAGGCGATCTCGACGGCGTCCTCGCCCTCGGCGTCCGTGATGTAGGCGACCTGGCCGGCCCGGCCGAGCATCTCCGGCAGCCGCACCCGTACTCCGGGGGTGTCGGTGAGGGTCCGAGCGGGGCCGTCCCGGTGCGTCAGCCAGTACAGGCTGCCGCGGACGACGACGGCGCTGGCCCGCCCGGTCTCGTCCACCGAGATGCCGTCCACGTGGAGGGCGGCCGGGATCGGGTACGGCCGCCGTCCGGCGCGCGGCCCGCTCAGCCGTACGTCGAGCCGGCGCGGCTCGGCGCCCTCGGACAGGTCCTCGACGATCCACAGGTCACCGGCGCACTGGTACACCACCCGCGTGCCGTCGCTGGAGGCGTGCCGGGCGTAGAAGGCGTCGTGGTCGGTGTGCCGGCGCAGGTCGGAGCCGTCGTGGGCGCAGGAGTAGAGGTTGCCGGTGCCCTCGTGGTCGGAGAGGAACGCGATCCGGCCGCCGACGAACAGGGGGGAGTGGAGGTGGCCGCCGAGGTCGGGGAGCAGCCGCTGCCCGTGCAGCCAGAGCCGGCCCGTGGCGCCGCCGCGGTAGCGCTTCCAGGCGGCCGGTTCGTGCGGCGGGGTGCCGGTGAGGAGCAGGGTCCGCCGTTCGCCGTCGAGGTCGGCGACCTGGATGTCGGAGGCGGGGCCCCAGGGGAGGCGGCGGCCGGGGTCGCCGTCGGGGGAGATCTTGTGGGCCCAGGTGAAGTGGGAGAAGGGCTCGCCGTGGGAGGCGACGGCGAGGATGTCGGCGTTGCCGTCCTGGTCGGGGGGTGTCCAGCCGCGCACCTGGGTGTCCGGGCTGCCCCAGTACGTCAGCCGCCGGCCCGGTCCGCCGTCCACCGGCACCAGGTGGATCTCGGGGACCAGCCCGCGCCAGCTCGTGTAGGCGATGTGGCGGCCGTCGGGCGAGAAGCGGGGGTGGCCGGCCTTGGCGCGGTCGACGGTGAGCCGCCAGGCGCGGCCGGGTCCGTCGAGCGGGGCGAGCCAGAGGTCGTCCTCGGACACGAAGCACAGCAGGTCACCGCTGAGGTGCGGCAGGCGCAGATAGGTCACCTACCCATGCTTTTCCTGTCAAAGGGGCCGGGCAACTTATGTGTCCTTCACGGACGTGAGCCAGCCCACGTACGAAACCGTTTCGTTTCGTTTGGTCTCAGGGTATCTTCATGGAGTACGCACCACAGGACAGTGCTGGAGCCGGAGGGATTGCCATGACTGAGGTCGCCACCCCGCGTCGCAGTCGGATCACCCCCGAGCGCGAGGCCGAGTTGTACGCGGCCGTGCTCGACCTGCTCCGCGAGGTCGGCTACGACGCCCTCACCATGGACGCCGTCGCCGCCCGCACGCGGTCCAGCAAGGCCACGCTCTACCGCCAGTGGGGCGGCAAGGCCGAGCTGGTCGCGAGGGCCATCAGACACAGCAAGCCCGATCACGGTGACGAGATCGACACCGGTTCGCTCCGGGGCGACCTGCACGCCCTGCTGCGGCTGGAGGACGACTGCACCATCGAGCGGAACTCGGCGCTGATGCGGGGCATCGCCATGGCGATGCACAACAGCCCCGACCTGCGCCAGGCGTTCCGGGCCCAGCTCATCGACCCGGAGCTGTCCGGATTCCACCGGGTGATCCGGCGGGCCGTCGACCGGGGCGAGGTCCGCCCCGACTGTCCCGCGCTGGACTTCCTGCTGCACATGATGGTCGGCGGCTTCGCCACCCGGGCCCTGCTCGACGACCAGCCGCCGACCCAGGCCTTCCTCACCGCGTACGTCGATGCCGTGGTCCTCCCCGCCCTCGGCGTGCCCGTCTCCTCCTGAACCCTCCCCTGACCGTCCCCGCGGTCCGCCCTTCCTGACGCCACCGCTCACG
Source organism: Streptomyces sp. NPDC003248 (assembly GCF_055563235.1). NCBI lineage: Bacteria > Bacillati > Actinomycetota > Actinomycetes > Kitasatosporales > Streptomycetaceae > Streptomyces > Streptomyces sp. NPDC003248. The sequence goes on along the minus strand of NZ_JBVHDT010000006.1, from coordinate 179,646 downwards.
TCGTCGGGCCGATCACCCCTGCCCAGTCGCCGGGTTGATCACCCCTGCCCTGAACACCCACGACCTGACCGGGAGTACGCCTCCGTGGCCACGTTCCTCTACAAGCTGGGCCGACTCGCCTTCCGGCGACGGCACTTCGTCGCCCTGATCTGGGTGGCGCTGCTGACGCTCGCCGGCGTCGGCGCCGCCTCCGCGCCCGCCGCCGGCACCACCTCCTTCTCCATCCCCGGCACCGAAGCGCAGAAAGCTTTCGACCTGCTGGAACAGCGCTTCCCCGGGATGAGCGCCGACGGCGCCACCGCCCGGGTCGTCTTCAAGGCGCCCGACGGCGAGAAGATGACGGACGCCGCCCACAAGGCCACCGTCGAGAAGACCGTCAAGGAGCTGTCCGACGGCTCCGAGGTCGCCTCCGTCGCCGACCCCTTCCAGGCCAAGGCCGTCAGCGAGGACGGCACGATCGCCTACGCCTCCGTGAGCTACAAGGTCTCCGGCATGGAGCTGGAGGACTCCTCCCGCGAGGCGCTGGAGGACGCCGCCGAGGGCGCCCGGGACGCGGGCCTGACCGTCGAGATCGGCGGTGACGCGCTCCAGACGACGCCCGAGACCGGCGCCACCGAGGTCGTCGGCATCGCCGTCGCCGCCGTCGTCCTCGTCATCACCTTCGGCTCGCTGATCTCGGCGGGCATGCCCCTGCTGACCGCGCTCATCGGCGTCGGCATCGGCGTCTCCGCGATCACCGCGCTCGCCAGCACCCTCGACCTCGGCTCCACCACCTCCACCCTGGCGATGATGATCGGCCTCGCCGTCGGCATCGACTACGCCCTGTTCATCGTCTCCCGCTACCGCGCCGAACTGGCCGAGGGCCGCGCCCGCGAGGAGGCGGCCGGCCGCGCCGTCGGCACCGCCGGCTCCGCGGTCGTCTTCGCCGGCCTGACCGTCGTCATCGCCCTCGTCGGCCTCTCCGTCGTCAACATCCCGATGCTGACGAAGATGGGCGTCGCGGCGGCGGGCACGGTGGCCATCGCCGTCCTGATCGCCCTCACCCTGATCCCCGCCCTCCTCGGCTACGCGGGCCGCAAGGTGCGCCCGGCCGGCGAGAAGGGCAAGCTCCTCGGCGGCGGCCGCGCCCAGTCCGCCGAGAAGGCGGCCAAGCCCAACATGGGCACCCGCTGGGCGAGCTTCGTCGTCCGCCGCCCGGTCGCCGTCCTCCTCCTCGGCGTGATCGGCCTGGGTGCGGCGGCCGTCCCGGTGTCGTCGCTGGAACTGGGCCTGGGCGACGACGGCTCCCAGCCCACCTCCACCACCCAGCGCCGCGCCTACGACCTCCTCTCCGAGGGCTTCGGCGCCGGCTTCAACGGTCCGCTGATGGTCGTCGTCGACGCCAAGGGCAGCGACGACCCGCAGGCCGTGTTCTCCGACGTCGGCGACGAGATCAAGAGCCTGAAGAACGTCGTCACCGTCACCCCGGCCACCCCCAACGAGGCCGGCGACACGGCGACCATCACGGTCATCCCCGACGCCAAGCCGTCCTCCGTCGCCACCGAGGACCTGGTCCACGCGATCCGCGACAAGGGCACGGACATCAAGGCCGACACGGACGCGGACATCCTCGTCACCGGCTCGACGGCGATGAACATCGACGTCTCCCAGAAGCTCAACGACGCCCTCGTCCCGTACCTCGTGCTGGTGGTCGGCCTGGCCTTCCTCCTCCTCATCGTGGTCTTCCGCTCGATCCTCGTCCCGCTGAAGGCGGCCCTCGGCTTCCTGCTCTCCGTCATGGCGGCCCTCGGCGCCGTCGTCGCGGTCTTCCAGTGGGGCTGGTTCGCCGACCTGCTGGGCGTCGAGGAGACCGGCCCGGTCATGTCGATGATGCCGATCTTCATGGTCGGCGTGGTCTTCGGACTCGCCATGGACTACGAGGTCTTCCTCGTGACCCGCATGCGCGAGGCGTACGTCCACGGCGAGACCCCCGGCCAGGCCGTGGTGACCGGCTTCCGGCACGGCGCGCGGGTCGTCACCGCCGCCGCGGTGATCATGATGGCGGTGTTCGCCGGCTTCATCGGCTCCTCCGAGTCGATGGTCAAGATGATCGGCTTCGGCCTGGCGATCGCCGTCTTCTTCGACGCCTTCGTCGTTCGCATGGCCATCGTGCCCGCCGTCCTCGCCCTCCTCGGCAAGAAGGCCTGGTGGCTGCCGAAGTGGCTGGACCGCGCCCTGCCCAACGTCGACGTCGAGGGCGAGGGCCTGCGCGCCCACGACGACGACGCCGACCGGGAGCTCGCCCGGGCGTAGCGCAACGGGCGACGTGAAGACCGCCGGTGAGGGTTCCGTGGGGACGGGGCGCCCTCACCGGCTTCTTCGTGTCCGGCTTCTTCTTCCGGTGTGGCTGTCACCCACGTTCGGGTGAGGGGCTGGTCGCGGCGGGACCGGACGAGGCTGTTGAGCAGAGACTTCTGGGCATTCACTGCATAGATGGACATTACAGATGACTGTCACCGATATGTGAACGATCTGTAACGGGAGGTGTGGATCAGGCGTTCCGGGCGTGTCCGGTGGTCGGATGCCGGTGCCGCGGCCGAACCCGGCCGCCACCGCACCCCCGAGGAGACCCTGTGCTCGTTTCCCCCCTGTCCCCCGTGTCCCCGGTTTCGACCCGTCGTCTGGCGGTCGCCTCGCTCGCGGCCGCCGCGGTGATCGGCGCCGTGGCGGTCCCGGCGTCCGCCGCCGGCCAGTCGCGCGCCGACCGGCCGAAGGTGGAGATCAGCGACGTGCAGTACGACGCGCCGGGCCACGACACCCGCGCCAACCGCTCCCTCAACAAGGAGTGGGTGGAACTGACCAACACCACCCGCCGCGAGGTGAACCTCGACGGCTGGACCCTGTCCGACGAGGACGGCGACACCTACACCTTCGACCGGTTCCGCCTCGCCGCCCGCGCCACCGTCCGCGTCCACACCGGCGAGGGCCGCGACACCCGCACCGACCTGTACCAGGACCGCGTCCGCCACGTCTGGGACAACGACTCCGACACCGTGACCCTGCGCAACGAGCGCGACCGCGTCGTGGACGAGGTGTCGTGGGACCGGGACCGTCAGGACGGCGACCGCCGCGACGGGGACCGGCACGAGGGCCGCCACCATGGAGGTGGTCGTCACCACGACGGTGGCCGTCACCACGACGGTGACCGCCACCATGGCGGTGACCGCCACTGACGGATGTGTGCAGGCGCGGCGGCGCGTTTCGGCCCACCCCTCTCGGGCCGAGCGCGCCGCTCGTCTATGCCCGGCCGCGGCCCGCGTCCCATCTCACCTCCGCCCACACCGTCTTGCGCGGCGGCGGTCCCGGTACGACGCCCCAGCGGTCCGCGAGGGCGTCCACGAGGAGCAGCCCCCGGCCGCCCTCCGCGCCCCCGTCCGGACGGCCCGGCCGGGGGAGCCGGTCGCCCCGGACGTCCGTGACCTCGATGCGGAGGGTGTCCGCGACGGCGTTCAGGGTCAGCCGGAAGTCCCGCCCCGGGACCCGTCCGTGCGTCGCCGCGTTCGTCGCCAGCTCGGCCACGATCTGCGGCGCGGTGTCCAGCGGCAGCCCCCACTCCCGGAGCTGCTCCGTCGTCAGCAGGCGGGCCAGGCGGGCAGCGCGGGGGGTGGGGGACAGGAGGACGGTGAAGTGGCGGGAGGGGGAGGCGAGATCGATTTCAGGGGCACGCGTCTCATGGTTCACGTGACTCAGAGTGGCGAATGCGGCTTACTGGAGTGAGTGACGACGCCTGTGCGTACGGTGACTGTCCTGGCTTTGTCCTGCGCTGTCTCGGCTGTATCAGGGGTTACAGGGGTACGAGTGCGCGTTGGAGGAGGAGCCATGAGTGACGATGTGGACGAGGCGGGTTGGGATGTCGAGCCGGGCGACGAAATCGAACCGCTGGTCCAGGCGGTTGGCCGCCTGATCAAGGTCTGTCGTGAGGCGGCGGGGATGCGGGTGGCGGAGCTGGGCGATGTCATGGGCTTTAGCGAGGACATGATTCGCAAGATGGAACGCGGGACGCGTATTCCAAGGCCGGAGTTCCTGGATAGGGCGGATCAGATTCTGAAGGCGCAGGGTCATCTGCGCGCCTTTTCGGAGGACATGAGGAAGGCTCAATACCCGAAGAGGGTGAGAGAGCTGACGGACTTGGAGGGGCGCGCAGTGGAGCTGCTGTTCTACAGCAGCCACAACATCCATGGGTTGTTGCAGACGCCGGAGTACACGCGGGCGCTGTTCGAGGTGAGGCAGCCCGCGTACACACAGGACGAGGTGGAACGGGGTACCGTCGCACGCGTGGCCCGAAAGGTGATCTTCGAGCGAGAGCCTGCCCCGACGCTCAGTTTCATCCAGGAACAGGTGACGCTGGAGCGCCCCATCGGTGGGAAGATGGTGCTGCGCCGACAACTCGAACACCTCCTGGAGGTAGCGCAGTTGCGGAACGTCACGCTTCAGGTCATGCCTACCGACAGGGAGGAGCACGCCGGATCGTCGGGGCGGATCCAAGTGCTGAAGTTTGCCGACGGAACAGCGATCGGACGTTGCGCTGGCGCGTTCAACGGCCGCCCGGTTGAGAACCCCAAGGATCTTCGGATCCTGGAACTGCGCTATGGCATGATCCGGGCGCAGGCTCTCACACCGAGGGAGTCGCACGCCTTCATCGAGCATGCGCTGGGGAGACTATGAGCGTCGCACAACTCCACTGGTTCAAAAGCAGCTACAGCGACACTGACGACATCAACGACTGCGTCGAAGTTGCGATCACCCCCGCCACCATCCACATCCGTGACTCCAAGAATGTCGCCCACGGCATACTCGCTGTCGCCCCCGCCGCCTGGACGGACTTCCTCCGGCACGCCACCGCCCGCGGGTGACCGGGTCGCGTGGCCGGTACACGCACCGCTACCGTGCCGCGCATGACGACGACCGGAGCGCACCCCCGTTGTGAGCGCACCGCGTGACTCCGCTGGTCACGGCGGCTGTCCTGCTCGCCGCCGTCACGCACGCCGCGTGGAACGCGATCGCCCACCGCATCACCGACAAGCTCACCGGCTTCGCCCTCATCTCGGGCGGCGGCCTCCTCATCGGCCTCGCGCTGCTGCCGTTCACACGTGTACCCGCGGTGGCGGCATGGCCGTACCTCCTCTGCTCGGCCGCGATCCACATCGTGTACTACGCGCTGCTGATGCGGTCGTTCCGGCTGGGGGACTTCGGGCAGGCGTACCCGATCGCGCGCGGGTCGGCGCCGCTCGTCGTGACGGTCCTCGCCGCCGTCTTCGCGCACGAGGTGCCGGACGGCTGGGCGGCCGCCGGGATCGCGCTGTCCTGCGCGGGGCTGACGGGCGTCGCGCTGTGGGGGCTGCGCGGGCGGCGGCCCGACTGGGCGGCGATCGGCGCGGCGCTCGCGACCGGCCTGTCCATCGCCGCGTACACGGTCGTGGACGGGCTCGGTGTGCGCGCCTCCGGGTCCTCGCTCGGCTACATCGCCTGGCTGATGGCCGTCCAGGGGACCGTCCTCCCGGCGTACGCCGTCACCCTCTGGCGGCGGCAGACCTGGACCGTCCTACGGCCCTTCGCCGCCCTCGGCCTGCTCGGCGCCGTCCTGTCCGTCGCCGCCTACGCCCTCGTCCTGTGGGCGCAGACCCGCGCCGAACTGGCCCCGATCGCCGCGCTCCGCGAGTCGTCGATCATCGTCGGCGCGGCCATCGGCGCCGTGTTCTTCAAGGAGAGGTTCGGCGCGCCGCGCATCGCTGCCGCGGGGCTCCTCGTCCTCGGGATCGGGCTGATGCTGCACGCGGGGTGAGGGCAGGGCCGGGTGCGTGCCCGCCTCCTCGGCACTCGCTTCGGGGCCGGCCTCGAACGGACGAGTGGCAGGGCTTACGGTGGGCACTTAGGGTGACGTTGTGAATCCACTCGGTGATTGGTGGAGGTAGTGATGAGCACCCACGAGGAGACCCCGAGGCCCAGCCTTCCGCGGTTCGAGGAGGCCCAACCTCTCGGACCGCAGGACGCGGCATTCGTCCAGGAGCTGGTCGCCGTCCTGGAAAGGCACGGCAACCTCGACCGCTTCGGCCTGTGCCTGCTGCACGACCACTTCCCTCTCGACGAGGGCGAGATCCTGACCGAGACGACCGACGCGGAGACGCGCACCCTCCACACGCGCGTGGAGAAGGCGAACCGGACCAGGCACGGCAAGCCCACCCAGTGGCGGTTCCTCCCGGGTGTCGATCACTCGCGACGTGTCGAGTTCGCCGACGCGCCCTACGAGGCCGTCCTCCAGTGCGACCCCTACAGCGGATGTCCGCCCCAGGGATGAGGTCCCTCGCGTGGCGGTGGCTCCTGCTCGTCGCCGCCACGCTCGGGTGCTGGGCGGTCTCACCGGTTCCGGCGCAGGCCGCCGAAGCGCGCAAGTGCCCGACCATCAGGGAACCGCAGAAGATCAACGTGGTCACTGAGCTCTCCTTCGGTCGAAGGCGCGCCGAATTCGTCGAGGTGGTGCAGGTCACCACCATCGAGGTGCCGCAGCGAGAAGGCGCTGACGACGCGGACGACCTGACACTCAGTCCGGACACGCCGCATTACGATCGCGCCCTGCACTGCCTGCTCGGGGAGAACGCGTCGCGCACAATCGACTTCGACACGTGGCACCCGGAGTGGCGGTCGACCAGCTACCAGCCGTCCACGCGAAAAGACGCAGTGGTGGTGAAGTACAAGTCATGGAACCTCCTCCGCTCGGCCGGAATGTTCGAAGTGGGACCGTGGACGGTCCAGGTCCGGCCCGCGGGCTGGGAGGTGGCTCTCCATCCACCGGACGCTCTGACCACATGCACGTGGCGACGGATCGAGATCCGTCCAGGAGACCTGCGGATCAGTGATGCACCTGATGAGCCCGAGGTGTCGAGTACCGGTAAGGGCAGCAGGGTGTGGATCGGGTACAAGCCGGAATCCGAGAGGGCGATTCACGTCACCCTGGCGCCACCGCGGGATCTCGCCAAGCAGAACCGTGCATCCTGGATCGCGTCTCTGGGCGTGGCCTCCTGGTGGTTCTGCGCCTCGGCCGTGATCGCGGTGTCGGCATGGCCTCTCCGCAGGAAGACCGACCTCGCCAACACCGTTCTCCAGTGGGCGGGGGTGAGCGCGGCCCTCGGCCTGACGTTGCTGCTGCTGCTTCGCCCGTCTCCCGGCGTGAACCCGTGGCGCGCTTTCATCGGCATCGCGGCGGGTTTCACGCTCGTGCTCGTCGCGAGGCCGTGGTACCCGTTGAGGCAGGACTCCGACGGCCGTGAGGGAGACCTGAGGAACCGCAAGGCGCTTGTCATCGTCTCCGCGGGGGCGGCAGCGGTGACCGGCCTGCTGGTGATCCTGGCCCCTCACCTCTTCGGCCTCCCCGACGATCTGGTGCCGAAAGGGCCGCCGCCGGCCATAGGAATCGTCGGGCTGGCCCTCCTGGACATCTCCATGCTGTGGCTGTGGCTGACCGCGATCGTTGCCTGGGCGTGGCGTTTCGCGCGGGAAGGCAAGTTCGGCCAGCACCCGAGTGAAGGTGAATCCGGGCACCGCGAAGGTGAATTCGGGCATTCCGAGTCCTCGGGCGGAGGCCGGGCCGTGTATCCCGTCCGCCGCATCGTCACGGTCGGGGTCGTACTGGCCGTCATCGCGACCGCGGTGGTGTCATGGCGTGTGATCTCCTTCAGCCAGAGGTGGGAACGCGCCGACTGGAGGGGGGACGCCAGCACTCTCTTCGGTATCGATTACCGAGGTGCTCTGAGTCAGCAACTCGCCGATTTCGCGTCCAGAGGACCTGGGTGGGTGTACACCTACACATGGGTACTGGCCGGAATGGCACTGGTGGCGCTCCTCCACAGCAAATTCCGGACCGGACCGGATACCTCCCTCGGCCCGGAGGGGGCGGATCTGCTGCTGGTGACCGCCGTCTTCGCCATCGTCGTGGCGATGAGAGGAATCACCTTCGCGGGAAACGCGGCGGCGGTGTACGGCTTCTGGCTCCCTCTGAACATGGTCGCGCTCTACGCCGTGGTGAGGGTGGGACGCCGATGGTCGGTACTGAGCCAGGTGGACCGGAAAGCGGAGGAACCGTGCGTCGCGGCGGAACTGAGCGATCCGGCGCATCACGATCGGCTGATGGAGGACTCCCGCCGCTGCCGCGATCTGCTCCACCGACTCCGCCTTCGCGATCAGGCGAGCGCGGAGGACAGCACGAGAAGCGGCTTGGAGAAACAACTCCACGCACTGCACTGCTGGAGGCCCCTCGGCTGTCGTCACGACTGCCTGCCGGACTGCGTGTCCGTGGTCGACGTCGCCCTCAGCTGGGGACCGCAGCCACGTTGGTGGGCGAACGCCCTCAACGCCGCGCGCTGGGCCTTCCTCTTCGGCGTCCTCCCCAGTGCGGTCACCGCCTGGTACGAGTACGCCTATGGCCCCAGGCACTGGAACTTCACCCTGGACCAGCCCACGGGCGTTCCTGATGCGATCGGGACATTCCTGACGCGGGAGATCTCCTTCGCCGGTGCGGGACTCGTCCTGGGCGCACTGTGGCGTGTGCTGCCCGGAGAGCGCGGCCCCACGCGGGCTTTCGCCCTGTTCGCCGGCTGGCTCCTGCCCATCATGGTCCTTGCCCTGTTCGGCCGCAGCGTCGGCCCCAAGGAAGTGGGCATGGCGATCGTGAACGTCATCCTGATGCTCATGGTGCTGACGCTGACGAGCATCTGGGTCGACACCGACACGTTCCGTCGTGAACGGCCCTACTGGGGCGGACGCTTCAGCCTGCTGAAATCGATCTACCAGATGCACGGTCTGTCCGGGCAGATGGCCTTCCTGCTCACACAGCTGGTGGCTGTGGTGGGCATCTGGCGGGCGATCGACACCAAGTGACCGCCGCCCGGACCGCCCCTCCCGACGTACACGTGTGCACCCCGATCCGCGATCTGCCCGAACCCCCGGCCGGCACCCCTGACTACCGTGACCTCATGCCCGACACCACGCAGCTCACCCCCGACGACCTCGACGCCTACTTCCGCCGGATCGGTTGGGAGGGGGAGCGGCGGGCCGACGCGGGCACGCTGCGGGGGGTCCATCTGGCGCACGCCCACTCCATACCGTTCGAGAACCTCGACCCCCTCCGAGGGACCGCCCCCTCCCTCGCGACCGCCGATCTGGTCGCGAAGCTCGTGCGCGGCGGGCGCGGCGGCTACTGCTATGAACACAACACGCTGTTCGCGGGCGTCCTGGAGGCGCTGGGGTTCGCCGTGACCCGGCTGGGGGCGCGGGTGGTCGTCGGCGCGGAACGGTTCGAGGACCGGCCGCGCACCCACATGGCGCTCCTCGTCCAGGCCCCCGGCGACCCGCGGCCCTACCTCGCCGACGTCGGCTTCGGCGCCCCGGGCGCCCTCCTCGAACCGGTCCCCCTGGTGCCGGACACCGCCTTCGACGCCGCCGGCCGCCGGCACCGGCTGGTGCACGCCCCGCGCCGCGGGCCGCTGGAGCGGTGGGTGCTGGAGACGTACGGGGAGGACGGAGAAACGGCGCGGCCCCAGTACGTCTTCACCCTCGACCCCTTCGAGGGCCCCGACTTCGAGGTGGCCAACTGGTACGTCGCCACCAGCCCGCGCTCCCCGTTCAGCCGGCGCCCCTACGCCCAGCGCGTCACCGCCGGCCGCCACCTCCTCCTCGACGGCACCCGTCTCACCGAGACCCGCGCCGACGGCACCGTCACCGAACGGGAGCTCACCGGGGAGGCGGAGGTGCGGCGCGTGCTGGAGGAGGAGTTCCGGATCGCCGTACCGGAGGGCACCACGCTGCTGGGCTGAGCCGCGTGGGTGCGGCGGACCGCCGGGAGGCGCACCCTGGAAGCAGATGTTCCGGAGGTGATCCTGATGATGAAGACCACGGTGGGCTGGCACGTCGACATGGAGTTCCAGGAGGACGACCAGCACACGCGCGCGGTCGCGATGGTGCGGCTGCCGGACGGGAGCGAGGTCCGGTCCCAGGGGCACGCCACCCGTCACAACGTCGACGCCAACCAGCCCCGGGTCGGCGAGGAGATCGCGGGCGCCCGCGCCCTGAACGAGCTGGCCATGCAGCTCTTGACCAAGGCCCACACGGAGATCGACGACGCGTCGGGCCGTACGTCCCATCCGATCCACGTGTGAGCCGTACCGGGCGGCCCGCCCCGCCGGCCGGGAGCGGCGGGCCGCCCACACCGCACCCGCACCCGCACCCGCGCGCGGCCGCCGTCAGCCGCGCAGGAGCAGCACGTCCCGTACCGCCCGCACCAGCGCCTGCGCCCGCGCGTCCGCCGTGACGCTCGACCGGAACCCGTTGGTGACGTACCCGAAGGCGATGCCCGACTCGGGGTCGGCGAAGCCGAGCGCGCCGCCGCGGCCGGGGTGGCCGAAGGAGGCGGGGGACAGCAGCGGGGACGCGGCGCCGTGCAGCATGTAGCCGAGGCCGAAGCGGGTGCCGACGACCAGGACGCGGTCGGGGCCCGCCGAACGCTCCGTGCGCGCCGCCTCCGCCGTCTCCGGTGTGAAGAGCCGGGTGCCGCCCTCCGGCTCGCCGATCAGCGAGGCGTAGAAGCGGGCCAGGCCGTCCGCGGTGGCGATGCCGTTGGAGGCGGGCAGCGCGGCGGCCCGGTAGGCGGGGTCGTTCTCGTCGGGCGCCGGGGTGATCGCGGCGAAGGCGCGGCGGGTGAGGGAGGCGGGGTCGGCGTAGGCGTCGGCGACGGCCCGCTTGGGCCGGGTCCGCAGCGCCCCCGGCTGCGCGGGGGCCTCGACCTGCCCGACGCGTCCCACGCGCGCGGCCCGCTCCGCCGGCAGCCCCAGCCACAGGTCGGCGCCGGCCGGGCCGGCGATCTCGTCGGCGATCCACGCGCCGATCGGCCGCCCGGTCACCCGCCGCACCAGCTCGCCCGTCAGCCAGCTGTACGTCTGCGCGTGGTACCCGTGGTCCGTGCCCGGCTCCCACACCGGCGCCTGCGCCGCGACCGCGGCCGCGCCGCGCTCCGGGTCGGCGGCCTCGGCGGGCGTCAGCGGCCGGTCCAGGACGGGGACGCCCGCCCGGTGCGCGAGCAGGTCCCGCACGAGGGTCCGCTCCTTGCCCGCCGCCTTGTACTCGGGCCAGTACGCCCCCACGGGCGCGTCGAGGTCCAGCTCCCCCCGCTGCCACAACAGCAGCAGTACGGCGGCGGCGACGCCCTTCGTCGCGGAGCGCACGACCTGGGCGGTGTCCCGCGCCCAGGGCGCCCCGCCGGTCACGTCCCGGCTGCCGCCCCACAGGTCGACGACCCGCCGCCCGTCCCGGTAGACGGCCACCGTCGCGCCCCGGTCGCCGAGCACCTCGAAGTTCCGTACGAACGCCTCCCTGACCGGCTCGAAGCCCTCGGCCACCGCACCGTCCACGACCACGCCCACACGTCCTCTCCACTTGCCTTCGACTCTGGGAGGAACATCTGCCCGCGGCCTGGGATTCCTGCGAGAGCCGCCCGGATCAGCGCAGCCGGTGCGCGGCGGCATCCGCGCGCTCCGCGAGCGCCCACACCTGCGCGCGCAACCGCGCGGCCTCCTCCGCCCCGAGCCCCGTCGCCGCGCTCAGGACGCCCGGCACGCGGGCCGCGCGCTCCCGGAGCGCCTCCCCACGCCCGGTGCACGCGACCAGCACCGACCGCTCGTCGCGCGCCGCGCGCTCCCGGCGCACCAGCCCCGCGCCCTCCAGCCGCTTCAGCAGCGGCGACACCGTGCCGTAGTCCAGCCGCAGGGCCGCGGCCAGCTCCTTGACGGTGGTCTCACCCCGCTCCCACAGCACCAGCAGCACCAGGTACTGGGGATACGCGAGGCCGAGCTCCTCCAGGAGCGGGCGGTAGGCGGACGTCACCGCGCGCTGCGCCGCGTACAACGCGAAGCACAGCTGGTCGTCGAGAAGCAGCGAGCCTGAACCCTCGGTCTCCTGGTTCGTCACGCGCCCATTGTCACGGACCGCGGGTCGAACCCGAACGGCAGCTCCAGACGGTGGGCGCGCATCAGCTCCTCGTCGGAGAGCAGCCCGCCGGTCGGGCCGTCCGCCGCGATCACGCCCTCGCTGAGGATCAGCGAGCGCGGGCACAGTTCGAGGGCGTACGGCAGGTCGTGCGTGACCATGAGGACGGTGACGTCCAGGGAGCGCAGGATGTCGGCGAGCTCCCGGCGGGAGGCGGGGTCCAGGTTGGAGGACGGCTCGTCCAGGACGAGGATCTCCGGCTCCATCGCCAGGACCGTCGCCACGGCGACCCGGCGGCGCTGGCCGAAGGACAGGTGGTGCGGCGGGCGGTCCTTGAAGCCGGACATGCCGACCCGCGCGAGCGCCCGGTCCACGCGCTCCTCCAGCTCGGCGCCCTTGAGCCCGGCCGCCGCCGGGCCGAACGCCACGTCCTCCCGGACGGTCGGCATGAACAGCTGGTCGTCCGGGTCCTGGAAGACGATGCCGACCTTGCGCCGGATCTCGGCCATGTGCCGCTTGCCGACCGCCAGTCCGGCGACGGTCACCGTGCCGGTGCCGCCGGTGAGGATGCCGTTGAGGTGGAGCACGAGGGTCGTCTTGCCGGCGCCGTTCGGGCCGAGCAGTGCCACCCGTTCGCCGCGCGCGACGGAGAAGTCCACGCCGAACAGGGCCTGGTGGCCGTCGGGATAGGCGAAGGCCAGACCGGTCACTTCCAGCGAGGGCGGGGGTGTCGCAGCAGCAGTCACAGGGCCCATCCCACCACGCACACGACGAGGGCGGCGAACGGCAGGGTCAGCGCGTACGACCACTGCGCGCGCGAGGCGGTCACCTCGTCGATCACCGGCATGCTGCCGGCGTACCCGCGGCTGACCATCGCCAGGTGCACGCGCTCCCCGCGCTCGTAGGAGCGGATGAACAGGGCGCCCGCCGACTTCGCGAGCACCCCCCAGTGCCGTACGCCCCGTGCCTCGAACCCGCGCGACTCCCGTGCGATCCGCATGCGCCGCATCTCGTCGGTGATGACGTCGCCGTAGCGGATCATGAAGGACGCGATCTGCACCAGCAGGGGCGGCAGCTTCAGCCGTTGCAGGCCGAGGAGGAGTTCGCGCAGTTCGGTGGTGGCGGCCAGCAGCACCGACGCGGCGACGCCCAGGGTGCCCTTGGCGAGCACGTTCCAGGCGCCCCACAGGCCGTCGACGCTGAGCGACAGGCCCAGGACGTCCACCCGCTCGCCCTCCGCCACGAACGGCATGAGCACCGCGAACGCGACGAACGGCACCTCCACCAGCAGCCGCCTCAGCAGGAAACCGGCCGGCACGCGCGCGCGGACCGCGACCACGGCGAGCAGGAGCGCGTACAGGCCGAACGCCCACACCGCCTCCCGCGGCGTCGACACGACGACCACCACGAAGGCGAGGGCGGCGGCGAGCTTGGTGTGCGGCGGCAGGGCGTGCACGGGCGAGTGCCCGTGCCGGTAGAGCCGGTGCGCGTGTCCGGCGCCCATCTCAGACGCTCTCCGTGCGCACGGGCGAGGCGTCCGCGCTCACGGCGGAGGCGTCCGCGCTCACGGCGGAGGCGTCCGTGCCGCGGCGCCTGCGCACCGCCCAGAACACCGCGCTGCCCGCGACGACGGTCACGCCCACGCCGATCACCCCCGCGAGACCGCCGGACAGACGGGCGTTGTCGACGTCCTTGACGCCGTAGTCGGCGAGCGGGGAGTCGGCGGCGCTGTGCTCCTCGGCCTTCTGGTCGATGCCCTGGTCGGCGGCGACCTTCTCCAGGCCGTCGGGGTTCGCGGACGCGTAGAAGCTGACGAAACCGGCCAGCACGAGGGAGGTGACCAGTCCGGACACCCACAGCGTGCGCCGGGAGGTGCGCGCCGGGGCGGGCGCCGCGGGCGCCTCCTCGGCGGGGGGCACGTCCACGAGTTCGCCGTTCACCCGCAGCCGGAGCTTCCGCCCCAGCCCGCGCGCCCCGTACACCAGGTCCGGGCGTACGGCGACGACGGCGCCGACCGTCAGCGCGGTGATCACGGCCTCGCCGATGCCGATCAGCACGTGCACGCCGACCATGGCGGTGGCCACCTTGCCGATCGCGATGTCGGTGGTGCCGCCGATCCAGTAGAGGAAGGTGAAGGCGAGGGCGGCGGCCGGCACGGAGAGCAGCGCGGCGACGAAGGACGCGGCGGTGATCGCGCCCCGGCCGCGCGGCAGCACCTTCACCAGGCCACGGAAGACGGCGTACGCCACCACCGTCGTCACGATCGCCATGTCGGTGATGTTCACGCCGAGGGCGGTCAGCCCGCCGTCGGCGAAGAGGATGCCCTGCATCAGCAGGACCACGGACACGCACAGGACCCCTGTGCAGGGGCCCACGAGTATCGCGGCGAGCGCGCCGCCGAGCAGGTGGCCGCTGGTGCCCGCCGCGACGGGGAAGTTCAGCATCTGCACGGCGAAGATGAACGCGGCCACCAGGCCGGCCAGCGGCGCGGTCCGCTCGTCGAGCTCACGGCGCGCGCCGCGCAGGCTCACGGCGATGGCGCCCGCGGCGACGACCCCGGTCACGGCCGAGGTGGGGGCGTTGATGAATCCGTCAGGTACGTGCACCGTTCGATGATAGTGGCTTGCTGCGAACGGGTTGCAAGAGCGAGTGACTCGTTTGTCGAACTCGCGCGCCGGTACGTGTATCCCACATGTGAGATATTCCGGCGCCGGAGGGCGCGTCCCGCGAAATGTGCGACATTGGAGGGGCGGCGGACGCACAGCCTCCGCACAGGTCACTCAGGGTGAAGGGGCCGGTCGATGTCTGCGGTCGAACAGTACGCGCGAGCCCATGTCGTCACCGACGCCGACCTGATCGAGGAGGAGCAGGCCGCCGTCCCCGTGGTCCTGCGCTACGACCCCGACGACGACCCCCGCTCGGTCCGGGTCGGCCTGCCGGGGCGGCACGAGTGGACCGTCGCCCGCGCCCTCCTCGAACAGGGCCTGCGCGCCCCCGCGGGCAGCGGAGAGGTCCGTGTGTGGCCGTGCGGCCGGGTCCAGGCCGTGGTCGAGTTCCACTCCACGCAGGGCGTCTCGGTGGTCCAGTTCGAGTCCAAGGCCCTGCTCCGCTTCCTGCGCCGCACGTACACGGCGACGGCCCAGCCGGTCGGCGGCCGCTAGCCAGGTCCTGTCGTCACCTTGCCGTCAGCCGTCAGCCGTCAGCCGTCAGCCATCTGCCGCCCGCCGTCAGCCATCTGCCGCCCGCCGTCAGCCGCCCGCCTTCAGCAGCGCCGCCACGATCGGTCCGGCGGTGTCGCCGCCGTGGCCGCCGGCCTGTACGACGCCCGCCGCCGCGAGGTCGCCGCGGTAGGCGGTGAACCAGCCGTTGGGCTTCTCCTGGTTGTCGACCTCCGCCGAGCCGGTCTTCGCGCCGTAGTCCGGGCCGAGCCCGGCCATCGCCTCGGCGGCCGTGCCGTAGGCGGCGGTGTAGCTCATCAGCTCCCGCAGCTGCGACAGCGTCGACGACGACATCGTGCGCGAGGCGGTGGCCAGGGTGCGGTCGTCGACCGAGGGGGCCACCAGGTACGGCTGGTGGAAGGTGCCCGACTTGACCGTCGCGGAGACCGACGCCATGTTCAGCGGGTTCATCCGCACGCCGCCCTGCCCGATCAGCGAGGCGGCCTTCTGCGCCTTCGACTGCACGGGCACCGAGCCGTCGAAGGTGGGCACGCCGATCGCCCAGTTGTTCATCGACAGGCCGAAGACCTGCTGCGCCTGCTTGGTCAGGCTGTCGTCGTCCAGCTCGCCGGCCTGGCTGATGAAGGCGGTGTTGCAGGAGCGGGCGAAGCTCGCCTTGAAGGTCCCGCCGTCGATCTTGAACTCGTCGTCGTTCTGGAACTTCCAGCCGCCGTACGTGAAGTACTTCGGGCAGGGGTGCGCCTTGTCCGCCGACGCCAGCCCCTTCTCGATCAGCAGCGACGCCGTGATGACCTTCATCGTGGAACCGGGGGCCAGGGAGCCCTGGAAGGCCGTGTTGAAGTTCGGGTTGCTGTTGGCGACGGCGAGGATCTCACCCGTCGAGGCGCGCATGAGGACGACCGAGGCCCGCGAGCGGCTCGCCACCTGCTTCTCCGCCGCGGCCTGGAGCGCCGGACTCAACGTCGTCCTGATCGTGCCCGGCGTGCCCTCGCTCAGCTCCAGGAGCGTCTTGTCGGAGGACTTCTTCGCCTTCGACGCCTTGCCGCGCACCACGCGCAGTTCGACGCCCGCCGTGCCGCCGGCCTTCTTGCCGTACTTCTCGCGCAGCCCGTCCAGGACGGTGCCCAGCGACGGGTACTTCTCGGCGGTCAGCTCGCCGCCGTCCCGGTCCAGCGCCGTGACCGGCGGGTCGCCCGCCTCGCCGGTCACCAGGGTGTCCCCGTCGGCGAGATCGGGGTGGACCACCGATGCGTGCCAGTCGACCAGCGGCTCGCCGTCGGACGTCCCCCGCACGACGGTCAGCGTGCTGCTGTACGCCAGCGGCTTCGCGGTCTTCTCGTAGCTGACCGTGCCCTTCACGGAGAAGGGGATCTCGTCGCCCGAGCGGGCGCCCGCCGTGAGGGTGACGCCGGTGATGTGGGCGTCCTTCGTGTAGCCGGTGAGCAGGGCGGTGGCGGCCGTCGGGTCGTCGGTCGCGGCGGCCGCCTGCGCGACCTTG
Source organism: Streptomyces sp. NPDC003248 (assembly GCF_055563235.1). Classification (NCBI taxonomy): domain Bacteria; kingdom Bacillati; phylum Actinomycetota; class Actinomycetes; order Kitasatosporales; family Streptomycetaceae; genus Streptomyces; species Streptomyces sp. NPDC003248. The sequence continues at coordinate 162,960 of NZ_JBVHDT010000006.1, read as the reverse complement.
CCCTGCTGCCAGGCCGTGAGGAAGGTCCGGGCCGCGGTGGTGACCTCCTTGGCCGACAGGGGACCGGTCTTGACCTGCGGCTTCTTCGCGGCGGTCGTCGTCGGTCCGTCCTCGGCCGCCGCCCCGCCGCCGTACAGTGCGTAGGCCCCGAGACCGGCGCCGCCGACGACGACGGCGATCATGCCGGCGACCATCGCGGGCCGCTTGTTCCGTCGCTCGGCGACGCGCCTTCTCTTGCCCACTGCCTGCGTTCCTCCGCGATCCCCGGGGCCGCCTCGCCCCACTGTCCCCGCCGGTTGGCCGAACCGACCCTCACCCACCCAACGACGGCCACCAGCCTAGAGTCCCCTTCTGTGGAGCGACGTCACGTGTGACGTCAGCCACCCGGCCTACGGACGGCCGCCCCGCGTCCTTCGTACGGCGGACCCCGGGTGCTGGGTGCGGCCGGCACCGGGCGCTCGGTGCGGCTGCCCCGCGCCGGCCGCCCCACGCCGTCCGCCCAGCCGCCGGCCGCCCCACGCCGGCCGCCCCACGCCGTCCGCCCAGCCGCCGGCCGCCCCGCGCCGTCCGTTCAGCCGCCGGCCTTCAGGACGGCCGCGACGATCGGGCCGGAGGCGTCGACGCCGTGGCCGCCGTCCTGGGTCATGGCCGCGGCGGCGATGTCGTCGCGGTAGCCGGTGAACCAGCTGTCGGACCGGGCCTGGCCGTCGACCTCGGCGGAGCCCGTCTTCGCGCCGATCCGGCCGCCCAGGCCGGCCATCACCTCGGCCGCGGTGCCGCTGGTCGCGGTGCGGTTCATCATCGAGGTGAGCTGCTGCACCGTACCGGCCCGCAGCCCGTCCGCACGGGCGATCTCGCGGTCGTCGAGGCTCTGCGGCACGAGCACCGGCTGGCGGAAGACCCCCGTCATCGCGGTCGCCGTCACCGACGCCATGTTCAGCGGGTTCATCTGGACCTGGCCCTGGCCGATCAGGTTGGCCGCGGTGTCCGGGCCGCCGGACGCCGGGACCCGGCCGTCGAAGGAGGCGATCCCGGTCTTCCAGTCGTTGCGCCCGAGCCCGAAACGATCCTGCGCCTCCTGGGTCAGCGAGTCGGCCTCGACCTCGTCGGCGAACTTGACGAACGCCGTGTTGCAGGAGCGCGCGAAGCTCTCCGAGAGGGTCGCGCCCTCGTCCGGGTCCATACCGTCGATGTTGTGGAACGTCTGGCCCTCCGACATCGCCTCGGCGGGGCAGGGCGCCGGTCCGTCCGCCGTCGTCAGGCCGTTGTCGATGAGCGTGGCGGCGCTGACGATCTTCATGGTGGAGCCGGGGGCCACGGTGCCCTGGAAGGCGGCGTTGAAGCCGTCCGCCCGGTGGTTGGCGACCGCCAGGACGTCACCGGTGCTGGGCTGGACGGCCACCACCGAGGACTCGGGGTACTTCTGCACCGCCTTCTCGGCGGCGGCCTGCACCCGTGCGCTGAGCGTGGTGGGCACCTTGCCCGCCTTGCCCTCGGCGAGGGTCAGCAGCGGGGTGTCGGCGACCCCCGTGCCGGCGTGCCGGATCGCCAGCTCGACGCCGGCCGTCCCGCCCGCCCGGTCGCCGTACTTGGAGCGCAGCTCGTCCAGGATCGCCCCGAGCGAGGGGAACTCCTCCTCCGTCAGGACCTTGCCGTCGCGGTCCACGGCCTCGATCGCCGGCGCCTGCGACTCGCCGGTGACGAGCGTGTCGTCCATCGCCGTCAGCTCCGGGTGCACCACCGACGGCTGCCAGTCCACCAGCGCCCGCCCGGTGGTGAGCCCCCGCACCACCGTCAGCCGGCTCTGATACGCCAGCGGCTCGGACTTCCCCCCGTACGACACCGTCGCCTCCACCCCGAACGGCACGGTGTCCCCGCTCGCCGTACCCGGGGTGATCGTCACGCCGGTGATGTGCGCGGCCTCCGCGTACGAGGTCAGCAGCGGCTCCGCCCTCTCGGCGTTGTTGGTGTACGACGCCGCGGTCGCCGCGTCGCCCTGCTCCCAGGCCGCGAAGAACGCGGCGGTGGTGTCCTTCACCTCGGACCCGCTCGGCGGCCCGCTCCGCACGGACGCCGTCCCGCCGCCGCCCGTCCCGCCGCCCCCGTCCAGCGCGCTCACGAAGTTGTACGTGCCGTACCCGGCCCCGCCCACCATCACGGCCAGCACCGAGCCGACGATCGCCGCCTTGGCCCCCTTGCGCATGCCCCGCACCCTCCCCGGCATCCCCGTTGTCCCCGAGAACCTTTCCGGCGGCGAACTGAACGCGTTCGAAAAGGATTCCTGTGCTCGCACTGTAAGCGGGGCCGGGGGCGTCTGTGACGGGCGTTTCCGGAACTTGTCCGAACGGAGATCGGTTCAGGGGGACAACCGGGCCATCAGGTGACGGAATCAGACCCAGGTGTCCAGCCACATCCGTGAACGCCAGGAGTCGATCGGGATCGCCTGGCCGGTGTACAGCGGCCAGAAGTAGATGAAGTCTGTGCAATTTGACGCGAAACGGCTTTGACCAGCATCTTTGCCGCTCGTCGGGGGGCTCTCAGGCGGCCTGGGCCGTTCCTGGGCCGTGATCATGGTTGACGCCACGTGCTGTTGCCCATCCGCTGCCATGGCGCGTGACCCGTGCGCTCAGCCCAAGCCTCAAGATCGTGCTTGTCAAAGAGCACGATGTTCTGCGTCGCCGCATACTCGATCGCTGGGCGGGTGAACACGCTGGTGGTCACGACGACGGCGACGTCTGCTCGATGGACAGTGAAGCAGGTGCCCCCGAAGCGCTGTAGATCTTGCGATCCGACCTTGCTGGTTGTCCCGTAGCGTTTGCATTGAATGACGAGCCTGCGTCCGTCGGGAGTAGTGGCGAGTACGTCAGCACCGAGGTCACCTGCTCCTCCGGTGGCGGCGGCATCTCCGCAACCGTCCCTTACGCACAGTTGAGCGATCGCCACTTCGAACTCTCGGGCGTTCAGCGAGTGGTCCGGGACAGGCTCGTAGTAGGCGGCGGGCACTGCGATCGCGTGATCCTCCGGAGCCGGGGGCACGGGGCGGAAGAAGTCCCACCCTGGCCAAGGTCCCATCTTTCGGGCCAGAACAGACAGGCAGAGACCTGCAATGAGCAGGGTGACCAAGAACTGTGTAGCTCCTCGCCCGACTGCGCCCTCCTGCCAGAGGATGATGCCGTTTGCGCCTGACACCAGCAGGAGAACGCCGAAGCAGCCACCTGCACAGCGACCACGTGCATCCGGTGAATCTCTCATACGCCCCCCAACGCTCACGGATACGTGATTTTGGCATTAGCGGGGCGCGTGAGTAGGCAGCTTGGAGTAAAGGCTGTCGACCGCCTTCCGGGTGCGTCCCTCGCTGCTCGGCATCAAGTGCGTGTACGTCCGGAGTGTGAACCCCGGATCGGCGTGGCCGAGGTACGAACTGAGGGCCCGAACGCTTTCTCCGGCGTCCAGCAGAACAGATGCGTAAAAGTGCCTCAGGGCGTGCATGCCGTGCTCGCGCGCCGACGCGTACCGCTCGCCCGCCTGTGCCGCTGGGATGCACCCGAAGAACGTCCGCCCGAAAGGCGGTCCTTCTCGTCCTTCCACCTGGGACGAGGGGCCGGGGCCTTGGGCCGTCTCTGGGCCGCCCGAGGGGGACCGACGACGACCGGCAACGACCGACAACGACGGTGACGCCATGGCGCCGTTTGCAGCGGCCGTTGAGCCATCAGTCCAGCTAGACCCAGGTGTCCAGCCACATCCGTGAACGCCAGGAGTCGATCGGGATCGCCTGGCCGGTGTACAGCGGCCAGAAGTAGATGAAGTTCCACGCGATCAGCAGCACCAGCACGCCCGCCGCCGTCGCGCCCACCACCCGCCGGGTGTCGCTCGACCCCGGACGCCCGACGATCGCCCCGGTCATCATCGCCACCGCCAGGCACAGGAACGGCAGGAAGACCACGGCGTAGAAGAGGAAGATCGTGCGCTCCTGGTACAGGAACCACGGCAGCCAGCCGGCCGCGATCCCGCAGGCGATCGCCCCGGCCCGCCAGTCACGGCGGAACAGCCAGCGCCACAGGACGAACGCGATCGCGAAGCAGGCCGCCCACCACAGCACGGGCGTACCGATCGCCAGGACCTCCCGCGCGCACTTCTCGCCCGCGTCCGACGGGCAGCCGTCCACGCCGGGCGCCGGGGACTCGTAGAAGTACGAGACCGGGCGGCCCAGGACGATCCAGCTCCACGGGTTGGACTGGTAGGTGTGCGGGGACGTCAGGTGGGTGTGGAACTCGTACACCTCGTGCTCGTAGTGCCACAGGCTGCGCAGCCAGTCGGGGAACAGCCACGTCCAGCTGCCGCCCTTGCCGTCGGTGGCCGCCCAGTTGCGGTAGTAGCCGCCCGAGCCGTCGTCGGGGGAGAGGATCCAGCCCGTCCACGACACCAGGTACGTCACCAGCGCGACCGGCACCGTGGCCAGGAACGCCAGTCCCGTGTCGCGCCGCAGCACCGCCCGGTAGGGGCGGCGGGCTCCGGCCACCCGGCGCGAGGAGACGTCCCACAGGACCGCCATCAGGCAGAACGCGACCATGATGTACAGGCCGTTCCACTTGGTGCCGATGGCCAGGCCCAGCATCACACCGGCCGCCCAGCGCCACGGGCGCAGCCCCAGACGGGTCGTCTCGGCGAGGTGCGCGTCCGGGCGGTGGAGCCCGTCGGCGTCCGGCGGCAGCGCGGCCGCGAGCCGCTCGCGCGCCTTGTCGCGGTCGATCAGCAGACAGCCGAACGTCGCCAGCACGAAGAACATCAGCACCCCGTCCAGCAGCGAGGTGCGGCTCATCACGAAGTGCAGCCCGTCGACGGCCATCAGCGCGCCCGCCAGACAGCCCAGGAACGTCGAACGGAACAGCCGGCGCCCGATGCGGCACAGCATGAGCACGGACAGCGTGCCCAGCAGCGCCGTCATGAACCGCCAGCCGAACGGATCGAACCCGAAGAGCAGCTCACCCAGCCCGATGACGAACTTGCCCACCGGCGGATGCACCACGTACGCCGCGTCCGCCGGGACGGTGACATGGCCGCCGGAGGAGAGGATGAGGTCGTTGGCGTTCTTGTCCCAGTTGACCTCGAAGCCGCGGTGGACGAGCGCCCAGGCGTCCTTGGCGTAGTACGTCTCGTCGAATATCACCGCCTTCGGACTGCCCAGGTTCCAGAACCGCAGCACGCCCGCCACCAGCGTGACCAGCAGCGGACCGCCCCAGCCCGACCAGCGCAGCACGCGCTCCACCGCCGTGGGGGGCATCCCCAGCGCCTCCCACAGGCGCGGGCTCGGCTCGGCGAACGGCGGCACCAGCCGCTCCCGGACGTCGCCGCCCGGCTCCGCCGCGTAACCGAAGCGGCGCAGCCGCTGCCGCCACGACGGCCGCTGGTCCTGCGGCGCCTGGGCCTGCGGTTCCTTGGCCTGCGGCGCCTGGTCCTGCGGTGCCGGGGCCTGCTGCCGGTGGCCCGTGGAGTCCGTGGAGTCCGTGGAGGACGCGGTACTGGTCACCGCGCCATCGTAGGGAACCCTTCTGTGGGATTTCCGTGTCTCACCCCCTGCGAGACTGGAAACGTGACAGTCGCACCCGGAACCCTGGTCCTTGCAGGAACCCCCATCGGGGACATCGCGGACGCCCCGCCCCGGCTCGCCGAGGAACTGGCCGCCGCCGACGTCGTCGCCGCCGAGGACACCCGCCGGCTGCGCCGGCTGACGCAGGCGCTCGGCGTGACGCCCAAGGGGCGCGTGGTGTCGTACTTCGAGGGCAACGAGTCCGCCCGCACGCCCGAACTGGTGGAGGAGCTGCTCGGCGGCGCGCGCGTGCTGCTCGTCACCGACGCGGGCATGCCGTCCGTCTCCGACCCCGGGTACCGGCTGGTCGCCGCCGCCGTCGAGCGGGACGTCCGGGTCACCGCCGTACCGGGCCCGTCCGCCGTGCTCACCGCCCTCGCCCTGTCCGGGCTGCCCGTCGACCGCTTCTGCTTCGAGGGGTTCCTGCCGCGGAAGGCGGGGGAGCGGCTGTCGCGGCTGCGGGACGTGGCCGAGGAGCGCCGCACCCTCGTCTACTTCGAGGCCCCGCACCGGCTGGACGACACCCTCGCCGCGATGGCCGAGGTGTTCGGCGGGGAGCGGCGCGCCGCCGTCTGCCGCGAACTGACCAAGACCTACGAGGAGGTCCGGCGCGGCCCGCTGGCCGAGCTGGCCGCGTGGGCGGCCGAGGGCGTGCGCGGCGAGATCACCGTCGTCGTCTCCGGTGCGCCCGAGCGCGGGCCCGAGGAGCTCGACGCGGCGGAACTGGTGCGGCGGGTCCGGCTCCGCGAGGAGGCCGGCGAGCGCCGCAAGGAGGCCATCGCCGCGGTGGCGGCGGAGGCGGGGCTGCCCAAGCGGGAGGTGTTCGACGCGGTGGTGGCCGCGAAGCACTCCGAGCGGACGCCCTGAGCGGTGCACCCTGGTCCGCGCGCCGCTGAGCGGTGCGGCGGTACGCCGGTGCCCGCACGCCGCTGAGCAGGGAGGACGCGTCGTCTGAGCGGGGCGCGCGTCCTCTGAGCGCACGCCCCATGCAGGGGCAAAGGGCCGGCGTGCAAGGCAAAGCCCACAGGCCGTCCGCCGCACCATTTCGGCAAGCGCCGCCCAAATCACTCCCAACACTCGACAGGCCTGCTGCGCCCGCACCGGCGGAGGAGTCCACTGGACGCCAGGGACGCACCCGTCCCACGCCCCCGAACGGGATTCCGGGGGGAATCCCCGCGCCAGGGGGCGTCTGTCCAGCGGACAACGGGAGCTGGCATGAGCGAGACCACAGGGCAGACCACCGGCCACCTGCGCGCCGCGGCGATCCCCGTCGTGCACGAGTCGTACTCCTTCGCCTGCATGCGCTGCGGGCACGGCTGGGAGCAGTCGTACGAGATAGAGCACCACACGGACGCCGACGGACACGAGTTCGTCCTCTACGTCGCGAACGGCCGGACCGTGCCGTCCCCGCTGAGCCGGCCCACCTGCCTCAACTGCGAGGGGCACCTCGTGCGCATCATGCGGGCGGGGCAGGTCGCCTCGGTGCTCAGCGCCGCCCGCCGCCCCCACCGCACGCCCCCGGCCGGGCCGGTGGAGGCGCCGGAACCCGCCGCCGGGAGCGGCGGCCGCGCGGACGGCCGGGACGACGGCCGGGGGGACCGGCGCGAGCGGCGGTCGCGCCGCGAGCACCACTGGCACCTGTCCGACCTGCTGCACCCCTTCCAGCACCGGGCCGGCTGAGCCGGCCGGCGGCCGGAGGCGGACGGCCGCGGCCCCGCCCCCTTCCGTAGGATCGGGACATGCCTTCGAACGCCGACAAGAACGCGGCGCCGCCGCTCCCGGCCCCCCTCGGGGTGCCGGTCGCCGACTCCCACACCCACCTCGACATGCAGTCCGGCACGGTGGAGGAGGGGCTCGCGAAAGCCGCGTCGGTCGGCGTGACGACGGTCGTCCAGGTCGGCTGCGACGTCCGCGGCTCCCGGTGGGCGGCCGAGACGGCGGCCGCGTACGACGCCGTCCACGCGGCCGTCGCCCTGCACCCCAACGAGGCCCCGCGCATCGTGCACGGCGATCCCGACGGCTGGTCGCGGCAGGGCGCGCGTGCGGCGGGGGGCACGGCGGCGCTCGACGAGGCGCTCGCCGAGATCGACCGCCTGGCCGCGCTCCCGCACGTCAAGGGCGTCGGCGAGACGGGACTGGACTACTTCCGCACCGGCCCCGAGGGCAAGGAGGCGCAGGAGTCGTCGTTCCGCGCCCACATCGAGATCGCCAAGCGACACGGCAAGGCCCTCGTCATCCACGACCGCGAGGCCCACGCCGACGTCCTGCGCATCCTGAAGGAGGAGGGCGCCCCCGAGCGCACCGTCTTCCACTGCTACTCCGGCGACGCCGAGATGGCGGAGATCTGCGCCCGCGCCGGGTACTTCATGTCCTTCGCCGGCAACGTCACCTTCAAGAACGCCCAGAACCTGCGCGACGCCCTCGCCGTCGCCCCGCTGGACCTCGTCCTCGTGGAGACCGACGCGCCCTTCCTCACCCCGGCGCCCTACCGCGGCCGGCCCAACGCCCCGTACCTCGTCCCCGTCACCGTCCGCGCCATGGCCGCCGTCCGGGGCATCGACGAGGACGCCATGGCGACCGCCCTCGCCGCCAACACCGCCCGCGCCTTCGCCTACTGAACGCTGAGTAGCCGCGCCGCTTTGGAGAGTGACGAATGCTCCGCTAGGTTCTGGGGGCCCGATCCGGACCCCTCTGGACCCCCTCCGGCCCCTGGAGCGCGTCGGCGTGAGCAACTCGCAGTACCAGACGTTCGAGCCGTACGACCCGGGGCCGCCCGCGGAGCCCTGCGCACCGCAGGACCCGTACGGCCCGAGCGGGTCGTACACCCCGGTGGAGCCGTACGTTCCGGTGGAGACGTACGGACCGTATGGACCGTACGGCTCTGCCGAGGGGTACGGACCCGCCGAGGGGTACGGCCTCGTGGGGTACGGGCCCACCGCTTACGGGCCCACCGCTTACGGGCCCGCTGAGTACGGGTCCCCGCCCACCGTGCAGCTTCCCGGCCCGCACAGCGCGGAGACGGTGCCCTACGGCGTGTACGCGGCGCCGGGGCCGTACGGGGACACCTACCACCCCGCCTACGAGACGACCCCCGAGCCGGTGCCCCAGCCCGGGTCGGACGGCCCACCCGGGTCGGACGGCCCGGCCGGGGCGGGCACGACCCTGGCGAGTGTGTCCGGCTCGGGAGCGGGGGTGTCCGCGCGCGCCGGAACGGGGCGGCGGGCCGCGCGCCGGCGCAGGGCGCGCTACGCCGAGCGCCCGGACTCCACCATGCGCCGCCTGCTGCCGCAGGCGCTGGTCGTCGCCTTCCTCGCCGGCGGCACCGCCGCCTTCGTCGCCAAGGACAAGGCGATCGAGCTGACCGTCGACGGCCGGTCGCGCACCCTGCACACGTTCGCCGACGACGTGACCGAACTACTCGCCCAGGAGGGCGTGGCGTTCGGGACGCACGACGTGGTGGCGCCCGGCCCCGGCACGGAGCTCACCAGCGGCGACGAGATCGCGGTGCACTACGGCCGCCCCGTCCGGCTCACCCTCGACGGGCACCGGCGCGAGGTGTGGACGACGGCGCGCACGGTGCAGGAGGCGCTCGGACAACTCGGCGTGCGCGCCGAGGGCGCGTACCTCTCCGTCCCGCGCTACCAGCGCATCGGGCGGGGCGGCCTCGCACTGGACGTCCGGACCGAGCGCGCCCTGACGATCCTGGCCGACGGCCGTGCCCGCACCGTCCGCACCAACGCGGCGACCGTGCGCGAGGCGGTCCGGGAGGCCGGGATCACCCTGCGCGGCCAGGACACCACGTCGGTCCCGCCCGCCAGCTTCCCGCGCGACGGACAGACCGTCACCGTGCTGCGCGTCACCGGCTCCGAGGAGGTGCGGGAGGAGGCGATCCCCTTCCAGGAGCGGCGGGTCGAGGACCCCTCGCTGTTCCGCGGGACGGAGGTCGTGGAACGCGCCGGACAGCCCGGTCTGCGCCGGATCACGTACTCCGTGCGCACCGTCAACGGCGTCCGGCAGAAGTCGCGGCGGATCCGGACCGAGATCGTGCGCGAGCCGCGCGCGCAAGTGGTGAAGGTGGGCACCAAGCCGCTGCCGCGCTCCGTGCGGGGGGCCGACGACCTGGACTGGCGGTCCCTCGCGGACTGCGAGTCCGGCGGCCGCCCCGACGCGGTGGACCCGTCCGGCACGTACGGCGGGCTGTACCAGTTCGACGCGCACACCTGGCGGCTCCTCGGCGGCAGCGGCCGGCCGGAGGACGCCCCGGCGGAGGAGCAGACGTCGCGGGCGAAGAAGCTGTACACGCGGCGGGGGTCGAGTCCGTGGCCGCACTGCGGGGCACGGCTGAAGGACTGAGCGGCACGGCCGCGGGCGGGTCGTACGGCCGGGGAGGCACGGGGGCGCGTCGGCACCCCGCGAGCACCGCGCCCCGCCCACGCCCCCCCGCGAGCACCGGGCCCCGCCCACGCCCCCCCGCGAGCACCGGGCCCCGCCCACGCCCCCCCGCGAGCACCGGGCCCCGCGCCCCATCCCCGGCGAGCCCCCGGCCCCGCGCCCGGCAGCGCCCCGGCCCCGCCCCCGGCAGCGCCCCCGGTACCGGGCGGGCAACCGCGCCCGGTGCACCCCCGTACCCTTGTCCCGTGAGCAGCCCCACCCCCGACGCCCTCCTGGGCCCCGCCGACATCCGCGAACTGGCGGCCGTCCTCGGCGTGCGGCCCACCAAGCAGCGCGGCCAGAACTTCGTGATCGACGCGAACACGGTCCGCCGTATCGTCCGCACCGCGGAGGTACGGCCCGACGACGTGGTCGTGGAGGTCGGGCCGGGGCTCGGCTCCCTGACGCTCGCGCTGCTGGAGGTCGCCGACCGGGTCACGGCCGTCGAGATCGACGACGTCCTGGCGGGCGCGCTGCCCACGACGATCGCGGCGCGCATGCCGGAGCGCGCGGAGCGGTTCGCGCTGGTGCACTCCGACGCGATGCACGTGACCGGGCTGCCGGGCCCGGCCCCGACCGCGCTGGTGGCCAACCTGCCGTACAACGTCGCCGTGCCCGTGCTGCTGCACATGCTCGCCACCTTCCCGAGCATCGAGCGCACCCTGGTCATGGTCCAGTCGGAGGTCGCCGACCGGCTCGCCGCCGTACCCGGCAACAAGGTGTACGGCGTGCCGTCCGTCAAGGCCAACTGGTACGCCGACGTCAAGCGCGCCGGCGCCATCGGACGCAACGTCTTCTGGCCCGCGCCGAACGTCGACAGCGGGCTCGTCTCCCTGGTCCGCCGGACCGAACCCGTCAAGACCACGGCGTCGAGGGCCGAGGTCTTCGCCGTCGTCGACGCCGCCTTCGCCCAGCGCCGCAAGACGCTGCGCGCCGCGCTCGCCGGCTGGGCCGGTTCCGCCGCCGCCGCCGAGGCGGCCCTGGTCGCCGCCGGGGTCTCCCCGCAGGCGCGCGGCGAGTCGCTGACCGTCGAGGAGTTCGCGCGCATCGCCGAGCACCGGGTGGAGGAGTCCGCGTGAGCGTCACCGTGCGCGTGCCCGCCAAGGTCAACGTCCAGCTCGGCGTGGGCGCCGCCCGCCCCGACGGCTTCCACGGCCTGGCCAACGTGTTCCTCGCGGTCGGCCTGTACGACGAGGTCACCGCCACCCCGGCCGACGCGCTGCGCGTCACCTGCGAGGGGCCGGACGCCGGCCAGGTCCCCCTGGACCGCACCAACCTCGCCGCGCGCGCGGCGATCGCGCTCGCCGAGCGGTACGGCCGCACCCCCGACGTGCACCTCCACATCGCCAAGGACATCCCCGTCGCCGGCGGGATGGCGGGCGGCAGCGCGGACGGCGCGGCCGCCCTCCTCGCCTGCGACGCGCTGTGGGGCACGCGCGCGACCCGCGACGAACTCCTCGACATCTGCGCCGGACTCGGCAGCGACGTCCCCTTCAGCCTGGTCGGCGGCGCCGCCCTCGGCACCGGGCGTGGCGAGAAGCTCACCGCCCTGGACGTCGGCGGCACCTTCCACTGGGTGTTCGCGCTGGCCCCGCGGGGACTGTCGACGCCGGCCGTGTTCCGGGAGTTCGACCGGCTCGCCGAGGGCCGCGACATCCCCGACCCGGTCGCCTCGCCGGACGTCCTCGACGCCCTCGCCGCAGGCGACCCCGACGCGCTCGCCGCCGCCGTCTCCAACGACCTCCAGCCCGCCGCCCTCTCGCTCTTCCCCGAGCTCGCCGGCACCCTCGCCGCCGGGCGCGCGGCGGGCGCGCTCGCCGCGCTCGTCTCCGGCTCGGGCCCGACCACCGCGTTCCTCGTCCGCGACACCGCCGCCGCGGCGGCCGTCGCCGAGGCGCTGCGCGCCTCCGGGACCTGCCGGACCGTGCGCACGGCGACGGGACCGGCGCCCGGCGCGACGGTCCTGCGCGAGCGGCACTGACCCGCGGGGGACCGGCCACCGACCGGCGCGCATTACGCTGGGAGGCTGACGATCCCCCCGGGCAGGAGAGAAATGGCCGTCAATCTGGTCAATGTCGAGAACGTCAGCAAGGTGTACGGCACCCGTGCCCTGCTCGACGGCGTCTCCCTCGGCGTCTCCGAAGGGGACCGCATCGGCGTGGTGGGCCGCAACGGCGACGGCAAGACCACCCTGATCCGGATGCTCGCCAAGCTGGAGGAGGCCGACACCGGGCGCGTCACCCACTCCGGGGGCCTGCGGCTCGGCGTGCTGACCCAGCACGACTCCCTCGACCCGGCGGCCACCGTCCGGCACGAGGTCATCCGGGACCTCGCCGACCACGAGTGGGCCGGCAACGCCAAGATCAGGGACGTTCTCACCGGCCTCTTCGGCGGCCTGGACCTGCCCGGCTTCCCCCAGGGCCTCGACACCGTCATCGGACCCCTCTCCGGCGGTGAGCGCCGCCGTATCGCGCTCGCCAAGCTGCTCATCGAGGAACAGGACCTGATCGTCCTCGACGAGCCCACCAACCACCTCGACGTCGAGGGCATCGCCTGGCTCGCGCAGCACCTGCGCGAGCGCCGGTCCGCGCTCGTCTGCGTCACGCACGACCGCTGGTTCCTCGACCAGGTCTGCACCCGCATGTGGGACGTCCAGCGCGGCGTCGTCCACGAGTACGAGGGCGGCTACTCCGACTACGTCTTCGCCCGCGCGGAGCGCGAACGGATCGCGGCGACGGAGGAGACCAAGCGGCAGAACCTCGTCCGCAAGGAGCTCGCCTGGCTGCGCCGCGGCGCCCCCGCCCGCACCTCCAAGCCCCGCTTCCGCGTCGAGGCCGCCAACGAGCTGATCGCGGACGTGCCGCCGCCCCGGGACAGCAGCGAGCTGATGAAGTTCGCGTCCTCCCGGCTCGGCAGGACCGTCTTCGACCTGGAGGACGTCACCGTCCAGGCGGGCCCCAAGGTGCTGCTGAAGCACGTCACCTGGCACCTCGGCCCCGGCGACCGCATCGGCCTCGTCGGCGTCAACGGCGCCGGGAAGACCTCGCTGCTGCGGGCGATGGCCGAGGCGGCGCGGACCGAGGGCGAGGCCCAGCCGGCCGGCGGGCGGATCGCCGTCGGCCGGACCGTCAAGCTCGCCTACCTCTCCCAGGAGGTCGCCGAACTCGACCCCACCTGGCGGGTCCTGGAGGCCGTCCAGCGGGTCCGCGAGCGCGTCGACCTCGGCAAGGGGCGCGAGATGACCGCCGGGCAGCTGTGCGAGACGTTCGGCTTCGGCAAGGAGAAGCAGTGGACGCCGGTCGGCGACCTCTCCGGCGGTGAGCGCCGCCGTCTCCAGCTGCTGCGCCTGCTGATGGACGAGCCCAACGTCCTCTTCCTCGACGAGCCCACCAACGACCTCGACATCGAGACCCTCACCCAGCTCGAGGACGTCCTCGACGGCTGGCCCGGCTCGATGATCGTCATCTCCCACGACCGGTTCTTCGTCGAGCGCACCACGGACCGCGTCTTCGCCCTCCTCGGCGACGCCACCCTGCGGATGCTGCCGCGCGGCATCGACGAGTACCTGGAACGGCGCCACCGCATGGAGGAGGCGGCCGCCGCCGCGGCCCCCGTCCCGGCCGCCGCCCAGAAGCCCGCCGCCGAGAAGAGCGCCGCCGACCAGCGCGCCGCCAAGAAGGAACTCCAGAAGATCGAGCGGCAGTTGGACAAGATCTCCGAGAAGGAGACCAAGCTCCACTCCCAGATCGCCGACAACGCCACCGACTTCGCGAAGGTCGCCGAACTCGACGCCCAGCTGCGGGAGCTGGCGGGCGAGCGCGAGGAACTGGAGCTGCGCTGGCTGGAGCTGGCCGAGGACGCGTAACGGCCATGGGCGGCCGCCCGTAGCGGTGGCCGCCCGTAGCGGTGGTCGCCCGTCCGGCGGTCGCCCGCACCGGCGGCCGTGTGCATCGGCGGCCGCCCGCACCTCAACCCGCCCCCCTCGCGCTCCCCTGGCGCGAATCGCTCACCCGGGCGCCCTCGTCCCCGGCGTGAACCGTTCCCGTGCGCGCCTTTGTCCCCGGCGCCCTTGCCTCCCTCGTGCGCCCTCGTCCGTTCCCCCACCCCCGCGCGCGAGGGCAGCGCGTGCGCCGCGTGAAGGGGGCGTGAAGGCGCATAACGACGGCATCACGGGCCGGTGCTCCCTTGGGAACAGGCGCCGATACGGGCCCCTGCGCTGTCGGTGCCGGGTGATAGAAAGAGCCGTCTGAGAACTTTTTGAGAACGACTCTGGGTCCGATACGAACCTCAGGGCGTGGCTAAAAGTCAGTGAACGAGGGGGAACACGCTGATGACTCAGCCGCCCGACCAGCCGCCGCAGCCGGGCGGTTTCGGAGCACCGCAGCAACCGCCGCCCCAGCCGCCGCAGCCCCCGCAGGGCCCGCAGCCCGGGTACGGCTATCCGCAGCAGCCCGGCCCCTACGGCGCCCCGGCCGCGCCCCCGCCCGCACCGGGCCCGTACGGACAGCCGTCACAGCCGGGCCCCTACGGGCAGCCCTCGCAGCCCGGCCCGTACGGACAGCCCTCGCAGCCGGGCCCCTACGGGCAGCCCGCCGCGCCCTACGGACAGCAGCCCGGCTACGGCTACCCGCCCCCGCCCGGAACCCAGTTCCCCGGCGCCCGGTTCCCCGGTGCCCCGGGCCCCGGCACGCCGCCGTCCGGCCCGCGCGGTCCCTTCAAGGGCAGGCCCGCCCTGGTCGTCGGCGCGGCGGTCGCGGCGCTGCTGGTGATCGGCGCGACGGTGTTCGCGGTCACGAGCGGCGGCGACGACGAGGACAAGAAGCCGGTCGCCCAGCAGAGCGACGACGGCAAGGCCACGGCGAGCGGCGCCCCGGTCAACCCCGGCGACGGCAGCGGCGACGGCGGCGAGGACACACAGGACTTCAACGCCGACCGCAAGGCCGGCGAGGCCGAGGTGCTCTGGTACAAGGAGGCGCCGGACGCGCCCTCCGACGGTGCCGACGCCCCGGGCATGTGGATCACCTCCAAGGCGGCGGTGAAGGCCGCCTACAAGGAGGTCGTCGCCTACAACGTCGGTGACGGCAGGCCCACCTGGGACACGGTCACGTTCCCCCAGCAGATCTGCGCGGTCACCCCGCAGAAGACGGCCGACGACAAGGTCGTCGTGGCCTACATGAGCGGCACCAGCGACCGCGCCAAGTGCAACCAGCTCCAGCAGATCGACCTCACCACCGGCGCCAAGGGCTGGACGGCCGTCGTCGAGGACGGCGACCTGTTCGACAGCGCCCTCACCATCGAACTGTCGCTCACCGGCAACACCCTGATGGTGGGCCGCTCCCAGTCCGGCCAGGCGTACGACGTGCGCACCGGGAAGCCGACGTGGGAGAAGAAGAAGTACGGCGACGCCTGCTTCCCCACCGCCTTCGCGGGCGGCGCCAAGCTGATCTCGGTGGCGTCCTGCGACGCGTCCGGCACCGACGAGCACGACGAGATGCAGGAACTGGACCCGGCGACCGGCAAGGTCAAGTGGACCCAGGCCTTCGACAAGGGCTGGCAGGTGCAACGGACGTACTCCGTCGACCCGCTGGTCGTCTACAGCACCAACGAGGACGAGAACGCCTGGAACATCGCGGCGCTCAAGGCGGACGGCACGTTCCGGTCGCAGGTCACCTTCGACGAGGACTTCCAGCCGGACTGCGGCTGGTCCGTCCTCCAGCGCGACCTGACCGGCTGCGAGGGCACGGCGGCCGACGCGAACACCCTCTACCTGCCGACGGACGCGACCAGCGGCGCCAACGAGATCGTCGCCGTCGACCTCGCCACCGGCAAGGAGAAGTGGCGGGTGAAGTCCCCGCTGGACGAGTCGATGCTGCCGGTGCGGATCGAGGGCGGCAACCTCGTCGCCTACGTCCAGCCGTCGTGGGACGCGGCCGGGCGGGTCGTGTCGATCCCGACGACCGGCTCCGCGCACACGCCGAAGACGCTGCTCCAGATGCCCGAGAGCACGATCGACCTCGAGGACGGCTTCTCCCAGCGGGACGTCGCCTGGGTCGACGGGCGGTTCTACCTCTCCACCACCCGGCTGACGGGCAGTGACGACACGAAGGAGAAGCTGATGCTCGCCTACGGCAAGTAAGGCTGACTCCCCTCCGTCCCACCCCCCCCTCCCCCGTCCTCCCGTCGGCCGCCGTCGCGGGCTCCATGTCCCGTGCCCCGTGCCCCGCGCCCCGTCGTCCCGAGAGTTTCCCCGAGGTACCCACACCATGACCCAGCCGCCGCCCCCGCCGCCGAACCAGCCCCCGCAGGGCACCCCCCAGGACCGTCCCCCGCAGGGCACCCCCCAGGACCAGCCCCCGCAGCAGTCTCCGCAGCAGCCGTCGGCGGCTCCGCAGGACGCCCCGCCGCCCGGTTTCGGCGCACCGCAGGCCCCGCCGCCGGCGCCCCCGGCCCCGCCCGCGGGCCCACAGCTCGACAAGGCGCCGGGCGGCCCGATGCCCCACCAGGCAGCCACGGCCGCCCAGGTCCCTCCGGCCTCCCCGGCCCCGCCGAACGCCCAGGCGCCGCAGGCACCTCAGCCCCCGACCCCGCCCCAGCCGCCGACGGGCCCGGGCTACGGCTACCCGCCCGCGGCCCCGCCCGCGGCCCCGCCCGCCGGACCGCCCCAGCCCCCCACCGGCCCGGGTTACGGCTACCCGCAGACGGCCCCGCCCGCCGGACCGCCCCAGCCCCCCACCGGCCCGGGCTATGGCTACCCGGCCCAGCCGGCTCCGCAGGGCCAGCCGAACCCGTACGGCCAGCAGGCGGCGTACGGCCAGCAGCCCGGCTACGGCTACCCCGGTCAGCCCACCGTCCCCATGCACCCGCAGGCGGGCTACCCGCAGCCGGGCCAGCCGGGCTACCCGGGCGGCTACGCCGGCCAGCCGCCCACGATGCCGATGCACCCCCAGCCGGGCGGCGGCCGGAAGATCAACGCCCAGGTGGCCATCATCGTCGCCGCGGTCGTCGCGATAGCGCTGATCATCGGCACCGGCGTCTGGTACGCGAACTCGGGGGACAGCGGCAAGAAGGACGACACCGCGAGCTCCGGCGGCACGACCGGCGGCGACGACAAGGGCGGCACCGGAGGCACGTCCGAGGGCGGCACCGAGAAGGCGCCCTCCGACCCCGACTCCCAGCTCCTCTTCAAGATCCCGTCGCCCACGGTCGCCGAGGACGACAGCGTCGTGGTGTCCGGGTCCTGGCTGACCGACAAGGCGTACGTGAAGTCGGGCGTCGCCGAGATCGTCGGCTACGACCCGGACAAGGGCACCAAGCTGTGGACGATCAAGCTGCCCGGCCCGGTGTGCGAGGCCAGCAAGTACGCCACCGAGGACGACAGGACGGCGGTCGTCTTCCAGCCGAAGATGCCCGCCAAGGACTCCTCGGCCGGCTGCACGCAGGTCGCGGCGATCGACCTCGCCGCGGGCAAGCAGCTGTGGACGAAGACGGTCCTGTCCGGCGACTACCCGGTCACGTTCGACAACGTCACGGTCAGCGCGCACACGGTGGCGCTCGGCGCGACCGAGGGCGGCGCGGCCTTCGACATCGACACCGGCAAGGCCCTGTGGGCCCCCAAGACGGCCGACACCTGCTACGACGCCGGCTACGGCGGTGGCCCCAAGCTGGTCGCGGTCCGCAAGTGCGGTGACTACGGCGCGCGGACGCTGCACATCCAGACCATCGACCCGGCCTCCGGGAAGGTGCTCTCCGAGTACGAGATGTCGACCGGCATCGAGTACGCGAGCGTCGTCTCCACCGACCCGCTGGTCATCGCCGCCGACGTCAACGAAAGCGCCCAGGACGGCAGCGGCATCTCGGACTTCTTCTCCGTCGACAACAAGACGGGCAAGCTGATCACCCGCATCTCCGCCCCCGGCGACCAGTTCGCCGCCCGCTGCGACGGCATCACCAGGATCGAGCACTGCACGGGCGTCGCGGTCGGCACCAACCGGCTCTACCTGCCGACCGAGGAGCACGACGGCTCCGGCGACTACAGCCAGACCAACGAGATCATCGCCTTCGACCTGACCACCGGCAAGCAGACCGGCCAGCGCGCCGACGCCGGCGACGACTACGAGCTGTTCCCGCTCCGCATGGACGGCACCGATCTCATCGCGTACAAGCGGCAGCCGTACGACGAGGGCGGGCAGGTCATCAGCATCGACGGCGGTTCGTTCAAGCAGACGAAGCTGATGCAGAACCCGTCGACGGAGGCCGAGCGGGAGGCCGAGGCCGGCATGCTGCCCGAGTACACGGAGTTCATCTACTCCCAGGGGCGCCTGTACATGTCCAACGTGTACGCGGACGACTCCTCCTCCGGCGAGGAGGAGTACCTGGCGCTGGCGTACGGCACCGACAGCTGATCGGCTGATCATCGCACCGGCACTGCCCACGGCCCCGTCCCTGCTCAGGGACGGGGCCGTGCACGTACCGCTCAACACCCTCGAATGAGAGGAATTTCGGCGATCCGGGGCACTTCTCGCCGGTAGGGGGAGCGCAACGTCGAACAAGCGTGTAGCTTCCGGGGGCATGAAGGACGAGGTGCCGGGGGGCACCTTTTGTCTGTCTGCACGTGTGCCGCAGCGCGCGCACGTGCTCGTGACCGGCCGTGCCTGACTGTCCGTGTGGGCATCCGAGGGGGGACTGGGGGGTTGCTCGATGGGAGTGCGACTCATGGTGGTCGACGACCACCGACTGCTCGCCGAGGCGCTCGCCTCGGCGCTGAAACTGCGCGGGCACCGGGTGCTCGCCGCCGCCGCGCCCGCCGCGGGCGCGGCGGACCTGGTGATCGCCCGCGCACCGGAGGTGTGCCTGCTCGGGACGGCGACCCCGGCCGAGCCGGGGATCTTCGACCCGGTCGTCCGCATCAAGCGGGACCGGCCCCAGGTCGCCGTCCTGGTGCTGGGCCCGGTCCCCAGCCCGCGCGGCATCGCGGCGGCCTTCGCGGCCGGCGCCTCGGGATACGTCCGGCACGACGAGCGCATCGAGGGCGTGGAGCGGGCCATCATGAAGGCGCGGGCGGGTGAGGCGGCCGTCGCCCCCCAACTCCTCCAGGGCGCCTTCGGCGAACTGCTGAACCCGGCCGCCCAGCCCGACGACGAGGGCCAGCGCCTGCTCCAGATGCTCACCCCGCGCGAGGTGGAGGTCCTCGTCCGGGTCGCCGACGGCGAGGACACCCGTCTGATCGCCGCCGGCATGGGCATCGCCCCCTCCACCGCCCGCACCCACGTCCAGCGCGTCCTGATGAAACTGGGCGTCGGCTCCCGGCTGGAGGCGGCGGCCCTGGCGGCCCGCACAGGCCTCCTGGACCGCGCGGGCCCCCTCCCGCACAGCACCCACCACACGACCGCGGGGCCGGAGTCGTAGGAACTCCGGCCCCGCGGCGGGGACGTCACGCGTGCGCGGGCGTCACGTCTGCCGTGAGAGGAGTCAGCCAGTGGATCTCCAGGTCCTCGCGCAGGTAGTCCATGCGCGTCTCCTGGAACCGGACGAGGTCGGGCTGGGCAAGGTGATCGCGTAGATCGTCCGCGGAACGCCACAGCTCGTAGAAGACCAGCGTGGTGGGGTCGGAGGCATCGCGGTGCACCTGGTACTGCCAGGCGCCCGGCTCGGCACGGGTCGGCTCGACGAACGAGAGCAGCAGGCGCTCCAGTTCCTCGGCGCGTTCCGGGCGGGGCCGGGCGAATCCATAGAGGCCGACGGGGCCGCTTCCCTCAGGTATGGCGACGTTCATACCTGGGAGGTTAGCCATGCGTCGAGGTACGATTCAAGTCGTACCTGAAGGAGGATCGTGGACCTTGGCAGAGTGTTCGCCGCGCTCGCGGACGACTCCCGGCGGAGGATGATCGCCGAACTCGCGACCGATCCCGAAGACCGGGAGCGCGCCTGCGGATCGTTCGACCTGCCGGTGAAGAAGGCCACGCGTACGTACCACTTCCGGGTTCTGCGGGAAGCGGGTTTGGTGGTACAGCGCGATCACGGCAACGGAAGCACACTGAGGCTGCGCAGGACGGACATCGAGAAGCACTGCCCCGGCCTGCTGGAACTCCTCGTGGCCGAACTCGACCGCCCGAACGAGGGCGGAACCACGTCCTGACCCGGCCGGCCGCCTCCTCCCGACTCGACCGGGCGACGGGCGCCGTCCGTGCGTATGCCGTCCAGGAGGTGGGCCAAGGCGGTGGGGGTGGTGGTGAGGTGCGTGGTGGGGGTGTCGCTCTCGCGGAGGTGGATCGCTTCGGGGGAGGCGGCGAGTTCAATGCAGGTGTTGCCCTCGCCGCCACCGGAGAAGGTGGACTTCTGCCAGCGCAGGGCGTGATTCATGGCGCGGCTCACAGCTCCTTCGTCATGCGGTGGATGAAGTCCCGGGACGCCGTTGGTTCGAGTGACGCCTTCTCCACCTTACGGAAAAGTGTTCGGAGCCGCTTCAACTGCGCCTCTGCGTCGATGAACAGAGTCCCAGTGGGTGCGTCACGAAGGGCGGTGTCCAGTTGGGGCAGTTGACCGCCCAGAAGCATCATCGAAGCGTCCGCACCGGCGAATCCGTCCTGGTCGATGGGGATAACGCGTACAGCAGCGTGGCCCTGTTCGATCTCACACAGAATGCGCCGGAGTTGAGCAAGCGTGGTACGGCGATCGGCCACGCGGACGCGCAGGGCGAACTCGTGGACGACCGTCTCGTACGGCGTGGAGTCCTTGCGGTCGATGACCGCGTGGCGCTGCATCCGGTGTTCCACGCGCGGTGCCAGCTCGCTCTCCGGCAGTTCGGGTCGCATGTAACTGAAGACGGCGCGAGCGTAGTCAGGTGTCTGAAGCAGACCCGGAACGTAGTTGATGACGATTTCGCGCAGGAACGTCGCGTGGTGCTCGGCCTCAGCCACGTCCAAGTTCACCCGAGGCAGGATGCCTCGGTACTCGTCCCACCAGCCGCGGGTGCGCTCGGTTGCCATGGCTACGAGAGCCTCGATCAACTCATCGTCCGTGCAAGCGCAGTGAGCGGCCAGTCTCCGTAGCCGCTCTTCACTGATCGCGGAGCTCCCCGCCTCGATCTGGCTCATGTGTGCCGAACTGGACCCGAGGAGCGCGGCCACCTCCTTTGCCGGCTTGCCCGCAGCCTCCCGTAGTTTGCGCAGCTCAGAGCCCAGGCGGACCTGTCGTGCCGTGGGCTGGGTCCGCATAGTCATTTGCGCAACTGCCTCTCGGGGGCGACTCGTTCGGGCGTTAGATTACGCGAGCCGGTTGCGAGGGTAGTAATTTCTACCCTACCGTCGGTGACGCGAACGTCACTCTGCGGAAGCGCACCGCTCCGTCCTGCCATGACGGCTGCGGCAATGCCACTGCGCCCTCGTTCCTCCCTCACCCCCTTACGAACGGAGCTGCCGCATGCCCGAACCCGCCACCGCCCCCACCCCCTGGGAGTACTCCCTCTACATCCCCAACGACCCCAGAGCCGTCCCCGTCTCCCGCCGCACCCTGCGCCTGATCCTCGCCCTCCATGGCCTCGCCCACCTCACCGACACCGCCGAGCTGATCGCCTCCGAACTGCTCGCGAACGCCGTCCAGCACACCAACGGCCCCGCCGCCCTCCGCATCCGTTACGCCGACGGCGTCCTGCGCGTCGGGGCCTGGGACGCCGACCCCGAACCTCCGGACCCGCCCGCGAAGCTCGACGACCTCGCCGACGACGCCGAGGACGGCAGGGGCCTTGCCCTGGTCCGGGCCTGCGCGGACGTGTGGGGCTGGCAGCCGCTGTCCCGCCGTGGGCGGCGTGGCAAGTACGTGTGGTGTGACCTGGTCGCCGCGTAGCTCGTTGATCACGTCGACTCGCGCCTGACAGGTCTCCGGCCCGGCAGATGTGGAGGGATTTCATGACGACGGTGCAGTACTTCTGGCGGCACCCGCTCGCTGAGGAAGTCCGCGAGCAGGGGCGCGAGGAGGGCCGCGAGGAGGGCCGGGCCCACGAGCGGGCCGAGATCATCCTGCGCAACCTCCAGTGGCGGCAGATCGACGTCCCCGACTCCGTCAGGGAGCGCGTCCTGTCCTCCACCGACGTCGACGAGCTGGGCACCTGGCTCGACCGCTCCTACCAGGTCGCCGACGCGAGGGAGCTGTTCGGCGAAGGGCCCACCGCCTGACCCGCGCCTGCCCCCATGCTCACGCCGTAGGCGGCGCCGAGCCGACCGCTCCCCTCCCCCCGCCCTCGCTGCCTACGGCCTCCCGCATCACCCGGGCCTTCGCCCCGCGCGGTCCCCGTCCCCACGGCTGCCGCCGCCTGCGGCCCCCTCTCCGGTCCGGCCGCCCACGGCCGCCGGCCCACCGCCTCGCCCGCCTCGCCCGCCCCTCGCTCTCCCCGGCGACGCGCCCCGCCCACTTCCCGGACGGCCCTCCGCCGGTTCACACCTTCGGCGGCGGACGGGCGGCCGGGCGGCGGCTCGATTCCGCCGTCGGCGCCGGCCTTGCCGGAGACTCCGTCCGACCCGCCTCACTCGGTCATCACCGCAGGTCAAAGTAGTCGCGGAGGGTTGTGCGGGGGTGCCCCCTCACGCTGTGCCCGCTTCCCGTCGCGCCCCTCGGATCGCCCGCGTCCGGGTCTCCCCGGGTGGTGTGCTCGTGGTTGCCGAGAATGAGTCGGCGTGGTGAGGTGCAAAAGGTGCAATCGTAACATACGGTGCATATTCGTAACGTTCAGTAACGCCTCGTTACGGGACGATACGCGTCAACTCAGTCGAAGAAAGGGATGAAATGCGTAAGATTGGCAAGGCTGCTCTCGCGGCCGCCATGATCGGCAGCCTCACCATGGTCGGAGCGGGCGTTGCCTCCGCCGCCGACGGTCACCGCACGACGGACAGCGGCTACCGCTCGGACTCGAAGGACACGAAGGACACGAAGTCGGACGGCGCCACCAAGCAGTGCGTCAACTACGCCGAGGTGGACAACTCCGCCCACTCGAGCGGCCTCGTGAACGCGCTGAACAACGTGAACGTCAACATCCTCGGCTACTCCTCGAACAAGCCGACGGTTCAGCAGTCCTGCAGCATCGGCGACAACTCCACCAGCGGCAACCTGAACGCCAACGGCCAGGACAGCCTGCTGGACCTGCTCTAAGCACTGAGTTCCAGGACAGCCCCGGGATCCGGCACCACGGATCCCGGGGCTGTCCCCCGTTGCGGTCCTCACGACGGATGGGACAGCCGTACGACGACGGGGTCGGATCCGCCGCACACACCCGGCGGATCCGACCCCGTACGCCCCCACCCCGTACGCGCCCCGGCGTCCTGCTATGCGCCCCGCTACGCGCCCCGCGGCGGCTCACCCTCCGGCGACACCGCCTCCGGCGGCAGCGACGGCGTCGGATGGGACGCCGGACGCAGCTTCAGCCACACCAGGAAGAACAGGCCCAGCAGCAGCATGCCCAGGCCCGTCCACAGGTTGATGTTGATGCCCTGGGCCTTGGCGATGGCCGCGTCGTCGTCCGTGAGGCCCACGATCGTGACGATCACGCCGTAGACGACGAACAGGCCGCCGATGATGCGGCGCAGGTCGAAGATGCGGGCCGCGGTCGCGGACTTCTCCTCCAGCTCGATGACCTCGCGCTGGACGTCCGCGTCGGAGTAGCCCGCGTGCCGCAGCCGCTCGGCCGCCGCCGCGTGCTCGTCGGGTTCGAAGTGCTCAGACATGGTCTTTCCATCCTCCCGCGATCGGCGTCGCGTGCGGGCTCAGAACGAGAACGGGATGTAGCAGACGGCGGCCAGGACGATCGCGCCCCAGCCCAGCAGGGCCGGTTTGCGGTACCAGGCCTCGTCGCCCGGCGCGGGCGGCTCGGCCATGCCGGGGGAGACGGTGCCGTAGACCAGGCCCTGGAGCTCCTCCTCCGGCTTGGGAGCGGTGAACAGGGACACCACGAACATGACCACCGCGCCCGCCACGAACCCGGCGATCGCCGAGACGAAGTTCGCGCCCTGGTCGGTGGGGATGGCGATGACGCCCTGCTTGTAGAAGACGAAGTAATTGACCATCGCGGCCGTGGTGCCCGCCAGCAGCCCCCAGAAGCCGGATTTCATCGACGCCCGCTTCCAGAACATGCCGACGATGAAGACGACGAACATCGGCACGTTGAAGAAGGAGAACAGCGTCTGGAGGTAGCTCATGATGTTCGAGAACGACGACGCCAGGAACGCCGTGCCGATCGACGCCACCACGCCGATCGTCGTGATCAGCCGGCCGAAGCGGACGTAGTAGCCGTCCTCCCGGCCGATCACCACGTACTTCGCCCAGATGTCGGTGGTGAAGACGGTGTTGAAGGACGACACGTTCGCCGCCATGCCCGCCATGAACGCCGCCAGCAGACCCGTCACGGCGATGCCGAGCACGCCGTTCGGCAGCAGCTGCTCCATCAGGTACGGGATCGCGTCGTTGTACTGGAGGTCCGAGTCGGCCGTGCCGATCGACGGGACCAGGACCGCCGCCACCAGGCCCGGGATCATCACCAGGAAGACGATGAAGATCTTCGGGAACGCGGCGATCAGCGGGGTGCGCTGGGCCGCCGAGAGGTTGCGGGCGGACAGCGCGCGCTGCACCTCGGCGAAGTTCGTCGTCCAGTAGCCGAACGACAGCACGAAGCCGAGGCCCAGCACGATCGTCAGCCAGTTCGCGCCCAGCGGGTTGTCACTGCCGATGCCGGTGCCGCCCCAGGCGGTGACGAAGTTGTCGCCGTGGGCCTTCGTCAGCGCGTCCGACAGGCCGTCCCAGCCGCCCACCCTCTTCAGGCCCAGCACCGACAGCGGGATCAGGGCCGCCAGGATCACGAAGAACTGGAGCACCTCGTTGTAGATCGCCGAGGACAGGCCGCCCAGTGTGATGTACGCCAGGACGAAGAAGCCCGCGACCACGATCGCCACCCACTGCGGCCAGCCCAGCAGCGCCTCCACGACGATCGCGAGTGCGTACAGGTTCACGCCCGAGATCAGGACCGCGGCGAAGGCGAACAGAAGCGAACTCAGCAGGTGCGCCCCCCGGTCGAAGCGCAGCAGCAGGAACTCGGGGACCGAACGGACCTTCGAGCCGTAGTAGAACGGCATCATCACCAGGCCCAGGAACACCATGGCCGGGATGGCGCCGATCCAGTACCAGTGGACGGTGTACGCGCCGTACTGAGCGCTGTTCGCCGCCATGCCGAGGATCTCCGTCGCCGCCAGGTTCGCCGAGACGAAGGCGAGGCCCGTGATCCACGCGGGCAGGGAGCGGCCGGAGAGGAAGAAGTCGAGGCTGGTCTTCACCGAGCGGCGGGCGGCGAAGCCGATGCCCAGGACGACCACGAAGTAGATGCCGAGGATCGTGTAGTCGAGCCAGTTGGTCGGAAGCCGTAGCTCAGCCGCGAGGTACGTGGGGGTTCGCATGCGCTGCTCACTTCGCTTGGGGTCTCTGTTTGGTTGTGGTGGTGACGCGCGTGGGGGTTTATGGTTTTATGTGTTTGGTTCTGTTTGATGCTTTGCTCGGTACTGCTGCTTGCGGCAGGGATGGAGAGTCGCGGTGAAGAAGACCTCGACCCGCTTGGCCGACGGTCGTGAGCTCATCTACTACGACCTGCGGGACGACTCGGTGCGCGACGCGGTCGACCGCCGCCCGCTGGAGCGCACGGTCACCACTTCGGAGGTACGCCGGGACCCGCTCCTCGGCGACTCGGTGGCGATCGCCTCGCACCGGCAGGGGCGCACCTATCACCCGCCGGCCGACGAGTGCCCCCTGTGCCCCTCCCAGGGCGAGCGGCTCAGCGAGATCCCGGACTCCACGTACGACGTGGTCGTCTTCGAGAATCGTTTTCCCTCCCTGGCCGGTGACTCCGGGCGCTGCGAGGTCGTCTGCTTCACCTCCGACCACAACGCGTCCTTCGCCGACCTCACCGAGGAGCAGGCACGGCTGGTGCTCGACGCGTGGACGGACCGGACCTCCGAGCTGTCGCATCTGCCCTCCGTGGGTCAGGTCTTCTGCTTCGAGAACCGCGGCGCCGAGATCGGCGTCACGCTGGGTCATCCTCACGGGCAGATCTACGCCTACCCCTTCACCACGCCCCGCACCGCCCTGATGCTGCGCCAGGTGGCCGCCCACAAGGACGCCACCGGCGGGGACAACCTGTTCGACGCCGTCCTGGAGCGGGAGCTCGCCGACGAGCGGGTCGTCCTGGAGGGTGAACACTGGGTGGCCTTCGTGCCGTACGCCGCGCACTGGCCGTACGAGGTGCACCTCTATCCCAAGCGCCGCGTGCCCGACCTGCTCGCCCTCGACGAGGCGGCGCGCACAGAGTTCCCCAAGGTCTACCTGGAACTCTTGAAGCGCTTCGACCGGATTTTCGGTGAAGGGGAGCCTCCGACGCCGTACATCGCCGCCTGGCACCAGGCGCCGTTCGGCCAGCTGGAGGAGTTCGACGGCGTCAACCGCGACGACTTCGCGCTGCACCTCGAGCTTTTCACCATCCGCCGCACCTCCGGCAAGCTGAAGTTCCTCGCGGGTTCCGAATCCGGCATGAACGTGTTCATCAACGACGTGCCGCCGGAGCGCGCGGCCGAGCGACTGCGAGAGGTAGCGAGTTCATGAGCGGCAAGTACTTGGTCACGGGCGGCGCGGGATACGTCGGCAGCGTGGTCGCCCAGCACCTGCTGGAGGCGGGGCACGAGGTCGTCGTCCTCGACAACCTGTCCACCGGCTTCCGCGCCGGCGTCCCGGCCGGTGCCTCCTTCGTCGAGGGCGACATCCGCGACGCCGCCAAGTGGCTCGACCCCTCCTTCGACGCCGTCCTCCACTTCGCCGCGTTCTCCCAGGTCGGCGAGTCGGTCGTGAAGCCGGAGAAGTACTGGGACAACAACGTCGGCGGCACCATGGCCCTCCTCGGCGCCATGCGCGAGGCGGGCGTGCGCAAGCTGGTGTTCTCGTCGACGGCCGCCACCTACGGCGAGCCCGTCAGCACCCCGATCACCGAGACCGACCCCACCGCGCCGACCTCCCCCTACGGCGCCTCCAAGCTCGCCGTCGACCACATGATCACCGGCGAGGCCGCCGCCCACGGGCTCGCCGCCGTCTCGCTGCGCTACTTCAACGTGGCTGGCGCCTACGGCGCGTACGGCGAGCGCCACGACCCCGAGTCGCACCTCATCCCCCTGGTCCTCCAGGTCGCGCAGGGCCGCCGCGAGGCCATCTCCGTCTTCGGCGACGACTACCCGACCCCCGACGGCACCTGCATCCGCGACTACATCCACGTCGCCGACCTCGCCGAGGCCCACCTGCTCGCCGTCGACGCGGCCACCCCCGGCGAGCACCTCATCTGCAACCTCGGCAACGGCAACGGCTTCTCCGTCCGCGAGGTCATCGAGACCGTCCGCACGGTCACCGGCCACCCGATCCCCGAGGTCGTGGCCCCGCGCCGCGGCGGCGACCCGGCGGTCCTGGTCGCCTCGGCGGCCACCGCCCGCGAGCGCCTCGGCTGGAACCCGTCCCGCGCGGACCTCGCGGGTATCGTCGCCGACGCGTGGGAGTTCACGCAGAAGACCGCAAGGGAGCAGTAGTGGGGGCACAGCAGACGCAGGACGTGCGGGACGGCTTCGCCGCGCTGTACGGGACCGAGCCCGACGGGGTCTGGTCGGCGCCCGGCCGCGTCAACCTCATCGGCGAGCACACCGACTACAACGACGGCTTCGTGATGCCCTTCGCGCTGCCGCACACCGCGACCGCCGCGGTCTCCCGCCGCGACGACGGCCGGCTGCGCCTGCACTCGGCGGACGTCGACGGCGGCGTCGTCGAGCTGGTGCTCGACGACCTCACCCCCGAGTCCGACCGGAACTGGACGGCGTACCCGGCGGGCGTGGTCTGGGCCCTGCGCGAGGCCGGCCACCCCGTCACCGGCGCCGACGTCCACCTCACCTCGACGGTCCCCTCCGGCGCGGGCCTGTCCTCGTCGGCGGCCCTGGAGGTCGTCGTCGCCCTGGCCCTCAACGACCTGTACGACCTCGGCCTCCAGCGCTGGCAGCTCGCCCGCCTGTGCCAGCGCGCCGAGAACGTCTACGTCGGCGCCCCCACCGGGATCATGGACCAGACCGCGTCCGCCTGCTGCGAGGCCGGACACGCCCTGTTCCTCGACACCCGCGACCTCTCCCAGAAGCAGATCCCCCTCGACCTGGCCGCCCTGGGACTGCGGCTGCTCGTCGTCGACACCCAGGTCAAGCACGCCCACAGCGACGGCGAGTACGGCAAGCGCCGCGCCGGCTGCGAGAAGGGCGCCGCCCTCCTCGGCGTCGACGCCCTCCGGGACATCCCCTACGCGGGCCTGGACGAGGCCCTGGCCCGCCTCGGGGACGAGGAGGAGGTCCGCCGCCTGGTCCGGCACGTGGTGACGGAGGACGAGCGCGTCGAGCGGGTCGTCTCCCTGCTGGAGTCGGGCGACCCCCGCGCGATCGGCCCGGTCCTCACCGAGGGCCACGCCTCCCTCCGCGACGACTTCCGCATCTCCTGCCCCGAACTCGACCTCGTCGTCGACACCGCCCTCGCCACCGGCGCCCTCGGCGCCCGCATGACCGGCGGCGGCTTCGGCGGCTCGGCCATCGTCCTCGCCGAGGCCACCGACGTCGACACGCTCACCAAGGCCGTCCAGGAAGCCTTCGCCGCGGCCGGCCACACGGCCCCCCGCGTCTTCGAGGCGGTCCCCTCGGCGGGGGCCCGCCGCCTGGACTGACCCCGGCCCTAGGCGGTGCACGTCCCGCACCGGCCGCGGTTCCAGGTGCCCGACGGTCCGCCTCCGCCACCGCCCGCGGTGGCGGAGGCGGACCTCCGCCACCGCCCGCGGTGGGCGGAGGCGGACCGCGGGTTCCGCCGCGTCCGCCGTTCCTGCCCCGCCCCGGGTAACCGCCCCCCCCGGCTGCGTGAACCCCGTCAGGTGTCCTGGCGCGTCACCGTGAACGCGGCCGGCAGCCCGGCGGTGCCGGCGCAGCCGAGTGCGCGGGCCACGGCGAGGGACGCCGCGTGCAGGACGGTGAGGTTCTCCCGGCGGGTCTCCTCGGTGTCCTCGAGCGAGGTGCTCCGGTTGACGAGTTCGCCCTGGATCAGGAACTCCTTGCCGTCGCCGCCAGCGAGGACGCTGCCGGAACACTTGAGGAACACCACGGCGTTCATCGCCCTCGCCAGTGCCGTCGCCGATCCCAGCCGGTACCGGGTGAAGACGGAGGCGGGGTTCTCCGGCTCCGCGTCGACCAGGCCGTAGGCGACCGAGGTGCCGTTGGACGACTCGTCCGACGGAGCGAAGGCGCGGCACAGTTCGTGGTCCTCCGTGGAGGTGCCGCCCGCCGTGGCGTCCGCCACGAGAGCGTCCGCCACCTCCTGCGGCCCGTCCTCGGATCCCAGGGTTCTGTAGCTGTCCGTTCCCACGAGGTCGCGCAGGGATTCGCGCGCGGCCCCTGTGAGAGCGGCACCGCAGAACGTCCCGGACGCCGCCGTGGGGGACGCCGTCGCGCCGGTGGCCCCGTCCGTCGGTTCGCCGCCGCCGCATCCGGTCAGCGCGGCGCCCAGCACGCACACCGTGAGTGCGGCGGTCAGCGCCGGCTTCTGCTTGAGCATCGTGTCCACGCCGTTCCGCTCAGTCGTCCGTCTGGGGCCGGTAGCCCTGCTGGTTCTCGCGGTCCGTTCCCGTGCCGTAACCGCTCAGCCACGCCTCCTCCAGGTCCTGGCCGAAGTCCCCGGTCCGGTCGATGCGGTGCTGCTGGACGAAGTGGTCCATGGGGACCTCGGCGTTCGCCTCACCCGCCCGGTAGATCGCCTGGCGCTGCTCCTGGATGTCGTCGCCGCTGTCCTTCTGGTTCGACTCCGTCCAGTCCCCGACGACGTCGCCGATGGTCTGCTCCAGGGCTCCCTGCCCGGTGTCCATCACGATCGGGACGGCCGTGGCGACCAGGCCGACCGCCGCCACCTCGGGCAGCAGGGCGACGCCCGCCGCCACCGCGGCACCGGTGCCGAACTCCACCCAGCCGTTGCGCTTCTCCAGGGCCTCGTTGTACTCCTTGTCCGCCTTGAGGCCCTCCGCCTCCACCTGGTCGGCCCGGGACTGGTCCAGCATTCCCTGGATCTCGGCACCGGTGCGGACGGCTTCCCGAGCGTGCCCCTCGTTGATCGAACCGTCGGCGCCGACCTGCGCCTCCAGCATGCTGCTGGTGTAGATCTTGTCCGCGGCGGAGACATCGGCGTAGGCGTCGGGGTACTCGCCGATGATGCTCAGGAAGCCGCGGGTGTCGTCGCGGCCGAACCGGGCGTGGGCGTCCGCGTCGCCCTGGGGCGCGTACAGGCTGTCCGACCGGTTCTTGTCCAGGCCCCAGCTGATGTCGTCGATGTACCCGGAGCCCATGCGGCCCAGGCTGTCCGACAGGATCTCCTGCTGCTTCGTGAGCTCGGGATCGGTGCCGTAGGTGCTGACCACCTGCTCCATGATCCGGGCCGAGTCGGCGTCCCGGTGCAGGGTCGGGTTGACGTCGTCCCACGCGTGGCCGAGGGTCGCCGACTCCAGGGCGTGCCCGAGCGCGTCCACCCCGTAGGGCTTGCTCACGGCGCCGAGGCTGTCGGTGGGCCACTGGAACTTCTTGTCGGTCAGTTCGTCGAAGTAGGTGTAGCCGAGGGTGGCGTCCTTGTCGACCGTGCCGTCGGTGCGGTAGACGTCCGGGTCCTCGTCGGAGAAGAACGCCTTGGACGCCTCCGGGCTGTGCCCCAGCGCCTCCAGGACGCTGGTCAGCGGATCGTATCCGGCGCCCACCTTGCCCGACGGGTTGTAGCCGTAGTCGAGGTCGATGCCTCCGGTGGCGGGCTTGGCCAGCGTGAACAGGTTGGGCTGCGTGTGGTGGAGCTGGACGATGTGCTCGGCGATGGGCTTGATGAACCGGGTGTCGTAGTCGCCGTAGCGCAGGAGTCCGCCGAGCACCTGATAGCCGTACGGCTGGTTCAGGCCGGCCCGCGGTATGTTCAGCCGCTCGGCGCCCAGCTTGCGGAACTGGTCGCCCCAACTGGACGGCAGGTGCGTCTTGTTGTCCGGGTCGGTGGCCGTGGCCAGGGCCATGCCCATGCTCTGCTGGAAGTCCTTGGTCAGCGCGAGCCGGGCCTTGTCGCTGCCCGCGGTGCCGTCCAGGGCCATGGTCCCGTAGAACTCCAGCGCCTTCTCCGGCCCGCCGAGTCCCTGGTAGAACTCGGTCGCGAACTCGCCGTCCTTGTCCTGGCCGTTGAACTTCACCAGCCGGTTCAGCTCCGCGAGCTCGGTGTTCGTCAGGTGCTCGCCCTTCTTGGCGAGCTCCAGCGCACGGTCGACCTGGGCGTCGTTCAGCGACTCGTACGAGGCGTGGCCGGCGTTGTACGGATCGTCGCCGTGGCTGCGCTTGAGCGCCAGTTTCACCGACTGGTCGATGTCGTTCGCGCGGCCGAGACTCGTACTGATCTCGTCCGCGTACTCCTGGCGCGCCGCCGGGTCGTCCTCCTTCTCGGGCGGGGTCCCCGGCGGGATGTACAGGGAGACCGAGACCGTGCAGTCGCCGTTGTCGTGGACGGTGAAGCCCTTCTTGCCCGCCTCGTCCTCCAGGGAGTTGACCTTCTTCTGGAGTGCCACCAGTTCCCGGTGGGCGTCGTCGAGCACCTGGTAGATGCTGTCCGCCTCCGACAGGAGGTCCGCGAACTCCTTGACGGTCTTCGTCACGAAGCCGCGTGTCACCGTGGCGTTGGCCCCGGCCCAGCGCGCGGTGTCCGACTTGGCCTGGAGGCCCTTCCTGGCGTCCTCCTCCAGGGTCGTCAGCTTGTCGACGGCGTTCTTCCAGTCCGACACGGCGGTCCCGAGTTTGCCGAGATCGACCGTCTTCAGGTCCGTGTAAGCCAGAGCCATGTCAGCCCCCCGTTACGTGAAGTACTCGTTGAGACGGGACACGGACATGCCCGAGAGATCGGCCGCGATGGTCGTGTCGTTCTGGGCGTGCAGCTTCTTGCTGTAGTCGAGGTGGTTGGAGATGTGCGCGCAGGCCTGAAGCACCGCCTTCACCTGGGTCGTCCAGACCTCCACGGTCTCCGTCAGCGCGGCACCCATCACGAAGTTGCTGCTCTTCAGGGCGCTCGCCGCCTGGGCGGTCGACCCGTCGCCCTTGCCGTCGGCGCCGGCCCCGGCGATGTCCACGTCGTCGTGCAGCCGGCCGTGGAGGACGAACGCCTCGTGCCCGACCGCACCGAGGTCGTCCTGGTACGCGACGAGGTCGCCCTGGCCCCCGGCCGTCCCGCCCCCCGAATCGGCGGGGTACTGGTTGAGACGCATATGCGTCGCGTCACCGCTGCCCGTCTGCGACTTCAGCTCTTCCCATTCGTCCCATGCCATACGGTATTTCCCCCGTTACCTGGACGTTCGATGTCCGACGGCAGTGAAGTTTGCCATGGCAACCTGTGTCCCGGTCGGCTCACCCCAGCCGCTTCGTCAGCGTCAACTCCGTGTGCCCCGGCGGGTAGTCCTCGATCACGCACACCACCTCGTAGCCCCGCCGCCGGTAGAACTCCGGGGCCTGGAAGTCCCAGGTCTCCAGCCGTGCCCGGCGGCAGCCCCGCCGGTCCCGGGCGACGTGTTCGGCCTCCGTGAGCAGGCGGGTGCCCAGGCCCGTGCCGCGGTGGCGTTCGTCGACCCAGAGGTAGGTGACGTGCAGCCAGGTGGTCCAGGTGTGGCCGACGAGCCCGCCGGCCAGCTCGCCGGACCGGTCCGACGCCCAGACGTGCAGGGGGACCTCCCGCTCGGCGGGGGTGCCGCGCAGGGCGCGCAGGACGGGGGAGGCCACCGTGTTGGTGTCGAGGAGCCGCGAACGGAGAAGATCGCGCCGAGCCCTGTCGACTTCTGTCTCAAGACGAAACATGCGGCACACCATAAACGCGCGGGACGGCCAGTTCTGTGAATTGCCTTCCGCTCGTCGCCCACAGCCCTACGCTGTGAGCAGCACCGGTGGGGGCCGGTGCTGATCAGGGGGCGAGACAGTCGGGTACGGCGCCCGCGGTGGGGGTATCGATGTCTGCACGGCGGCGGCCGTGCCATCGCACCACCCCGCGGGCGTCGTGCCCGCGCCGGTCGTCGTTCTCCGGACCTGGGGTATCCCCTGCTCCGTGAAGGAGCCTGGGGAAGGGGGTTTCGTGGTTCGCATCCGTGTTCTGGTCGTCGACGACCACCGTATCTTCGCCGAGTCGCTCGCCGCCGCCCTGGCCGCCGAGCCCGACGTCGACGTCTCCGCGGCCGGCAGCGGCCCGGCGGCCCTGCGCAGCCTGGAGCGCGCGGCCGCCGAGGGGCGCCGCTACGACGTGCTGCTCGTCGACGCCGATCTGGGCGGCCACCTGCCGGGCGTACGGTCCGCGGTGCCCGTGCAGGAGGTGGGGGAGGACGGGCTCGTCGACGGGATCACGCTCGTCACGGGCGTCCGCGGCGCCCAGCCGCACGTCCGGGTCGTCGTCCTCGCCGAGAAGGACGACCCGCGGCGCGCCGCCCTCGCCCTCCAGGCCGGGGCGTCCGGCTGGGTCGCGAAGGACTGCTCGCTGTCGCGGCTGCTCACCGTCATCCGCGGGGTGCTGCGCGAGGAGACGCACCTGCCGCCCGCCCTGCTCACCGGCGTGCTCAAGGAGCTGACCGCCGCCCGCAAGCACCGCACCGAGAGCGAGCGGCTCGTGGAGTCCCTCACCCCGCGGGAGCGGGAGGTGCTGCGCTGCATGGTCGCGGGCCTGGGACGGAAGGCCGTCGCCGAGCGGCTGTTCCTCTCCCCGCACACCGTCCGCACCCACATGCAGAACGTCCTCGGCAAACTGGGCGTGCACTCCACCCTGG
Source organism: Streptomyces sp. NPDC003248 (assembly GCF_055563235.1). NCBI lineage: Bacteria > Bacillati > Actinomycetota > Actinomycetes > Kitasatosporales > Streptomycetaceae > Streptomyces > Streptomyces sp. NPDC003248. The sequence continues at coordinate 129,061 of NZ_JBVHDT010000006.1, read as the reverse complement.
CCGCCGTCGCCCTCGCCCGCCGGGCGGGAGTCGGTCCCGTGGACCTGGGACCGGCCGGGCGGATGCGGCAGGAGGAGACCAACAGCGCCTGATCGGCCCGCACGAGCCGCCGACCAGTCTCGGTCGCCTCGCCACAGCCGTAGGCCCGTTCCCGGTCGCCGCGCGATAGTCGCCGGCCCGTTCCCGGTCGCCTCGCCACAGCCGTAGGAGCTTTGTCCGTACGTCTCACGCGCGCCACCGGGGCGGTCCCCGGTCGTCTCATGCGCGCCACCGGGGCGGTCCCCGGTCGCCGGTCGCCGAACGCGAGCCGCCGGGCCCTCAGCCGGGGATGTTGTCGAACGGGGCGGTCAGCTGGCGCAGCAGCCCGGCCAGTTCACCGCGCTGGGCGTGGGACAGCTCGGCCAGGATCGCCCGCTCCTGGTCGAGGAGCCCGGACAGCGCCTGGTCGGCGCGGTCCTTACCGTCGTCCGTGAGGCGCACCAGCACACCGCGCCGGTCGCTCGGATCGGGCAGCCGCTCGACCAGGCCCTTCTTCGCCAGGCGGTCGATGCGGTTCGTCATCGTGCCCGACGTGACCAGCGTCTGCGTCAGCAACTGCCCCGGCGACAGCTGATACGGCGCCCCCGCGCGGCGGAGGGCCGTCAGCACGTCGAACTCCCACGGCTCCAACTGGTGCTCGGAGAACGCCAGACGGCGTGCCCGGTCCAGATGCCGGGCCAGCCTGCTCACCCGGCTCAGCACTTCCAGCGGCTCCACGTCGAGGTCCGGGCGCTCCCGGCGCCACGCTGCGACCAGTCGATCGACCTCGTCCTCCATGACGATCAGTGTAGTGGTTGTGTCGACATGAAGTCTCTTGGTGTCGAGTATCTTGATATCGAGACGAATGGAAGGGGAAAGTGGCGGACATGACCTCCAACCCCACCTGGGACCCCGCCCAGTACCTGCGCCACGCCGGCCACCGCGCCCGCCCCTTCACCGACCTCCTCGCCCGCGTCCCCGACCTGCCCGGCGACCCGCCCCGCATCGCCGACCTCGGCTGCGGCCCCGGCCACCTCACCGCCGTCCTCGCCGACCGCTGGTCCACCGCCCGCGTCACCGGCTACGACAACTCTCCCCACATGCTCGACCGCGCCCGGACGCACGCGGGCGCACGCCTCGACTTCGCCCACGCCGACCTCACCACCTGGACACCGGCCGAGACCTACGACCTGATCGTCTCCAACGCGGCCCTCCAATGGGTCCCCGGCCACCTCGACGCCTTCCCCGCCTGGCTCGACGGCGTCACCCCCGGCGGCACCTTCGCCTTCCAGGTCCCCCACAACCTCGACGCGCCCCTGCACACCCTCATGCGTGAACTCGGCACCTCCCCCCGCTGGAAAGCCCGCGTCGGCCCCGCCCTGCGCCCCGCGGACTCCGTCCACGCCCCCGACGCCTACCTCGACCGGCTCGCCCGCCTCGGCTGCGCCACCGACGTCTGGACGACGACGTACCACCACGTCCTGACCGGCGAGGACCCCGTCCTCGACTGGGCCAGGGGCACCGGACTGCGCCCCGCCCTCGACGCCCTCGCCGACGACCCCGACGCCCGCGACGCCTTCGTCGCCGACTACCGCGACCTGCTGCGCACGGCCTACCCCCGCCAGCCCTACGGCACGGTCCTGCCCTTCCGCCGCCTCTTCGCCGTCGCCCGCAAGGCGGCATGACCCCTGTCCGCCCCCGTGTCTCCGCCCGGTGTTTGAACCTCGGCCCTCGGGTCACCCGTAGTGATGAGACAGACCGCAGACCTGACTGGGAGTGATGGACAGTGGCAGGCGAGCAGAAGTCCAAGGCGAAGATGGAGCAGGCCAAGGGCAAGGCCAAGGAAACGGTCGGCCGTGCCGTGGGCAACGAGCGGATGGAGGCCGAGGGCCGCGCCGAGCAGGCGAAGGGCGACGCCCGCCAGTCCAAGGAGAAGGCGAAGGACGTCTTCAAGCGCTGATCCGCGGCGACAGCGCCCGGCGAACCCACCGGCGCGCGCCGCCCCCGGCGAACCCACCGGCGCGCGCCGCCCCCGGCGCGAACCCACAGACGCGTGCCGACGCCGGCGAACCGCACCCGCGCGAGGGGCCCCGTCCACCGGACGGGGCCCCTCACACGTGTCAGCTCCCGCGTGTCAGCTCTTGCGGTGGCCTATCAGCCGGGGCTTCTGCTCCAGGCCGTCCAGACCGTGCCACGCCAGGTTCACCAGGTGCGCCGCGACCTCCGCCTTCTTCGGGCGGCGCACGTCCAGCCACCACTGGCCGGTCAGGGCCACCATCCCCACCAGCGCCTGCGCGTACAGCGGCGCCAGCTTCGGGTCGAAGCCGCGGCTCTTGAACTCGCGGCCCAGGATGTCCTCCACCTGCGTGGCGATGTCCGAGATCAGGGAGGCGAAGGAACCCGTGGACTGGGGGATCGGGGAGTCCCGGACCAGGATGCGGAAACCGTCCGTGTACTCCTCGATGTAGTCCAGGAGCGCGAAGGCCGCCTGCTCGCACAGCTCACGCGGGTGGCCGGCGGTCAGGGAGCCGGTCACCATGTCCAGCAGCCGCCGCATCTCGCGGTCCACGACCACCGCGTACAGGCCCTCCTTGCCGCCGAAGTGCTCGTACACCACCGGCTTGGACACCCCGGCCTTCGCCGCGATCTCCTCCACCGACGTGCCCTCGAAACCCTTCGCCGCGAAGAGCGTGCGACCGATCTCCAGCAGCTGCTGGCGGCGCTCGGCACCGGTCATCCGGGTGCGACGCGCTCGCCGCGGCTTCTCATTGCTCGGGGTACTGCTGGAGTCGGTCGCCACGGCGTCCATCATGCCGCGTCGGCGGCCGCCTTCCGGCGCCGGGAGCCGCCCCCGCCCGTGTTCCGGCGGGAATCGATACGCGAGCGTGACGGCCAGCGCACGTCGTACGCCCAGCCGAGCACCTCGAACCAGCGGATGAACCGCGCCGACGAGTCCAGCTGCCAGCGCTCCACCCCGTGCCGCGCCGACGTCGGATCGGCGTGGTGCAGGTTGTGCCAGGACTCACCGCACGACAGGACCGCCAGCCACCACACGTTGCCCGACCGGTCGCGCGACCTGAACGGCCGCTTGCCCACCGCGTGACAGATCGAGTTGATCGACCACGTCACGTGGTGCAGCAGCGCCACCCGCACCAGCGAACCCCAGAAGAACCCGGTGAACGCACCCCACCAGGACATCGTCACCAGCCCGCCGATCAGCGCCGGCAGCAGCAGCGACACGGCCGTCCAGAGCACGAACTGGCGGGAGATCGCCCGGATCGCCCCGTCCTTGATCAGATCCGGCGCGTACTTGTCCTGCGGGGTCTGCTCCTCGTCGAACATCCAGCCGATGTGCGCCCACCACAGGCCCTTCATCAGCGCCGGCACCGTCTCCCCGAACCGCCACGGCGAATGCGGGTCGCCCTCAGCGTCGGAGAACCTGTGGTGCTTGCGGTGGTCGGCCACCCACCGCACCAGCGGACCCTCCACAGCCAGCGACCCCATGATCGCCAACGCGATCCGCAGGGGCCGCCTGGCCTTGAAGGAGCCGTGCGTGAAATACCGGTGGAAGCCGATCGTGATGCCGTGGCATCCAAGGAAGTAGAAGAAGACCAGCAGACCGAGGTCCAGCCAGCTCACCCCCCACCCCCACGCCAGCGGCACCGCCGCCAGCAGGGCCAGGAACGGGACGGTGATGAAGAGCAGCAGCGTGATCTGCTCGATCGAACGCTTCTGCTCGCCACCCAGCGTGGCGGAGAGCGCCGAGGAGCCGCCGGGCGTCGTGGAAGGGTCTTCGATCACGTCGGAGGTTGTGGTCATGCGCGTCCCCTGTGGGGTCGTGGACGGTGAGGCAGAAGCCGGGACGGCAACCGCGCCGAACTTCCTACGGTTCCGTAACCTACGGCATCGTAAGTATCGCAGTGCGCAACCTGGCGGCAAGAGCCCGCCAGCCTGCGCGTCCGCACGGACACCTATCCTTGGAGACGGTCGGACAGCGCGGTCCGCTCTGACTTTCTTCCCCGAAGGCCGGACCGTAAGCGGCAACGCCGCCCGGCCCGGCCCGACGGGTTCCTCCCAGACGAGCTTCAACACTGCAAGGAGCCGCACCTGTGAGCAGTGCCGACGACCAGACGACGACCAGCACCGAGCTGCGCGCCGACATCCGCCGACTGGGTGACCTCCTCGGCGAGACCCTCGTACGGCAGGAGGGCCCCGAGCTCCTCGAGCTGGTAGAGAAGGTCCGCCGCCTCACCCGAGAGGACGGCGAGGCCGCCGCCGAGCTGCTGCGCGGCACCGAACTGGAGACCGCGGCCAAGCTGGTCCGCGCCTTCTCCACCTACTTCCACCTGGCCAACGTCACCGAACAGGTCCACCGCGGCCGCGAACTGCGCGCCAAGCGCGCCGCCGAGGGCGGCCTGCTCGCCCGCACCGCCGACCGCCTCAAGGACGCCGACCCCGAGCACATCCGCGAGACGGTCCGCCACCTCAACGTCCGCCCCGTCTTCACGGCCCACCCCACCGAGGCCGCCCGCCGGTCGGTGCTCAACAAACTCCGGCGCATCGCCGCGCTCCTGGAGACCCCGGTCATCGAATCCGACCGCCGCCGCCACGACACCCGGCTGGCCGAGAACATCGACCTCGTCTGGCAGACCGACGAACTGCGCGTCGTCCGCCCCGAACCCGCCGACGAGGCCCGCAACGCCATCTACTACCTCGACGAACTCCACGCGGGCGCCGTCGGCGACGTCCTGGAGGACCTCACCGCCGAACTCGAACGCGTCGGCGTCACCCTCCCGCACGACACCCGCCCGCTGACCTTCGGCACCTGGATCGGCGGCGACCGCGACGGCAACCCCAACGTCACCCCCCAGGTCACCTGGGACGTCCTCATCCTCCAGCACGAACACGGCATCAACGACGCCCTGGAGATGATCGACGAACTCCGCGGCTTCCTCTCCAACTCCATCCGCTACACCGGCGCGACCGAGGAACTCCTGGAGTCGCTGAAGGCCGACCTCGAACGCCTGCCCGAGATCAGCCCCCGCTACAAGCGGCTCAACGCCGAAGAGCCCTACCGCCTCAAGGCCACCTGCATCCGGCAGAAGCTCGAGAACACCAAGCGGCGCCTCGCCACCGGCACCCCCCACGAGCCCGGCCACGACTACCTCGGCACCAGCGAACTCCTGACGGACCTCACCCTCGTCCAGAGCTCCCTGCGCGAGCACCGCGGCGCCCTCTTCGCCGACGGCCGCATGAACCGCACCATCCGCACCCTCGCCGCCTTCGGCCTCCAGCTCGCCACCATGGACGTCCGCGAACACGCCGACGCCCACCACCACGCCCTCGGCCAGCTCTTCGACCGCCTCGGCGAAGAATCCTGGCGGTACGCGGACATGCCCCGCGAATACCGCACCAAGCTCCTCGCCAAGGAACTCCGCTCCCGGCGCCCCCTGGCCGGCACCCCGGCGCCCGTCGACGCCGCCGGCGAGAAGACCCTCGGCGTCTTCCTCACCGTCAAGCGCGCCCTGGAGGTCTTCGGACCCGAGGTCATCGAGTCCTACATCATCTCCATGTGCCAGGGCGCCGACGACGTCTTCGCCGCCGCCGTCCTCGCCCGCGAGGCCGGCCTGATCGACCTGCACGCCGGCTGGGCCAAGATCGGCATCGTCCCCCTCCTGGAGACCACCGACGAACTCAAGGCCGCCGACACCATCCTGGAGGACATGCTCTCCGACCCCTCGTACCGCCGCCTCGTGGCGCTGCGCGGCGACGTCCAGGAGGTCATGCTCGGCTACTCCGACTCCTCCAAGTTCGGCGGCATCACCACCAGCCAGTGGGAGATCCACCGCGCCCAGCGCCGCCTGCGCGACGTCGCCCACCGCTACGGCGTCCGCCTCCGCCTCTTCCACGGCCGCGGCGGCACCGTCGGCCGCGGCGGCGGCCCCTCCCACGACGCCATCCTCGCCCAGCCCTGGGGCACCCTCGAAGGCGAGATCAAGGTCACCGAACAGGGCGAGGTCATCTCCGACAAGTACCTCATCCCGTCCCTGGCCAGGGAAAACCTGGAACTGACCGTCGCGGCCACCCTCCAGGCCTCCGCCCTGCACACCGCCCCCCGCCAGTCCGACGAAGCCCTCGCCCGCTGGGACGCCGCCATGGACGTCGCCAGCGACGCCGCCCACGCCGCCTACCGCAGGCTCGTCGAGGACCCCGACCTCCCGGCGTACTTCCTCGCGTCCACGCCGGTGGACCAGCTCGCCGACCTGCACCTGGGCTCCCGGCCCTCCCGCCGCCCCGGCTCCGGCGTCTCGCTCGACGGCCTGCGCGCCATCCCCTGGGTCTTCGGCTGGACCCAGTCCCGGCAGATCGTCCCCGGCTGGTTCGGCGTCGGCTCCGGCCTCAAGGCCCTGCGCGAGGCGGGCCTGGACACCGTGCTCGACGAGATGCACGAACAGTGGCACTTCTTCCGCAACTTCATCTCCAACGTCGAGATGACCCTCGCCAAGACCGACCTGCGCATCGCCCGCCACTACGTCGACACCCTCGTCCCCGACGAGCTCAAGCACGTCTTCGACACCATCCAGGCCGAACACGAGCTCACCGTCGCCGAGGTCATGAAGATCACCGGCGAGCGGGAACTGCTGGACGCCCAGCCCGCCCTCCAGCAGACCTTCGCCATCCGCGACGCCTACCTCGACCCCATCTCCTACCTCCAGGTCGCCCTGCTCAAGCGCCAGCGCGACGCCGCCACCGCCGGCGAGGAACCCGACCCCCTCCTCGCCCGCGCCCTCCTCCTCACCGTCAACGGCGTCGCCGCCGGCCTGCGCAACACCGGCTGACCCGCACCACCCGACACACGGGGGCGGCCCCCCCCCCCCCCCGGGGGGGGGGGGGCCCCCCCCCCCGCCCCCGGCCGGCCCCCCCCCCGGCCCCCCCCCCGCCCCGCCCCCCCCCCCCCCCACCCCCCCCCCCCCCCACACCGGCGTCGCCGCCGGCCTGCGCAACCCCGGCTGACCCGCACCCCCCGACACCCGGGGGCCCCCCCGCACCCCCCCGGTTCCGGGGGCGCCCCCGTCCGTCGTCACGGTGCGTCCGCCGTACGGCGCTCAGACCGTCAGGAACGCCGCCGACAACAACGCCACCCCCGACCCCGCCAGCACCCACCCCACCCGCGAACGACCCAGCCCGCCCGCCACCACCACCGACGCCAGCAGCAGCGCACCCCCCAGCGGCACCCACGCGTACAGCACCCCCGCCGGACCCGACCGCACCACCTCGTCACTGTCCGGCTTGATCACCACCGTGTACGTCCGGCCCTTGCGCACGGCCACCGACTTCTCGATCACCACCCGCGCCCGCGCCGTCGACCCCGCCGACAACGGCGTGTACGGCCCCGAACACGACTCCTCACCACACCGGGCCACCACGATCGTGCCCTGCTCCCGCCCCTTCGTCAGCATCACGTGCTGCGCCGTCCCCCACGACCCCCACACCCCCGCGACCAGGATGAGCACGGCGACCGCGCCCATCGCCGCCAGCCGGCCGAACCGCAGCGCGACGAGCGAAGCCGGACGCGAGACCGGACGGGACGCCGGACGGGACGCCGGACGGGCGGACCCCCGGCCCTTACGGGACGGCGCCCGGCCCTTGGACGACGACCCCCGGCGCGACCGCGCCCCACGGGACGATGCGGCTGTGACAGGCATGGCGAGGATCATTGGCCATGCCTGAACGGCCCGTCAACCTCCGCCGTGGAACCGGCCTCAGCAAGCGCCTCAGGAGTTGTACGTGCCCTGCGCCCGCTCCAACCCCTCGATCACCAGACACTCCACCGCGTCCGCAGCCCGGTCCACGAACCAGTCCAGCTCCTTGCGCTCCGCCGACGCGAAGTCCTTCAGCACGAAATCCGCCACCTGCATCCGCCCCGGCGGCCGCCCGATCCCGAACCGCACCCGGTGGTAGTCCGCACCGAACGCCTTCGTCATCGACTTCAGCCCGTTGTGCCCGTTGTCCCCGCCCCCCAGCTTCAGCCGCAGCGTCCCGTAGTCGATGTCCAGCTCGTCATGGACCGCCACCACGTTCGCCACCGGCACCTTGTAGAAGTCCCGCAGCGCGTTCACCGGACCACCGGAGAGATTCATGTACGACATCGGCTTCGCCAGGACCACCCGCCGGTTCGCCGGCCCCGGCGGACCGATCCGCCCCTCGACGACCTGCGCCTGCGCCTTGCTCGCCCGCTTGAACCTCCCCCCGACCCGCTCGGCCAGCAGATCGGCCACCATGAACCCCACGTTGTGCCGGTTCATCGCGTACTCCGGCCCCGGATTGCCCAGCCCCACGATCAGCCAGGGGGCGTTGGGGTCGCTCGTCACGTCCATGTCTCCTTGATACGCGCCAGCCGCTGCCCCCGTACACGACGCACGGGAACAGCGGCTGACGAAAGAACGACGAAGGTGAGGATCAGGCCTCGGCGACCTCGGCGCCCTCGGCCGCCTCGCCCTCCGCGGCCTCCTCGGCCTGCGCGGCCAGCACCTGGAGGACGACCGCGTCCTCGTCGACCGCCAGCGTCACACCGTTCGGCAGCTTGATGTCCTTGGCGTGGACCGAGGCACCGGCCGCCAGACCCTCCACGGACACGGTGACCGCCTCCGGGATGTGCGTGGCCTCGGCCTCGACCGGCAGCGCGTTCAGCACGTGCTCGAGCAGGTTGCCGCCCGCGGCCAGCTCACCCTCGGTCTGGACCGGGATCTCGACCGTGACCTTCTCGCCCCGCTTGACCAGCAGCAGGTCGACGTGCTCCAGGAAGCCCTTCAGCGGGTCGCGCTGCACGGCCTTCGGGATCGCCAGCTCGTTGGACTTGCCGTCGATGTCCAGGGAGATCAGGACGTTCGGCGTACGCAGCGCCAGCAGCAGGTCGTGCCCCGGCAGGGTCAGGTGCAGCGGCTGCGAGCCGTGACCGTACAGAACACCGGGGACCTTGTTGTCGCGGCGGATACGACGCGCGGCACCCTTGCCGAACTCGGTGCGCGTCTCGGCGGCGAGCTTCACCTCGGACATATGGATCACTCCTCGTGGAAGTCAGGAACGGACGTGGTCACCCGGCCACGAACGGCCTGCTACGAAGAGCGCGTCGATAACGGACCGCCGTACCACCGTCCGAAGACGACGTACGGCCTCCCTCGCCGAGCAACTGGAACAGTCTACTCGGCGCGGAAGGCCGCAGAGAAATCGATCCGCCGATCGAATCGTCGAGCGATCGATCAGAGGGAACCGTCAGCAGAATCGATCATGCGCAGCGTTCGGCAGCTCACTGCTCGTCGAACAGGCTCGTCACCGAACCGTCCTCGAACACCTCACGCACCGCACTCGCGATCGTCGGCGCGATCGACAGCACCGTGATCTTGTCCAGCTCCAGCTCACCCGGCGTCGGCAGCGTGTTCGTGAACACGAACTCACTCACCTTCGAGTTCTTCAGACGATCGGCCGCCGGACCCGACAGCACACCGTGCGTCGCCGTCACGATCACGTCCTCCGCACCGTGCGCGAACAACGCGTCCGCGGCCGCACAGATCGTGCCACCCGTGTCGATCATGTCGTCCACCAGGACGCACACCCGGCCCTTGACCTCGCCCACGACCTCGTGGACCGTCACCTGGTTCGCCACGTCCTTGTCACGCCGCTTGTGCACGATCGCCAGCGGCGCCCCCAGACGGTCGCACCAGCGGTCCGCCACCCGCACACGGCCGGCGTCCGGCGAGACCACCGTCAGCTTCGTCTTGTCCACCTTGCTGCCCACGTAGTCCGCCAGCAGCGGCAGCGCGAACAGGTGATCCACCGGACCGTCGAAGAAGCCCTGGATCTGGTCCGTGTGCAGATCGACGGTGAGGATCCGGTCCGCACCCGCCGTCTTCATCATGTCCGCGATCAGACGCGCCGAGATCGGCTCACGACCACGGTGCTTCTTGTCCTGCCGCGCATAACCGTAGAACGGCACGATCACCGTGATCGAACGCGCCGACGCACGCTTCAGAGCGTCGATCATGATCAACTGTTCCATGATCCACTTGTTGATCGGAGCCGTGTGGCTCTGGATCAGGAAACAGTCCGCACCACGAGCGGACTCCTGATAACGCACATAGATCTCACCATTGGCGAAATCGAAGGCCTTCGTCGGGACGACCCCGACACCCAGCTGGTGGGCGACCTCCTCGGCAAGCTCGGGGTGGGCGCGGCCGGAGAAGAACATCAACTTCTTCTCGCCGGTCGTCTTGATCCCGGTCACAGCACAGTCTCCTCAGAGGTTTCTCAGCCGGCTGTCGAGAGACCTCGCCACTGGGCGCGACGCGGCCGTCTCGGCTGGTGGGGTGCGGGTTGCACCTATCACGGTACGCCGAGATCGGCGTGACCGTTTCCCCTCACTCCTCGCCACCACCCTGCCCGGACACCGCCTCGGCCGCCTTCGCCGCCGCACTGCCCGGACGCTTACGAGCCACCCAACCCTCGATATTCCGCTGCTGACCACGGGCCACAGCCAACGAACCGGGCGGCACATCCTTCGTGATCACAGACCCCGCAGCGGTGTACGCCCCGTCCCCCACCGTGACAGGAGCCACAAACATGTTGTCCGAACCCGTACGGCAATGCGACCCCACCGTCGTGTGGTGCTTGTCCTGCCCGTCATAATTCACGAACACACTCGCCGCACCGATGTTCGTGTACTCACCGATCGTCGCGTCACCGACATACGACAGGTGCGGAACCTTCGTCCCCTCACCGATCGACGCGTTCTTCGTCTCGACGTACGTCCCCACCTTCGCCTTCAACCCCAGACGCGTCCCCGGACGCAGATACGCGAACGGACCCACCGACGCCTGCGCACCCACCCGCGCACCATCGGCCACCGTGTTGTCCACCCGCGCCCCCGCACCCACCGACGTGTCCTTCAAACGACTGTTCGGACCCACCTCGGCACCCTCACCGACATGCGTCGACCCCAGCAACTGTGTCCCCGGATGCACCACCGCGTCCTGCTCGAACGTCACCGTCACATCCACCCACGTCGACGCCGGATCCACCACCGTCACACCGGCCAACATCGCGGCCGTCAACAGACGGTCATTGAGAATCCGCCGCGCCTCCGCCAACTGCACCCGGTTGTTGATCCCCGCGATCTCACGGTGATCACCCGCCAGCGACGCACCCACCCGATGACCCGCCTCACGCAGAATCGACAGCACGTCCGTCAGGTACTCCTCACCCTGACTGTTGTCCGTCCGCACCTGCTTCAGCGCCTCCGCCAGCAGCACACCGTCGAACGCGAACACACCCGAATTGATCTCACGGATCGCCCGCTGCGCCTGCGTCGCGTCCTTGTGCTCCACGATCGCGGTCACCGCACCGGACACCTCGTCCCGCACGATCCGCCCGTACCCCGTCGCGTCCGGCACCTCCGCCGTCAGCACCGTCACGGCGTTCCCGTCCGCCTCGTGCGTCGCCGCCAGCTCCGCCAGCGTCGCACCCGTCAGCAGCGGAGTGTCACCGCAGACGACCACGACCGTCCCCTCGACGACCCCGCCCAGCTGCTCCAGACCCATCCGGACGGCGTGCCCCGTACCGTGCTGCTCCGCCTGGATCGCGGTCCGCACCTTGGGGTCGATCCCCGTGAGGTGCTCGGTGACCTGCTCCCGCGCGTGCCCGACCACGACGACCAGGTTCTCCGGCTTCAACTCACGGGCGGCCGCCATCACATGACCCACGAGGCTGCGGCCACAGATCTCGTGCAGGACCTTGGGTGTGGCCGACTTCATGCGGGTGCCCTCACCCGCTGCGAGAACGACGACGGCTGCCGGGCGAATGGCGCTCACGGAGTTGCCCTTCGGCTGTGTAGGGGTGGAGACATCCGAAGGATACCGGGGCGTTTCTTGGGGGACATGTGAGTGGGCCCTGACGTTGCTGTCAGGGCCCACTTGTGCGGGGGCTCCCGGAGAAGGACTCGAACCCTCATTCAACGGACCAAAACCGTTTGTCCTACCTTTAGACGATCCGGGAAGATTGTGCACTATGTCCGATTTCGTTGATCGGCTTCACGCACGGACACCACTATGCCGTACCAGGAGCCCTCAATGCGACGGTACAAGTCGGCTCCTTTCAGGACTTTGATGACCAGGCAGCCTCGGTAGGAGTCGCCGATGTTCTTCCGGACTGTCTTGGGGTTGTGCTTCTTGAGTGTCGTCTTGTTGAACGCTGTGCCGTCGGCGCCGACCAGGTCGGCCCAGTACCGCTCGGCGGCCGGAACATCCGCGTTCTCGTGAATCATGACGGTAAAGCGCAGCCGGTCCCGCGCCACTCCAAGGAGATCCAGCCAGGCCAGAAAGACCTCGATCATGCCTGGGTCGCTGTTGACGAACGTGACGACCTCACGCCGTTCGTACGGCTTGTCCTTGCTGCCCTCGGCCCAGTACAAACCGACGCCCAAGAGGAACAACTCGCGGTCGGACAGTGCGCCGATCCTGGCGGCGGCCCCGGTCTTGGTCCGCTGTCGTTCCTTGTCGCGGATGCGGAGCTTCGCCTCCCATCCCTTTCTGGCGATCGCCGCCGCCTCGTCGCGGCTGCGTCGGCGCTCGGGGCGCGGCAGGTCCCGTACCCACAGTGACACCGAACTCCTGGAGCACCCCAGCTCGGCCTCGATCTGGTCGTAGGTCCAGCCCTGGAGGCGCAGGTGCCTGGCTTTGGCGCGGAGGTCGTCCTTTGCGCGCGGTCGCTTCGTCCACTCCGGTGGCGGCTCGCCCTTCACCAGTTGGTTGAGGATGTCGTTGTTGTAGATCTTCAGCTCGTCGCGGATCTGCCGGAGGCTGTAGCCGGCTCGCCGCAGGGCGACCGCCCGGTTCCGTAACGCCTCGAAGTCCGCGTACTTGCCTTTGGTAAGTGCCATACGGATATCGTCCGGGCGGAATGAGAGGTTCCGGGGTCGAACGGTCGTGGTTCAGCAGTTCGAGGGATACCGGTGGGTTTCGGGGTTGTTCGGTTGTGGGGCGTGGTGTGGGCCGGTCGTGGAAAGTCGCCGGAAAAGCCGGGGCCGGCGCCCGTAGGCTGGGGGCATGACCACGACGGGGGAAGAGGGCACGGCGGCTCGGGGAGGGCCGTGGTGGTGGGCCAGGCGCCGTAGTGCGGTGTTCGACTGCGGGCTGGCGGTGGTGTCGGCCGCGGAGTGTGCGGTGGAGGGGGTTCCGTTCGCGCGGGACGCGGGGATCCCGGTGGTGGCGGGGGTGGTCTTCGGGCTGCTCGCGGGGTCCGTGTTGCTGGTGCGCAGGCAGTGGCCCATCGCGGTGGTGCTGGTGTCGATCGCGATCACCCCGGCCCAGATGGGCTTCCTGATGGGGATCGTGGGGCTGTACACGCTGGCCGCGTCGGAGCTGCCGCGGCGGATCATCGGGTCGCTGGCGGGGATGCAGCTGGTGGGGACGTTGATCGTGATGTTCGTGCGGGTGCGGCAGGACATGGTGCGGGGGGATCTGGATCTGGGGGACTGGTTCGTGCCGTTCGCCTCGATCACGACGTCGTTGGGGCTGACGGCGCCGCCGGTGCTGCTGGGGTTGTACGTGGGGGCGCGGCGGCGGCTGATGGAGAGTCTGCGGGAGCGGGCGGACAGTCTGGAGCGGGAGTTGCAGCTGCTGGCCGAGCGGGCGGAGGAGCGGGCCGAGTGGGCGCGGAGTGAGGAGCGGACGCGGATCGCTCGGGAGATGCATGACGTGGTGGCGCACCGGGTGAGTCTGATGGTGGTGCATGCGGCGGCGTTGCAGGCGGTGGCGCGGAAGGATCCGGAGAAGGCGGTGCGCAATGCCGCGTTGGTGGGGGACATGGGGCGGCAGGCGTTGACGGAGTTGCGGGAGATGTTGGGGGTGTTGCGCAGCGGGGAGGGGGTGCGGCGGGTGGCGGCGCCGGTGGCGGTGGTGGCGCCGGTGGTGTCGCGGGGTGGGGAGGAGGGTGAGGGGCCGTGTCTGTCGGAGTTGGAGGAGTTGGTGGGGCAGTCGGCGGCTGCGGGGATGGTGGTGGAGTTGTCGGTGGAGGGTGAGGTGCGGGCGTATGCGCCGGAGGTGGAGCAGACGGCGTTCCGGGTGGTGCAGGAGGCGTTGACGAATGTGCACAAGCATGCGGCGGGGGCGAAGACGCGTGTGCGGTTGGCGCATCGGGTGGCGGAGATCGCGATGCAGGTGGAGAACGAGCCGCCGTCGGAGGTGGGGTCGGCGTCGTCGGCGGGGTTGCCGTCGGGGGGGAACGGTTTGGTGGGGATGAGGGAGCGGGTGGTGGGGTTGGGTGGGGTGTTCGTGTCGGGGCCGACGGAGGCGGGGGGTTTTCGGGTGTCGGCGGTGATTCCGGCGGCGTAGGCGGGTTGCGTGGCCGGGGGTGGGGTGGTCAGCCGGCGGTGAGGCGGACGGGTTGGATGCCGGAGACGAGGGTGCCGAGGGCTTGGTCGATGTCGGGGCCGAGGTACCAGTCGCCGGTGTGGTCGAGGGCGTAGACGCGGCCTTGGGCGTCGATGGCGAGGAGGGCCTGGCTGTCGGTTTCGGTGCCGAGGGGGCTGAGGTCGGTGTGGAGGGCGCGGCCGAGGTCGCCGAGGGTGCGGGCGAGGTGGAGGCCGTGGAGGGGGTCGAGGTCGAGGTTGACGGGGGCGATCTGGCGGCCGGGGCCGGTGGGGGTGATGTGGAGGCCGCCGAATTCGGCCCAGGCTTCGACGGCGGCTGGGAAGACGGCGTGGCGGTGCCCGGCGGGGGAGGTGTGGTCGCGGAGGGTGTCGGCCCAGATCTCGGCTTGTTTGATGTCCCAGCGTCCGGGTTGCCAGCCGGCGGAGCGGAGGGCCGCGTCGACGGGGACGGGGAAGCGGGTGGTGGAGGTGCGGTCGGGGTGCATGGGCCTGTCGTGGGTCGGGGTGGGGGTCGGGGTCGTGGGGGCCGCCGTGATGGGGGTGTGTGGGGTGTGTGGGGGTGTGGGGTAGGGGGTCAGGCGTCGGTCGCGGTGGGGTCGATGATGCGTACGCCGAAGTGGGCGCTGAGGGCGGTGCAGGCGCGGCAGGGGGTGGCGAAGCTGCCGTGGAGGGGGTCGCCGTCCTCGCGGATGCGTCGTGCGGTGAGTTTGGCGTGTTTGAGGGTTTTGCGGGCTTCGCCGTTGGTCATGGGTCTGCGGGCCGCGCGTTTGCTGCGGGCGGAGTCGGCGGCGGTGATGTGGCGGGAGATGAGGAGTGCCTCGGCGCAGCGGCCGGTGAAGCGGTCGCGTTGGCTGCTGGTGAGGGTGTCGAGGAAGTCCTGGACGAGGGGGTGGAGTGCCGGGGGGTGGTCGCCGCGGGCGGCGGTGCCGGTGAGGGTGGCGCCGCGGACGGAGAGGGCGGCGGCGATGGCGGGGAGTATGCCGTCGCGGCGGTGGTGGAGGGTGGGGGCGTGGGGAGTCTCGTCGTGGCTCCAGCCGATGCGGGGGTCGCCGGAGTGGCCGGTGTGCGGTCCCGTTTGCGTGGCGTTCATGATCGTCTTTCCCCTCCCTTGCATCCCCCCGGAGCACACAGGGTGCCAAATGGCGTGGCGTGTGTGGAAGCTGGGGCGGTGCGACACGCCCGTGCGGGGGCGGGCTGTCACGGCGGGGTGACGGCTGGTCACGGAAGTGGAGGGCCGGTGACCGGTGTCGTCGTACCGCATAGGCTGTCGGCACCGCCCGGCGCGCGGTTGACGCGCGGGGAGACCGTTGGAGACAGCCGCATACGGGATGCGGTGGCCGGTACCGGAAGCGGAACCGGTCGCTGTGGTCCGTACCGAGTGCCGCAGGGGGCAACCGCGATGACGACAGGTCGGCTCGGGCTGGGGGCACCGCCCAGCCGCCAGGCCGGGGGACACGCCGTGCCGCCGAACGCGGCTTATGCGGGGCAGGTCGTGCATTTCCCGGATCCGGTGCGTGCCGCGCGTCACCCGAGGGGGGTACGGGTCGATGAGCGGGGTTACCCGGACTTCTCCTCGTACGCGCGGGCGGCGGCGGAGATCGCGGAGCCTCCGGAGGGGTTCGGGGTCGATGAGTTGCGGCTGACGGACTATGTGTCGGCGAACGCGGCGCTGGCGGCGTCGGGGCACGAGTTGTGGGACACGGTGGCGAGTGTGGCGACGCCGCACGGCTGGACGTGGCATCACGTGGTGGGGTCGCGGCGGCTCGAGCTGGTGCCGGTCGAGGTGAAGGCGTTGTTGCGGCATCACGGTGGTGTGGCGACGGCGGTGGTGGATCAGGGGAAGCGGGGGACGCGTCCGTTGCAGGAGACGCGTCCGGCGCATTTCGGGCTGCCGAAGTCGGGTGTGGCGGTGTCGGAGTCGCAGGTGCAGGGGGTGGAGGAGGATCTGGGGTACCGGTTGCCGGGTGCGTACCGGTCGTTCCTGAAGGCGGCGGGCGGGTGTGCGCCGGTGGGGGTGGCGCTGGACGCGGAGTTGGGGCTGCTGGTGGACCAGCCGTTCTTCACGGTGCGGGACGAGGCGGCGGTCAATGACCTGGTGTATGTGAACAAGTGCCTGCGGGACCATCTGACGAAGGACTATCTGGGTGTCGGGTTCGTGCAGGGTGGTCTGCTGGCGGTGAAGGTGAAGGGCGAGCGGGTCGGTTCGGTGTGGTTCTGCGCGTACGACGACGCGCGGGACGTGGATCCGGCGTGGTCGCCGGCGGAGCGGGTGGAGCGGTTGTTGCTGCCGTGCGGTGAGGATTTCGACGCGTTCCTGTCGCGTCTGGCGGGGCGGCCGCCGGAGTTGGAGACGGTGGCGAACCTGATGGTGGACGGTGGGTTCGCGCGGGTCGTGCCGGTGTCGTCCGTGGGCGCGGGGGAGTGATTCGGCGATGGTGACGTTCGCGCAGGCGCAGGAGCGCGGGGAAGAGTGGGTCAACGGGGACGTTCCGGCGTACCAGCATCGTGAGGTGCGGGTGCGGGAGTTCGGACTCGGGTTCGTGGTGTGGGCCGAGGACCGTGCGGAGGGGCCGCGGTCGGACGGGGGCGGGCAGCGGTTGGTGCTGGCCCGGGACAGCGGGGAGGTCTCGTTGTGGCCGTCGTTGCCGGTGGGCGAGGTGATCCGGCGGTACGAGGAGGAGTACGGGCGTCCGGAGGGTGAGGTCGCCGATGCGGTGCCGGCGCCGGCGGCGCGGGTGGATCTGAATCAGACGTCGTTCCTGTTGTCGCCGCCGGAGTGGTTGCAGGAGGCGGCGGACCGGCTGGGGATCGGGGAGCGGGAGCAGGGGCAGGGGGCTGCGCAGGGGCAGGGGGCTGCGGACGGGCAGGGTGCCGGTGGGGCCGGTGGGTCCGGTGGAGCTGGTGGGTCCGTGACGCCTGATCCGGCGCTGCCTCAGACGCAGGCCGGGGTGCCTGTGGATGCGGGGGCTGGTGCCGGTGCCGGGGTGGGCTCGGGCTCGGGGGCTGGTGCAGGTTCGGGTGCCGGTGCCGGTGCGTCCGGGCCTTCTGTTCCGGAGGCGCCCGCCGTGCCGGTCGGGGCCACGCCCTGGACGGGTACGGACACCAACGCCGATCCGGGGGACGACCGTTCCGTTCCGCTTCCCGCGACGGTCTTCGCGCCGCCGTTGAGCGGTTCCGACGACGAGGTGCGGCCGCCCTCGTCCCAGCCCGACGCCAAGACGGCGCTGATCTCTGGCGGCAGCCGGCTCCCGCCGACGGCGGTGGCACCGGCGCTCGGCAATCCGAACGGGCCGGGTGGTGCGCAGGAGGCGCAGGGCGCGCCGCCCGCGCCGCCTGTGCCTGGCGCGGGTACGCCGAGCGGTGGTGTGCCGGGTGGCACTCCGCCGCCTCCCCCGCCTCCGTCCGGTGCGCAGCCGTACGGCTATCCGCAGGGGCCCGGCGCTCCGGGGGTTCCCCCGACTCCGCCTCCGGGGAGTCCCGGTACTCCGCCTCCGGGTGGTTCTCCGGGCACGCCTCCGCCGGGTGCGCAGTCGTACGGCTACCCGCAGGCCCCGGGTGCGCCGCAGGTTCCCGGCGCTCCGGGCGCTCCGGGCGCTCCGGGTGCTCCAGGTGCCGCGGGTGCCGCGGGCGCCCCGGCGCGGCCGCTGGCGCCGCACGCCGGTGACATCGCCGACGCCGCGACCAGCAAGGCGGCGCCTCCGCGCCGTGGGCGTGGTGGTGGAGCGACCCCGCCGCCCCCGCCGGGAGCGCCGGGGACGCCGGGTGCGCGGCCGGGCGCCACACCGCCCCCGCCTCCTTCTCCGCCCTCCGCCGGCTCGGGTGTGCCGGGTGCGCCAGGTGTGCCAGGTGTGCCTGGCGCTCCGGCGGGCGGTTATGTGCCGACGCAGCTCGTGTCGGCGCTCGGCCCCGACGGGCCGGGGGGACCGGGTAGCCCGGGAGCCCCGGGCGGGTCCAACCCGCCCAACCCGCCCGGTCCGCCCGGTGGGCCGGGACAGGCCGGCCCGCCGGCCCCGCCGACTCCGCCGAACGCCCCCGGCGGCACGCCGCCGGGCGGTGTCCACCATGCCGCCACGATGCTGGCCGATCCCGGTCGGATGGGTCCGGGCGGGGGTGCGCAGCCTCCGGGCGCTCCGGGCGCTCCGGGCGCTCCGGGTGCGCCGGGCGGACCCAACGCGCCTGGTGTCCAGGGTGCTGCGGGCGCCCCCGGTATGCCTGGTGCACCGGGCGGGCACGGCTCCTCGGGGGGTGCGCGGGGTGCCGTTCACCATGCGGAGACGATGCTGGCCGCGCCCCCGTCGGGTGGCCCGGGCGTGCCCCCGCCGCCGCCTGCTCCGTACGCTCCCGGCGTTCCGGGTGCGCCGGGCGCCCCTGGGATGCCTCCGGGCGCCCCGCAGCCGATGCCTCCGGGTGCCGTGCCGCCGCCGGGTGCCGTGCCTCCGCCCGGTGCGATGCCTCCGCCGGGTGTGCCGGTGCCGGGGCAGCCGCCGGCGTACGGGTATCCGCAGCAGGGTCAGCCGACGGTCGGCCCCGGTTACCAGGCCGTGCTGCGCTACCGGGCGCAGGACGGGTCGGAGCAGCAGCTGATCCGGCGTTCGGCGCCGGGGACGCCGCACCCGGAGTGGCAGATCTTCCACGAGCTGCGGGCGATGAACGTGCCGCCGGACCAGGTGCTGGAGCTGCACACCGAGCTGGAGTCGTGCGAGCTGCCGGGTGCGTACTGCGCGCGGATGATCCGGGAGCAGTGGCCGCAGGCGCGCATCACGAGCATCGCCCCCTACGGGGCGGATCACGCGAGCCGGCAGCAGGGGATGCAGCAGTTGCTGGCCCACCAGGGCGAGCTGCACCAGGTCGCGGACGGTCCCGCGCGCCCCGCGCCGGTGCGGGCGCCGTTGCCGCCGGTGCAGCCGGCGCCGCCGATTCCGCCGGAGGCGGTGGCGCAGGAGCTGGGGGCGGCGTTCGGGCCGGGGCTGTTCCGGTTCGAGCAGGCGGCGGTGTCCCGGCAGGGGGTGCCGCCGGTCGTGGCGCACACGCTGGTGGTGGCCGGGCTGCCGATGGACATGGGGCCGTTCTTCTGGGCGCAGGCCCAGCCGGGACGGCCGGTGCCGACGCTGGCGGAGCTGGCGGCGGAGCGGGGGGTGCAGCCTGCGTCGGACGCGGGTTCGTACCTCGTCATGGGCAGTGACTTCGGCAAGGCGATCTGTGTGCAGTACGGGACGGCGAACATCGTCGCCGTGCCGGTGGAGGCGGGGCCGGGCGGGGCGCCGGTGCCGCCGCAGTTCGTGAACACGGGGCTGCCGGAGTTCGCGCGCTGCCTCGCGCTGCTCGGGCGGATGTGGCGGCTGCGGTTCGGTCTGAACCAGGAGCAGGCGGGCCGTTGGACCGTCGACTTCCAGGC
The DNA here is from genome assembly GCF_055563235.1 of Streptomyces sp. NPDC003248. Classification (NCBI taxonomy): domain Bacteria; kingdom Bacillati; phylum Actinomycetota; class Actinomycetes; order Kitasatosporales; family Streptomycetaceae; genus Streptomyces; species Streptomyces sp. NPDC003248. The sequence continues at coordinate 109,226 of NZ_JBVHDT010000006.1, read as the reverse complement.
TCAGTTGGCCGCGCTGGATCCGGCGGCGCTCGGTTCGCCGGAGAGCTGGTGGTCGGTGCTGCTGGAGCAGATGTGGGACGGGCTGCTGTGAGGCGTACGCCCCGCTGACGTGTGCAGGAGGAGGGCCGGGCCCGGTCGTACGACCGGGCCCGGCCCTTTCGTGTCCGGCGCCGCCCGTACCACGCGCCCGGAGTGTCGCGTTATGAACACTTAAGTCCGATCCATCAAGATATGCGGGAAATCATCATTTCGCGTCTTTTTGGTGGAGAGGGGCTACAGGATGAGCAGCGCCAAAGTGTCAACGCCCGGGTTCGTGACTGTTCTCGGGCGCGGCTACCGGCCCAAAGAGGTCGACACGTACACCGCCGCGCTCTCCGCCGAACGCGATGCCGCCTGGGAGCGGGTCGCCCGGCTCACCGTCCTCGTCAAGGAGATGACGGTGGAGGCCGAGCGGCTGCGCGAGACCGTGCCGCAGCTCGCGCCGCAGACGTACGACAGCCTCGGGGAGCGCGCCCGGCGCCTCTTCCAGCTCGTGCAGGAGGAGGCGTCGGGCGTGCGGGAACAGGCCCGGCGTGAAGCCTCCGAGCAGGTCGCGCAGGCCGAGGCGCGCGCCGCTGCCGTGCGCAGGTCGGCGCGGGAGGAGGCGGAGGAGCTGCGCACGGCGGCCAAGGAGCAGGCCCGTCTGCGGCTGATCGCCGCGCGCGCCGAGGCGCACGGCATCCGGGTCGCCGCCCGGAAGAAGGTGAAGGAGTTCCGCGGCGAGGCGCTCACGGGGCTGCGCGATGTGCGGCAGCGCACCGCCGGTCTGCTCGTCGAGCCGAAGCTGGCGCACGCCGAGCGGCTGGAGGCGCTGGAGCGCGAGGAGGCCGAGCGGGCCGCCGCCTTCGACGCGCAGCACGCCCGGTCGATGGCCCGTGCCGAGGAGGCCCTGGCCGAGGCGGAGCGGGAGTTCGCCGAGGCGGAGGAGGCGTCCCGGCGGCGCCAGGAGGAGGCACGCGCGCGTGCCGCCGAGATCCTCGCCGAGGCGCGTGTGCGCAAGGACCGCATCGCGCGCGAGACGGAACGGGTGCTGCGGGAGCACGGCGAGCGGTGGGACCACGTGCAGGCGCACATGGACTCCGTGCGCAACAACCTGAGCGCGCTCACGGGGCGCGTGGTCGAGTAGCCGGGCCGTTTCCTCCCGGTCCGCCGGGTCCCGGCTCCGGGTTCCCGGTTCCGGTCCGCCGGTTCCCGGCTCCTGGCTCCGGTCCGCCGGTTCCCGGCTCTTGGCTCCCGGCTCCGGTCCGGCTCCGGTCCGGCTCCTCGTTCCCGGTTCCCGGCTCGCTCTCTCCTCAGCCCTCCCTCCGCACCGCCCCCGCCAGGATCCACCCCTCCACCGCCTCGTACCGGCGCCGCTGCTCCTCCGCCTTGCGGCGGCCCGAGGCGACCGTGCCCAGCCAGCCGAGGGCGAAGCCGAGGGGGATGGTGACGAGGCCGGTGGTGGTGAACGGGAACCAGTTGAAGTCGGCGTCCGGGAAGGCGGCGGCCGGGGAGCCGGAGACCAGGTTGGTGCCGGGCATGATCAGCAGGACCGACAGGGTGCCCCCGATGAGGGTGCTCAGCAGGCCCGTCCGGGTGTAGCGACGCCAGAAGAGGCTGTAGACCAGGGCGGGGGCCAGGGCCGAGGCGCCGAGGCAGAACGACAGGGTGACCAGCGGCTGGAGGCTGCGGTGCTGGACCTGGGCGGCCAGCAGGATCGTCGGGACGCCGACGGCCAGGGCGGAGAGGCGGGCCAGCAGCATCTCGCGGCGCGGGGACGTCTCCCGCGCGCGTGCCGCGAGGACGTCGTGGGCCAGGGAGTTGGCGCAGGCGAGGATCATGCCGGCGACCGAGGCCAGGACGGTGAGGAAGATCGCCGTGGTCACGGTGGTGAACAGCAGTGTCTCCGCCGTGGACGGCGCCTCTCCGAAGGCGGCCCGGGAGCCCAGCAGATAGGCGGTGTTGCCCTGCGCGTCCGCCTCGGCGATCGCCGCGCGGCCCACCAGCGCCGTCGCCCCGAACCCGACGACCGTGATGACGAGCACGAACAGGGCCACGCCGGACACCGCCCAGGACATCGAGCGGCGCACCTGGCGCGCGGAGGAGGCGGTGTACATGCGCATGGTGATGTGCGGCAGGCACGCGCCGCCGAGCACCACCGCGAGCTGGGAGCTGATCATGTCGAGGCCGGGCTGCGGGCCGGAGGAGAACTGAAGGCCCGAGCGGAGGAACGCGTCGCCGATCCCGCTGCTCGCTGCGGCCGCGTCGACGAGGGCGCCGGGGTTCCAGTCGAAGCGGTGCAGGACCAGCACGGCGACGACGGCGCCGGAGCCGAGCAGCATGACGATCTTCAGGATCTGGATGAGGGCGGTGCCCTTCATGCCGCCGATCGCCGCGTAGCTGATCATCAGGACGCCCATGACGGTCATGCAGGCCGTCTTCAGCGAGTCGCCGGAGAAGCCGAGGAGGTACGCGAGGAGCTGGCCGGTGCCCGCGAGCTGCACCACCATCATCGGCAGGAGCGCGACGATCGTCACCGCGCACGCCGTGATGCGCACCGCGCGGCCCGGCAGGCGTCGGGCGAAGGCGTCCCCCATGGTGAAGCGGCCCGCGTTGCGCAGTGGTTCGGCGAGCAGGAACATCAGCAGCATCAGCGACAGGGCCGTGCTCAGGGCGAGGACGACGCCGTCGTAGCCGTACAGGGCGATCACGCCGCCGGTGCCGAGGACGGTGGCGGCGGAGATGTAGTCGCCGGCGACGGCCAGGCCGTTGCGCAGGGGGGACAGGGAGCGGTAGCCGGTGTAGAACTCGTCGAGGTCGTCCCGGTCGGGGCCCGTCAGCACGCACAGCAGCAGCGTGACGGTGACGACCGCGGTGAACGCCACGAGGGACATGGTCTGCGTGTCGCCGTCGAGTTCGGCGAAGGTGCCGGCGGCGGACCGGACCCCGTCGCCCCGGGTCATCGTGTCGCCCTTTCGTGCCGGGCCGCGCGCTTGGCGTCGAGCTCGGACTGCTTGCGGATGCGGTCGGCGAGCGGGTCGACGCGGCGGCGGGCGGTGTGCTCGTACACGGCGATCGCCAGCCAGGTGACGGGGAGCTGGAGGAGGGCGAGCAGCAGACCGGCGGGGAGGCCCGCGACCCTGGTGGTCGTCAGGGAGGGCGCGAAGGCGGACAGGAAGAGGAAGGGGACGAAGTAGCCGAGCGCGGTGAGGGTGGCGATGCGCCGCTGCCGGCGGTAGGCGGTACGCAGTTTCCGCAGGTCGCTGTGGTGGCCGAGCGGTGTGTGACGGGCGGGCGGCCGGCGGGCGGGTTCGGGGGCGGGCGGTGGTGGCTGCCAGGGATACGTCAGGTGAGGCGGCGGGGACGCGTCGTGGGTCATCCCGTGTCTCCTTGCGCGGCTCGGGTCCGGGCGGCGGACCGCAGGGAGGTGGGGGCGGAGGCGAGGGGCACGCACGTTACCCGGGAGTAGGCGGTTGTGCGAGGGTTTCGGCAAACTGAGCGGTCGGTATGCGCTTGCTGTGCCCAGCCGGTACTGACCTGGGGTGTTACCCGCGTTAACTCCTGAGGTGGCTCGGGGCGGGATCGGCCCGGTCGGTCACCCGGCCGCCGACGGGAGGCGGGGCCGACCGGTCAGCCACGTGTGCCGGCGCGGGGACGGGAGACCGGCCGGTCGGCGGCCCCGGCGGTCGGGCGGTTCGAGCGGCCCCGGCGGCCCCGGCGGCCCCAGCGGCCCCTGCGATCCCGGCGGCCCCTGCGGTCGGGCGGTTCGAGCGGTCCCTGCGGTACGGGTGGTCCGGGCGGTCCTGGCAGCTCGGGCGGCCCCTGTGGTCCTGGCGGACCCTGCGCTCCCGGCGGCCCCGTCCGCGCCGCTGCTCCCCGGCCCGTGCGTCCGCCTACCCGTGCGCTCTCAGTCGCCCTGACCGGTGAGTACCGGGAAGCGGCGCGGTGCCACCAGCAGCAGGACGGCGAAGGCGAGCGCGGCGGCGCAGGAGGCGCCCAGGTAGACGGCGTGCACGGCGTCCGCGACGGCGCGCCGGGTGGTTTCCTGCGCCGGTCCGGAGGCCAGGGCGCCCGTGATGGAGTCCAGGTCGCCCGCGCCGCCCAGACGGGCCGCCAGGACACCGTTGGCGACGGCGCCGAACACGGCCGCGCCGACCGTCTGGCCCGTCTGGCGGCAGAACAGCACCGACGCCGTCGTGGTGCCCCGCTCCGACCAGCCGACCGTCGACTGCACGCCGACGATCAACGGCAGCTGGAACAGGCCCAGTGCGGCGCCCAGCAGCAGCATCAGCACCGTCGGCTGCCAGGCCTCGCCCGGATACGGCAGGAAGGGGAACGCCAGCAGCACCAGCGCGGCCGCGCCGATGCCGAGCAGGGCGGTGTCGCGGAAGCCGATGCGCCGGTACACGTGCTGGCTCAGCGCGGCCGACACCGGCCAGCTCAGCGTCCACACCGACAGCACGAACCCGGCGGAGACCGGATCCAGCTCCAGCACCGACTGGGCGTACGTCGGCAGGAACACCGTGGGCGCCACCATCAGCAGACCCAGCGCGCCCAGGGCGAGGTTGACCGCCGCGATCGTACGGCGGCGCCAGACCCAGCCCGGGATGATCGGCTGCGCGGCACGGCGTTCGACGACCACGACGAGCCCGGCCAGGGCGAGGCCCGCGGCGAACAGGGCGAGCGACGGCGCCGACAGCCACGGCCACGCCACCCCGCCCTGCACCAGCGCGGTCAGCAGCACACCCCCGCACGCGAACACCGTCAGCGCGCCCGCCCAGTCGACGTCGGCACGCGCGTGAGGCGTCCCTTCCGGACCGGCGTCGGTACGCGCGCGAGGCGCCCCTTCCGGACCGGCGTCGGCACGCGCGCGTGCGGGGGACTCCCGTCGGGGCTCGTGGAGGTGACGCACGATCAGCCACAACGCCACCGCGCCGACCGGCAGGTTGACCAGGAAGATCCACCGCCAGTCGGCGTACGCCGCCAGCAGGCCGCCCACACCCGGCCCGGCGACCGCGGACACCGCCCACACCGTCGACAGCTTGGACTGGATCTTCGGGCGTTCCTCCAGCGGGTACAGGTCGGCGGCGAGTGTCTGCACGGTGCCCTGGAGCGCTCCGCCGCCCAGGCCCTGCACGACACGGAACGCGATCAGCGCGCCCATGTTCCAGGCGAGCGCGCACAGCAGTGAGCCCAGCAGGAACAGGGCGGTGCCGGCCACCAGGACCGGCTTGCGGCCGAAGGTGTCGGAGAGCTTGCCGTAGACGGGCAGCGTGACCGTGACGGCGAGCAGATAGCCGGAGAACAGCCAGGAGAAGACGGAGAACCCGCCGAGGTCGCCGACGATCTGCGGGACCGCCGTGGAGACGACGGTCGAGTCGAGGGCGGCGAGCGCCATGGAGAGCATGAGCGCGGCGACGACCGCCCCTCGTCGTCCGGTGGCCGTGCGCTGGGCCGTGTGCCGTGTCGCGGGTCTCGTGTCGCCCACCGGAAATGCCCTCCCCTGTGCGTCCCGTCCGGACCCGGCCGTGGCGTGCGGGCCCTCGGCGGGACGTCCGTGTCCCTTGCAGCCATCCGTCCGCCACAGCTTCCCACTTGACCCTGACGCGGCGGGAGGGCGGAACCTCGGGTGGGTCCGAAGGGGGAGCCGACCCGGAGGGGGAGTCCGCCCGGCGGTGGACTCCCCCTAGGGGTACCTCCGTACAAGGGCTCGGGGAGCGGTCGTTCCGCCGGAGGACGAGAAGGGGCACGGCCCGTCCCTAACCTGGTCTCATGCCGCGGGGGGCGGCCGTCCTCGGCTGTCGGGGTGGGGTTAACCCCCCGGGAAGACGGGCCCGAGCACCAGCGCGCCGGACCGTCCGCACCGACAGACTCAGTGACGTACCCAGCAGGACCGCATCAGCAGAACCGCACCGGCAGGCCCCGCCATCGGGACCGCGCCGGCAGGACCCGCCACCGGGACCGCACCGGCAGGACCGCACGGCCAAGGCGCCGGTGCATCCCGATACGTGACCGACATAGGAGACATACCGTGACATCGGCTGTGACCATTCCCAGGCACGGGGGTACTGGAGAGCGTACGGCCGTTGCCGCGCGGGCGCGGCAGGTCGTCAAGGCGTACGGCTCCGGGGAGACCCGGGTCGTCGCACTGGACCACGTCGACGTGGACATCGCCCGCGGCCGCTTCACCGCGATCATGGGCCCCTCGGGGTCCGGCAAGTCCACGCTGATGCACTGCCTCGCCGGACTCGACACCGTGACGGCAGGTCAGATCTACCTGGACGAGACCGAGATCACCGGCCTGAAGGACAAGAAGCTCACCCGGCTGCGCCGGGATCGGATCGGCTTCATCTTCCAGGCGTTCAACCTGCTGCCGACGCTGAACGCGATAGAGAACATCACCCTCCCGATGGACATCGCCGGGCGCAAGCCCGACCGGGCCTGGCTGGACCGGGTCGTGGAGACCGTCGGGCTCGCCGGCCGGCTCAAGCACCGCCCCACCCAGCTCTCCGGCGGCCAGCAGCAGCGCGTGGCCGTGGCGCGCGCCCTCGCCGCCCGCCCCGAGATCATCTTCGGCGACGAGCCCACCGGGAACCTCGACTCGCGCGCGGGCGCCGAGGTCCTGGGCTTCCTGCGCCGCTCCGTCGACGAGCTGGGCCAGACCATCGTCATGGTCACCCACGACCCGGTGGCGGCCTCGTACGCCGACCGCGTGCTGTACCTGGCCGACGGCCGGATCGTCGACGAGATGCACCAGCCGACCGCCGACCAGGTCCTGGACCGCATGAAGGACTTCGACGCGCGGGGGCGTACGTCATGACCGTCCTGAAGACGTCGATGCGCAACTTCCTCGCGCACAAGGGACGCATGGCCCTGTCGGCCGTGGCGGTCCTGCTGTCGGTGGCGTTCGTCTGCGGGACGCTGGTCTTCACCGACACGATGAACACCACCTTCGACAAGCTGTTCGCGGCCACCTCCTCCGACGTCACGGTCAGCGCGAAGAACGCCTCGGACACCGGCGAGACCACCTCGGGCAACGGCAGGCCGCCGGTCATACCGGCCGGCGCGCTGGGCGAGGTCCGTACGGCCGAGGGTGTGAAGTCCGCGGAGGGAACCGTCTTCTCGACCTCCGTGACCGTCGTCGACGCCGACAAGGACAGCCTGTCGCCCACCAGCGGCGGCCCCACCATCGTCGGCAGCTGGAACGGCAACGACGCCCGCACCATGGAGATCACCGACGGCGCGGCGCCCACCACGGCCGACCAGATCATGGTCGACGCGGACACCGCCGACAAGCACGGCCTGAAACTCGGCGACGAGATCGCCGTGATCAGCGCGATCGGCACGCACACCGCGCACATCTGCGGCATCGCCGCCTTCCAGGTCACCAACCCCGGCGCGGCGATGTTCTACCTGGACACCGAGACCGCGCAGAAGACCCTGGTCGGCGCGTCGGACGTCTACACGAACATCAACGTCACGGCCGCGGCCGGGGTGAGCGACGCGCAGCTGAAGAAGAACGTCACGGCCGCCCTCGGCGGCGCCTACAAGGTGCAGACCGCCAAGGAGACCGCCGACGCCAACCAGCAGAACGTCGGCGACTTCCTGAACGTGATGAAGTACGCGATGCTCGGCTTCGCCGGGATCGCCTTCCTCGTCGGCATCTTCCTGATCATCAACACCTTCTCGATGCTGGTCGCGCAGCGCACCCGCGAGATAGGCCTGATGCGGGCCATCGGCTCCAGCCGCCGGCAGGTCAACCGCTCGGTGCTCGCCGAGGCGCTGCTGCTCGGAGTCGTCGGCTCGGTCCTCGGCGTCGGCGCGGGCGTCGGCATCGCCGTCGGCCTGATGAAGCTCATGGGCATGACCGGCATGAACCTGTCCACCGACGATCTGACGGTGGCCTGGACGACCCCGGTGATCGGCATGGTCCTCGGTGTGGTCGTCACCGTCCTCGCCGCCTACCTGCCCGCCCGCCGCGCCGGCAAGGTCTCCCCGATGGCCGCCCTGCGCGACGCGGGCGCCCCGGCCGACGCGAAGGCCGGCGTCGTACGGGCCGTCCTCGGCGTGCTGCTCACCGGCGCCGGCGTCTACGGCCTGTACCTGGCCACCGCCGCCGACGAGGCGGGCGAGGGCTCCCTCTGGCTGGGGCTGGGCGTGGTGCTGACCCTGATCGGCTTCGTGGTGATCGGCCCGCTGCTCGCCGGTGGCGTGGTCCGCGTCCTGGGGGCCGTCCTGCTGCGCGCCTTCGGCCCCGTCGGCCGGATGGCGGAACGCAACGCCCTGCGCAACCCGCGCCGCACCGGCGCCACCGGCGCCGCCCTGATGATCGGTCTCGCACTGGTCGCCTGCCTGTCGGTGGTCGGCTCCTCCATGGTCGCCTCGGCCACCGACCAGCTCGACAAGTCCGTCGGCACCGACTTCATCGTGCAGAGCGACAGCGGCCAGCTGATCACCCCGCAGGCGGTCCAGGCCGTGAAGTCCACGCCGGGCCTGGAGCGGGTCACCGAGTACAAGCTCCTCGACGCCGACCTGACCACCCCCGACGGCAGGACGTCCAAGGGCGAGACGATCAACGCCGCGGACCCGTCCTACGCACAGGACGTCCGCACCGAGACGGTGGCCGGCGACCTCGCCGACGCCTACCGGCCCGACTCGATGTCCGTCTTCGAGGGCTTCGCGAAGGAACACGGCCTGACGGTCGGCTCCCCCGTGAAGGTCGACTTCGAGGACGGGACGACGGCGACGCTGACGGTCCGCGCGATCACCAGCGACGAGGTCGTCATCGACAAGGGCGCCATGTACGCCTCCGTGGCGACGGTCGCCGAGTACGTGCCCGCCGACCGGATGCCGCTCGACGCGCTGGTCTTCGCCACGGCGGAGGAAGGGCGCCAGGACGCGGCGTACGCGTCCCTGAAGTCCGCGCTGCACGACTACCCGCAGTACACCGTCCGCGACCAGACCGACTACAAGGAGGCGCTGAAGGACCAGATCGGCCAGATGCTGAACCTGATCTACGGCCTGCTGGCCCTGGCGATCATCGTGGCCGTCCTCGGAGTGGTGAACACCCTGGCCCTGTCGGTGGTGGAACGCACCCGGGAGATCGGCCTGATGCGGGCGATCGGCCTGTCGAGGCGGCAGCTGCGCAGGATGATCCGCATGGAGTCGGTCGTCATCGCCCTCTTCGGTGCCCTCCTCGGCCTCGGCCTGGGCATGGGCTGGGGCGCCACCGCCCAGCAGCTCCTCGCCCTGGAGGGCCTGACCGTCCTCGACATCCCCTGGCCGACGATCACCGGCGTGTTCGTCGCCTCGGCCTTCGTGGGCCTCTTCGCGGCCCTGATCCCCGCCTTCCGGGCAGGCCGCATGAACGTCCTGAACGCGATCGCGACGGACTAGACCCCCGCCCCGACGGGGGCAGCCGGCGCCGAAGAGCCACGGGGGCTCCTCGGCGCCGGCTCCACGCGTCGCCGCAGCCTCTCCCGTGCGTGTCGCCCCAGCCTCTCCGGGGCGTCGCTCCGCCCCCGCCCCCCGTCCCGAGTCGTCCACAGCCCCCGTGTCATCCACAGCCCCCAGCACACCGCCCCGCCCCGTCGTACTCTGGACACCCCCGGCCCGTGACACGCGTCGGGCCCTTCGCGTTGCCCACCCCGGACCGGCGCACCCGGCGCCCGGTCCCTCGGACGGAAAGCCCTCCATGAGCCTGCACGGTCTGCTCGACGCCGTAGTCAAGGACACCGCCCTCGCGGAAGCGATCCCGGCCGCCGCCGACGGCAACCGCATGCACGTCGACCTGGTCGGCCCCCCGGCGGCCCGCCCCTTCGCGATCGCCGCCCTGGCCCGCGAGACCGGCCGCCCCGTCCTGGCGGTGACGGCGACCGGCCGCGAGGCCGAGGACCTGGCCGCGGCGCTGCGCTCACTGCTGCCCCCGGACGGCGTCGTGGAGTACCCCTCCTGGGAGACCCTCCCGCACGAGCGCCTCAGCCCCCGCAGCGACACCGTCGGCCGCCGCCTCGCCGTTCTGCGCCGGCTGTCCCACCCCAGCGCCGACGACCCCGAGACCGGCCCGGTCTCCGTCGTCGTGGCCCCCGTCCGCTCGGTGCTCCAGCCCCAGGTCAAGGGCCTCGGCGACCTGGAGCCCGTCGCGCTCAGGAGCGGCGGGACCGCCGACCTGAACGAGGTCGTCGAAGCCCTCGCCGCCGCCGCGTACGCGCGCGTGGAGCTGGTCGAGAAGCGCGGCGAGTTCGCCGTGCGCGGCGGCATCCTGGACGTGTTCCCGCCCACCGAGGAACACCCCCTGCGCATCGAGTTCTGGGGCGACGACGTCGAGGAGATCCGCTACTTCAAGGTCGCCGACCAGCGGTCGCTCGAAGTCGCCCCACACGGCCTGTGGGCCCCGCCCTGCCGGGAACTGCTCCTCACCGACGACGTCCGCACGCGCGCGCGTGCCCTCGCCGAGCAGCACCCCGAACTGGGCGAGCTGCTCGGCAGGATCGCCGAGGGCATCGCGGTCGAGGGCATGGAGTCCCTGGCCCCGGTCCTGGTCGACGACATGGAGCTGCTGCTCGACGTGCTGCCGAAGGGCGCCATGGCCGTCGTGTGCGACCCGGAGCGGGTCCGCACGCGTGCCGCCGATCTCGTCGCCACCTCGCAGGAGTTCCTCCAGGCGTCCTGGGCCGCCACCGCGGGCGGCGGCGAGGCGCCCATCGACGTCGGCGCGGCCTCCCTGTGGTCCATCGCGGACGTGCGCGACCGCGCGCGCGAGCTGGACATGATGTGGTGGTCGGTGTCCCCGTTCGCCGCCGACCTCGAACTGGACGCGGACACCCTCCAGCTCGGCATGCACGCCCCGGAGACCTACCGCGGCGACACGGCGAAGGCGCTCGCCGACACCAAGGGCTGGCTGGCCGACGGCTGGCGCGTCGTCTTCGTCACCGAGGGCCACGGCCCGGCGGCCCGTACCGTCGAGGTGCTCGGCGGCGAGGGCGTCGCGGCCCGCCTGGACATCGACCTCACCGAGCTGTCCCCGTCCCTCGTCCACGTCTCCTGCGGCTGCATCGACTACGGCTTCGTCGACCCGGCGCTCCGGCTCGCCGTCCTGACCGAGACCGACCTGTCGGGCCAGAAGGCGGCCGGCAAGGACGGCGCGCGCATGCCCGCGCGCCGCAGGAAGACCATCGACCCGCTCACCCTGGAGGCGGGCGACCACATCGTCCACGAGCAGCACGGCGTGGGCCGTTACATCGAGATGGTGCAGCGCACCGTGCAGGGCGCCACCCGCGAGTACCTGGTCGTGGAGTACGCGCCCGCCAAGCGCGGCCAGCCCGGTGACCGCCTCTACATCCCCACCGACCAGCTGGAACAGATCACCAAGTACGTCGGCGGCGAGGCACCCACCCTGCACCGCCTGGGCGGCGCCGACTGGACGAAGACCAAGGCGCGCGCGAAGAAGGCCGTCAAGGAGATCGCGGCCGACCTCATCAAGCTGTACAGCGCGCGGATGGCGGCCCCCGGACACGCCTTCGGCACGGACACGCCCTGGCAGCGCGAACTGGAGGACGCCTTCCCCTACGCGGAGACGCCCGACCAGCTCACCACCATCGCCGAGGTCAAGGACGACATGGAGAAGTCGGTCCCGATGGACCGGCTGATCTGCGGCGACGTCGGCTACGGCAAGACGGAGATCGCGGTCCGCGCCGCCTTCAAGGCCGTCCAGGACGGCAAGCAGGTGGCGGTGCTGGTGCCCACCACGCTGCTGGTGCAGCAGCACTTCGGCACGTTCAGCGAGCGGTACGCGCAGTTCCCGGTGAACGTGCGGGCCCTCTCCCGCTTCCAGACCGACACGGAGGCGAAGGCGGTCCTGGAGGGGCTGCGCGAGGGCTCCGTGGACATCGTCATCGGCACCCACCGCCTGTTCTCCTCGGAGACCAAGTTCAAGGACCTGGGCCTGGTCATCGTCGACGAGGAGCAGCGCTTCGGCGTCGAGCACAAGGAGCAGCTGAAGAAGCTGCGGGCCAACGTCGACGTCCTGACGATGTCCGCCACGCCCATCCCGCGCACCCTGGAGATGGCGGTGACGGGCATCCGCGAGATGTCGACGATCACCACGCCCCCGGAGGAGCGCCACCCGGTGCTCACCTTCGTCGGCCCGTACGAGGAGAAGCAGATCGGCGCCGCCATCCGCCGCGAACTGCTCCGTGAGGGCCAGGTCTTCTACATCCACAACCGGGTCGAGTCCATCGACCGCGCGGCCGCCCGTCTGCGCGAGTTCGTCCCCGAGGCGCGCATCGCCACCGCGCACGGCCAGATGTCGGAGGCGGCGCTGGAGAAGGTCGTCGTCGACTTCTGGGAGAAGCGGTTCGACGTGCTCGTCTCGACGACGATCGTCGAGTCCGGCATCGACATCTCCAACGCCAACACGCTGATCGTCGAGCGCGGCGACACCTTCGGCCTGTCCCAGCTGCACCAGCTGCGCGGCCGGGTCGGCCGGGGCCGGGAGCGCGGCTACGCCTACTTCCTCTACCCGCCGGAGAAGCCCCTGACGGAGACCGCCCACGAGCGGCTGGCCACCATCGCCCAGCACACCGAGATGGGCGCGGGCATGTACGTGGCGATGAAGGACCTGGAGATCCGCGGCGCGGGCAACCTGCTGGGCGGCGAGCAGTCCGGCCACATCGCGGGCGTCGGCTTCGACCTGTACGTCCGCATGGTCGGTGAGGCCGTCGCCGACTACCGGCGGCAGCTGGAGACCGGCGGCGTCGAGGAGGAGCCGCCCCTGGAGGTCAAGATCGAGCTGCCCGTCGACGCGCACGTCCCGCACGACTACGCGCCCGGCGAGCGTCTGCGTCTCCAGGCCTACCGTGCCATCGCCTCCGCCAACACGGAGGAGGACATCAAGGCCGTGCGCGAGGAACTCGTCGACCGCTACGGCAAGCTGCCCGAGCCGGTGGAGAACCTGCTGCTGGTGGCCGGCCTGCGGATGCTGGCGCGGGCGTGCGGGGCCGGTGAGATCGTCCTCCAGGGCACCAACATCCGCTTCGCGCCCGTGGAGCTGCGGGAGTCGCAGGAGCTGCGGCTGAAGCGGCTCTACCCCGGCAGCGTCATCAAGTCCGCCGCCCACCAGGTCCTCGTGCCCCGCCCGAAGACCGCGAAGGTCGGCGGCAAGCCGTTGGTCGGGCGGGAACTGCTCGGATGGGTCGGGGAGTTCCTGACGACGGTCCTGGGGTCCTAGGGAGCCGGGGCTGGTTGGTCCGGGCAGCGCAGCCGAGCGGCGGCGGGGGAGCCGGCGACCGAACGACGGGCCCTCGGGCGCTGCTGACGGATCTGGGCGGGGTCGGAGTCGGGTCGGAAGCGCCCTAGCCCTGCCGGAACAGCAGGCCCGACAGCGTCCGGAAGACCTCCTCGGGGTCCCGGCCGCCGACCGCCCCGTCGAGGTTGTGGCCCTGGAGCAGGGTCGCGAAGCCGTGGGCCAGTGACCAGGCGGCGACAGCGGCGAGGCGGGCGTCGTCGCCCTGCTCCTCGGGGCGGACCCCGGCCACGGCCGTGCGCAGGGCGTCGGTGGCCAGGGCGCGTGCCGTGGTGAGTTCCAGGTCGTCGGTGCGCAGGAGGCCGGGGGCGAACATCACCTGGAAATGCGCGGGGTGCTCGCGGGCGAAGCGGACGTAGCGCACGCCCGCGTCCTTCAGGTCGGTGGCCTCGTTGACGGTGGCCGCCAGCAGACCGAACCCCTCGGCGGCGATCGCCGTCAGCAGTCCGGTGCGGTCCTTGAAGTGGTGGGCCGGTGCCGCGTGCGAGACGCCTGCGCGCCGGGCGAGGTCGCGCAGGCTCAGACCGGAGGGGCCGTCGGCGGCGATCACGTCGAGCGCGGCGGTGAGGACGGCACGGCGCAGGTCGCCGTGGTGGTACGGGCGGTCGTTCATGGACAGCAGCGTACGCCGCATCTAGGCATTGACAAGTTCGCGGGGGCCAGGCAATCTTGTCAGTGTCAAGTTGTGGCGGGAGTCGAACGGGACGACGGGGAGTTGTCATGTCCGAAAGCGTGACGAGCCGGGTGGATTCCCGGGTGGCGGCGGGGGAGCGGGAGGCGGACCGCGAGGTGACCGGGGTGCCGGCGGTGCCGGCGGATCAGGTGCGCCGCCTCTGGCACCTGCTGGAGCCGCTGCACGCGGTGCTGTACTTCGCGCCGGAAGTCTTCGAGGAGGCCGAGAGGCTCGGCTACTCCGCCGAGAACCGCTGGGCGAGCTACTTCCCGCTGCGCGCCGCCCCGATGGGGCCGGTCGGCAGCAAGGCGGTGGCCTCCGCCTTCTACAGCTTCCAGCCGGGCACGGTCGCCCGGTACACCGACCACGCCTGGCGGACCGCCTCTCCGGAGGCGGTGCTGGCGGCGCGGCTGCGCGGGATCGACCGGACCTACCGCGGCCTCTTCGGCGACCGCGTCGCCGACCCCGGACTGGTGGAGGCGGCCGCCCTGGCCCGCCGCGCCGCCGAAGCGGCCGACCTGGCGGGACGCCCCCTCGCCGCCGCCAACGCCGCGCTGGAGTGGCCCGCCGAGCCTCACCTCCAGTTGTGGCAGGCGGCGACGATCCTGCGCGAACACCGCGGCGACGGCCATCTCGCCGCTCTGCTGACCGCGGAACTCGACCCCGTCGAGGCGCTGGTGTCGTTCGCCGCGACAGGCGCCGCGTCCGTGGAGCGGTTCGCCGGCCGTGGCTGGACGGCGGAGGAATGGGCGGCGGCCCGGGAGCGCCTGAGGACGCGGGGGCTGGTCGACGCCGACGGGGTGGCCACCGAGGCGGGCCAGGACCTGCGCCGACGTGTGGAGCGGGACACCGACCGGCTCGCCCTCACGCCGTGGCAGGCCATCGGCGCGGAGGACACCGAGCGGCTCGCCGTTCTCCTCGGTGACTACTGGGTCGCGGTCCTCGCGTCGGGCCTGCTCCCCTCGGAGTCGACGCTGGGGATAGGCAAGGCGTGACCGGCACGGCGTGACCGATACCGGTGTCCGCCCGGAGGGCAAGGGTCCGGTGGGGCAACGGCGCCGAGGGGGTGGCCGAGGGCGGGAGCGGAGGAAAAGGCCGGCGCGCCGGGCCGGCCCGCCGACCTCGGCCCACCGTCCGGCAAGCCCTAGGGCTGCTGTTCGGGCCGGTCGGGCCGGTCCTCGTCCATGCCGAGCCGTCGGTGCGCCTGCTGCTGCGCCGAGTCGATCTGGGACTCGTACTTGTTGCCCGTCTTCTCGTTGGCCTGCCGCTCCGCGGCGTCGGACATGTCCTTGGCCTTGTTCCGCCCCTGGTTCTTGAACCTGTCGAAGATGCCCATGCGGAACTCCTTCCAGAGTTGACTCACCACCGACGATATGCGCGGTTCACGTCATATGCCTCCTGGAGCCGGGGTGGTCTGTACCTCCCGGGCGCCCTCCCGTCCGTCCTCGCGCGCCCCCTCGCCTACGGTGTACGCGATCCCGGCCGGGGAAGCCGCCCAGTACGGGGTGCCGACGGTCGGGCAAGGGGAGGGACGCAGGTGAGGCGTCTGAGGGGTGGGGCGGCGATCGCCGTCGTGCTGGTGTGTTCGGTGGCCGGCTGCACCGACGCGACCACGGGTACCGGAACCGCCGGGCCGGGACCGACCGCGCGCGGGGGATCGGCCCTCGCCGCTGCCGAGTCGCTGACGGTGAAGGGACGGGGCCCGAAGACGGGCTACGACCGCGACGAGTTCGGCAGCCCCTGGGCGGACACGGACTCCAACGACTGCGGCACCCGCGACGACATACTCAAACGCGACCTGGAGGACGTGCGCTTCACCGGAGGCACCTGCAAGGTGTCCTACGGCGTCCTGGAGTCGGACCCGTACTCCGGCCAGGAGGTGACCTTCCGGCGCGGCAGCAGCCAGGTCGACATCGACCACGTCGTCGCCCTCTCCGACGCCTGGCAGAAGGGCGCCCGGTCCTGGGACGCGAGCAAACGCATCGCCCTGGCCAACGACCCCCTCAACCTCCTCGCCGTCGACGCGAGCACCAACCGTTCCAAGGGGGACGGCGACACGGCGACGTGGCTGCCGCCCAACAAGGCGTACCGGTGCACGTACGTCGCGGCGCAGGTCGCCGTGAAGAAGAAGTACGGACTGTGGGTCACCGCGGCGGAGAAGGCCGCGATGGAGAAGGTCCTCTCCGGGTGCCCCGACCAGAAACTCCCCACGGGGGGCAACCCGACGAAGGCACCGGAACGCTTCCACGCGGACTGAACACCGAGCGGGTGGCACCGGCGTCGACGACGGGGTGGCCGCCTCGCTGGAGAAGCGGCCCCGCTGGACGGGACCGGTCCCGTCTACCGCCCGTAGGGGTAGCCCTGCTGGTACGGATGCCCCTGGGGCGCGGGTGCCGCCGCGTACGCCATCGCCGGCCCCGCCAGCTTCTTGTCGAACACGGCGAACAGCAGCATCCACGCCGCGTTCAGCATCGTCACGATCATGGCGAGGCCCACGAACTCGCCCCCGTCCGCGCTGTCGTCCGTCGCCAGCCACGGCAGGGTCACGCACTCGTACAGCGCGAACGAGGCGAAGGCGAACCAGTCCGAGGCCCGTCCGCGCCGGACCGCCACGTACAGGAACGGCACCCACACCAGGATGCCCAGCGAGCCCCACGCCAGGACCACCCAGGCGAGCCGCTGGAACCAGCCGCCCTCCAGCCTCTTCTCCGGCCCCATCGTCGCCCCCATCATCATGTCCGCCCCCCAAGTTGCCAGAGGGCAAGCGTAGGGCACGCCACCGCACGGCAGCCGACGTCCGCCGCAGCCCGCCGGCACCCTTGCGCGGGGGCGCGCGGAGCGGGGACGGGCGCGGCGGTGCCGTAAGCGGCGGTGAATCGTTGGTCGAATGGGTTGGCCACAGCCGCACCACTGCCTACCATCGATCACCGCAAGACTTTGTGCACCGTCGCACAATCTCCTCGGGAGGCTTCCTTGCACAGCCGCCGTCGTCGTACCGCGCTCCTGCTGTCCGCCGCGATCGTCGCGGCCGGCCCCCTCCTCACCGCCTGCGGCAACGACGCGCACCCCGGCGCGGCGGCCGTGGTCGGCGGCCAGCGGATCACCGTCTCCCAACTGGAGAACCGGGTCGACGAGGTGCGCGCGGCCCAGCGGGCCGCGGTCACCGACGACGCGCAGTACGCGCAGGCCGTCGCCCAGACCGGCAGCCTCACCCGCGACACCCTGCACGGCATGGTCCTCGACCGGGTCCTGCACCGCGCCGCCGAGGACGCGGGCGTCACCGTCAGCCGCAAGGAGGTCCAGGCGATGCGGGCCGGCCTCGAACAGCAGGCGGGCGGCGCGCAGGGCCTGGAGATGACCTGGCTCCAGCAGTACGGCATCCCGCCGCAGCGCCTCGACGACAACCTCCGCCTCCAGCTCGAGGCCCAGAAACTCGCCGCGGCGCTCGGCACCGACACCAGCCAGCCCGCTTTCTGGAGCGCCCTGTCCAAGGCGTCCCAGGACCTCGGCGTCGACCTCAACCCGCGCTACGGCGACTGGGACGCGAGCAAGGTCAGCCGCGTGGACGCGAAGACGCCGTGGGTGCGGGAGGTCACCGCGGCCGGGAGCCAGCAGACGACGTGACCCGACGGGCGACCGGCCCGCCCCCGCCGAGCACCGGTCGCCCCGCCCGGCTCCCGCGCACCGGCCCGCACCCGCCGAGCATCGGTCGCCCCGCCCGGCTCGCGCGCACCGGCCCGCACCGCCGAGCATCGGTCGCCCCGCCCGGCTCCCGCGCACCGGCCCGCACCCGCCGAGCATCGGTCGCCCCGCCCGGCTCCCGCGCACCGGCCCGCACCCGCCCCTTTCCAGCCCCACCCCCTCCGCCCCGCGACCTCCCTGTGGACAACCCCTCGGCCCGCCTGTGGACAACCGGCCGGCCTGTCGGCGGTGTGGGTTACGTTCGGGGTGTGAACGCAACCAGCAGCTCCGCAGAGGCCGTGCAGGACGACGCCCCCGGCCGGGTCGTCCTGCTGACGACCAGCCACCGCGTCGCCCCCGGCCTGCTCTCCTGGCCCGCCTGGCAGGCGCTGCGCACGGCCGACCGCGTGCTGTGCGCGGACACCGCGCATCCCCAGCTGCCGTACCTGCGCGAGGCGGGCATACGGATCGAGGAGGCCTCCCCGACCGCCGAGGACCTGGTCACCGCCTCCGCCGGCGGCCGCACGGTCGTCGTCGTGGCGGCCGGCGAGGGCGAACCGGCCCTGACGGACGGCCTCGCCCGGCTGGCGGGCTCCGGACGCGTCGCGATGCCGGAACTGGAGCTGCTCCCCGCCTCCTACGACCTCCCCGGCGCCCGCCTCCTCGACCTCGTCCAGGTCATGGACCGCATCCGCGCCGAATGCCCCTGGTCCTCCCGGCAGACCCACAAGGGACTGGCGAAGTACGGCATCGAGGAGG
This sequence comes from Streptomyces sp. NPDC003248, assembly GCF_055563235.1. Classification (NCBI taxonomy): domain Bacteria; kingdom Bacillati; phylum Actinomycetota; class Actinomycetes; order Kitasatosporales; family Streptomycetaceae; genus Streptomyces; species Streptomyces sp. NPDC003248. Next base: position 90,792 of record NZ_JBVHDT010000006.1, on the reverse strand, counting down.
CGTACGAACTCGTCGAGGCCATCGAGGACGGCGACCGCGACGAACTCCGCGAGGAACTGGGCGACGTCCTCCTCCAGGTCGTCTTCCACGCCCGTATCGCCGAGGAGGACGAGGAGTCCCCCTTCTCCGTCGACGACGTGGCGGGCACGATCGTCACCAAACTCGTCCACCGCCACCCGCACGTCTTCGGCGACGCCACCGCGACCACCCCCGAGGAGGTCAAGGAGCATTGGCTGCGCACCAAGGCGGTGGAGAAGCGCCGGGACTCGGTCACCGACGGCATCCCCCTCCACCAGCCGGCCCTCGCCCTGGCGGCCAAGCTGGCATCCCGGGTGCGGTCGGCGGCCCTGGACGTGCCGGTGCCGCCCGCCGGGGGAATCGGCTACGAACTGCTCGCCCTGGCGGCGCGTGCCGAGGCGCAGGGAGTGGACCCGGAGGCGGCGCTCAGAGCGGCGGCGCGAACCTACCGGGACGCGATCCGCGCGGTCGAGAGCGTGGCGGATTAGTACGGTGGCGGGGTCCCTCGGGCAGGCCGAGGACGGCCTGGGCGGCACCGCGCCGCGCCGGCGACGCCGGGGCGCGCGTCCACATCGCCCAGCCGGGCGCGGACCCGCGCGGACTGCCTGCGGCCCGGTCCGCCGCCCTGCGCGGCCGTGACCGCTCCTGCCACCACGTCCTCTGTCCGGGAGCACGGCCCGGACGACTTCGACGCGGTGGTCCGGGCGGGCCGTGCCGCGCTGCTCGGGTGGGCGGAGGCGGACGACGAGTACGGGGTGTGGTCCCTCGCCGACCTCGCGGCCCGGGCCGAACACCGGCTCGCCCGCTCCGCCGGAGCCGGTTCGACGTCCGCCGCCGGGCAGCTCGGCGCCCTCCGCGCAGCCCTCGCCGGGGACCGGGCTACCGTCGAGGAGTGACCGACCAGCCCCGCCGCGACACCGACACCCCACCGGCCCCCGAGCTCTTCACCTGGGAGTTCGCCACCGACCCCTACCCCGCCTACGCCTGGCTGCGCGAGCACTCCCCGGTGCACCGCACCCGGCTCCCCAGCGGAGTGGAGGCCTGGCTGGTCACCCGGTACGCGGACGCCAAGCAGGCCCTCGCCGACCAGCGGCTGTCGAAGAACCCCGCCCACCATGACGAGCCCGAGCACGCCAGGGGCAGGACCGGCATCCCCGGGGAGCGCAAGGCCGAGCTGATGACGCACCTGCTGAACATCGACCCGCCGGACCACACCCGGCTGCGGCGCCTGGTCAGCAAGGCGTTCACGCCCCGCCGCGTCGCCGAGTTCGCGCCCCGCGTCCAGGAGCTGACCGACCAGCTCATCGACCGGTTCGCCGCCCGGGGGAGCGCCGACCTCATCCACGACTTCGCCTTCCCCCTCCCCATCTACGCCATCTGCGACCTGCTGGGCGTCCCCAGGGAGGACCAGGACGACTTCCGCGACTGGGCCGGGATGATGATCCGGCACGGCGGCGGACCGCGCGGCGGTGTCGCACGGTCGGTGAAGAAGATGCGCGGCTACCTGTCCGAACTCATCCACCGCAAGCGCGAGGCCCTCCCCGCCGAACCGACCCCCGGCGAGGACCTCATCTCCGGCCTCATCCGCGCCTCCGACCACGGTGAGCACCTCACCGAGAACGAGGCCGCCGCCATGGCCTTCATCCTGCTGTTCGCCGGTTTCGAGACCACCGTCAACCTCATCGGCAACGGCACCTACGCCCTGCTCACCCACCCCGGCCAGCGCCGGCGGCTCCAGGACTCCCTGGCCGCCGGCGACCCCGGCCTGCTGGAGACCGGCATCGAGGAACTCCTGCGCTTCGACGGTCCCGTGGAGCTCGCCACCTGGCGCTTCGCCACCCACCCGCTCACCATCGGCGGCCAGGACATCGCACCCGGCGACCCCGTCCTCGTCGTCCTCGCGGCCGCCGACCGCGACCCGGAGCGCTTCACCGACCCCGACACCCTGGACCTCTCCCGCCGCGACAACCAGCACCTCGGCTACGGCCACGGCATCCACTACTGCCTGGGCGCCCCGCTCGCCCGGCTGGAGGGCCGGACCGCGCTCGCCACCCTCCTCACCCGGCTGCCCGACCTGCGCCTCGCGGCGGACCCGGCCGACCTGAGGTGGCGCGGCGGTCTCATCATGCGCGGACTGCGCACCCTCCCCGTGGAGTTCACGCCCCCCACGCCCCGGTGAGCGACGCACGCCCCGCCGGCCACCACCCCCCACACCCCGCAGCCGTCCGCTGACCGACCGTCATGTGAGGGAACGGCGAAGCGGAGGTGTCGGCTTCTCGACTCTGTGATCTTCACGTGATCCGCGCGGCATTAACTTGTGACAAGTGATCGTGTGCCGATACGTTCACTCGTCAGCGCGGCGCCTCGGCACCATCCGTCGCGCGGGTCAATGCTGTCTCGAGAAAGGCCCCCCGCATGCTCACCGGGAACGGTCGTCATCGTCGCCCCCGCCAGGCCCCGGCCCTCCTCGTCGCGGCCGGTGTGACCGGCTCGGCCATCGCCATCCCGCTGCTCGGCGCCACCGGCGCGAGCGCCGCGGACAACACGGTCTGGGACACGGTGGCGGAGTGCGAGACCGGGGGCTCCTGGAGCGCCAACGAGGGCGGCGGCGAGTACGGCGGCCTGTCCCTGACCCAGGAGAACTGGGAGGCGTACGGCGGGCTCGACTACGCCCCGCGCCCGGACCTGGCCAGCCGCAACCAGCAGATATCCGTCGCCCAGAAGGTCCTCGCGGACCAGGGCGTCGGCGCGTGGGGCACGTGCGGGCTGACGTCCGGTCTGAGCGCGGACTCCGGCTCGGCGGACCTGGACACCGGCGTGGCCGAGGATTCGTCCGACTCCTCCGTGACGTCCGGCCTGTCCGACCTGTCCAAGGAGTCGTCCGACTCGTCGGATTCCTCCGGCTCCTCCTCCAAGTCCTCCGACTCCTCCGGCTCCTCCGCGGATTCCGGCGAGGACTCCACCGGTGCGGCCACCGGATCCGCCACGGATTCTCCGGAAGCGTCCGCATCGTCCCCTTCTTCCTCTTCCTCCTCCGCGTCGGACAAGTCCGCAACGTCCGACACGTCCACCGGTTCCGGTGCGAGCGGCTCCGCGGCGGGCGGCGGCTCGTCCACCGCGACCCCGGAGGCGGACGCCTCGGACAACCCGGCCCAGGACGTGGGCTCATGGAGCCTGATCGACACCGGTTCGGCCGACGCGCTGTCCAGCGGCACCACGTCCAGCGGCACCGCGTCCGACGACACCGCGTCCGACGACACCGCGTCCACCGGCTCGGGCCGCCACCGCGGCGGCAGCGCCGAGGAGACGACGGCCGACGGCACCACCACCGCCTCCTCCGGCCGGCATGCCGCCGACACCCTCAGCGGCACGGCGGCCACCTACACCGTCCAGGCGGGCGACTCCCTCGTCACCATCGCCGACTCCCTTGGCCTCGACGGCGGATGGCGTGCGCTCTACGCCGAGAACAAGGACGTCATCGGCGCCGACCCGGGCAACATCGTGCCCGGTCAGACGCTTGCGACAGGCGTCGAATAGGGCGTAAAAGCCGTGAAAACGGGGGGAGTTCACGTCACGCTTCGCGCCGAATGTCCGGTTTGGCGAAAGTGTGGGATGAGTCTCAGAAGCCCTGATCGTCTTTGAAATTCCCCCGATCGCCTGCCTACGGTCAGGACCGCTCGGCAACCCGAGCCCCGGCCGTCGCAACGCCGAATCCTGCCAGCGGCCACCCGGGAACAGTCGTCGCGTCAAGCGCCGCAGGCAGGAGCGGGGGACCCAAGGTAAGTGCCGCACCGGGTGGTTGACGGACGCGGCTAGGGGTGAAGCCACGCCTTCCGAAGAAGAGGCGTGGCCGGGCAACTCAACCGGCCCGAACCCGACAGCTCACCTCGCAGGCGTCGGTGAGGGGATCGATCCATGCTGTTCTCCGGCAAGGGCAAGCACCGTCGTCCGTCCAAGGCCACCCGCGCCATCGCCGTCGCCGGTGTCACCGGCGCCGCCGTCGCCGCCCCGCTGATGGCGGCCGGCAACGCCTCCGCCGCCACCGCCTCCGAGTGGGACGCGGTCGCCCAGTGCGAGTCCGGCGGCAACTGGTCCATCAACACCGGCAACGGCTACTACGGCGGCCTCCAGTTCTCCGCCTCCACCTGGGCCGCGAACGGCGGCACGCAGTACGCCGCCACCGCCGACAAGGCCACCAAGTCCCAGCAGATCCAGATCGCCGAGAAGGTCCTCGCGAGCCAGGGCAAGGGCGCCTGGCCGGTCTGCGGCAAGGACCTGTCCGGCGCCGCCTACACCGGCGGCACCTCCTCGTCCGACTCCTCCGACTCCTCGGCCGGCTCCTCCAGCGGTACTTCCACGGGCTCCGGCTCCGGTTCCTCGGCGGACTCCGGCACCACGAGCCGTTCGACCGAGCAGCAGAGCACCTCCCGCTCCACCGAGCGCCCGGCCGCCGAGAGCCAGAAGACGGTCACCACCCCGACCGGCGAGAAGGTCGAGAAGGGCGACGGCGAGTACAAGGTGGTCACCGGCGACACCCTCAGCTCCATCGCCCAGGAGCAGGACGTCGCGGGCGGCTGGGAGAAGCTGTTCCAGCTCAACAAGGACATCGTCGACGACGCCGACCTCATCTACCCTGGCCAGCAGCTGCACCTGAAGTGACACCTGGCTCCCAGGGTGGCCACAGCCCCCGCACAGGTGTGGTCCGCACACTGAAGACCTCGTGAGGGTCCCCCCCGTCCCCACGGGCGCCCCGCCCCGGCGCGCGTTCCCCCGTACGCGCCGGGGCGGGGTATTTCTTTGCCCGCCCGCCATCCGCCTGTTGGTCACCCTCTTTGTTCCGGGCGGGAACAATGTGTACCGTCAGCCTGTCCACGGGGCGGTCGGTCGGCTGTCGGCGGCCCCGGGACGGTTAGGCTCTAGTCGCAAGGCCACATCAAGGGATCAACAAGGGCCGCCCGCGGCCCACGTGCCCCGCACAACCAGCGTCACATCCCACGAAGGAGATGCTCGTGCCGTCCATCGACGTCGTCGTAGCCCGGGAAATCCTGGACTCCCGAGGCAACCCCACGGTCGAGGTCGAGGTCGGCCTCGACGACGGCAGCACGGGTCGTGCCGCCGTCCCGTCCGGCGCCTCCACCGGCGCCTTCGAGGCCATCGAGCTCCGCGACGGTGACCCGAACCGCTACCAGGGCAAGGGCGTCGAGAAGGCCGTCCTCGCCGTCATCGAGCAGATCGGCCCGGAGCTGGTCGGCTACGACGCCACCGAGCAGCGCCTGATCGACCAGGCGATGTTCGACCTGGACGCCACCGACAACAAGGGCTCCCTGGGCGCCAACGCCATCCTCGGCGTCTCCCTCGCCGTCGCCCACGCCGCCTCCGAGGCCAGCGACCTGCCGCTGTTCCGCTACCTGGGCGGCCCGAACGCGCACCTGCTGCCGGTGCCGATGATGAACATCCTGAACGGCGGCTCGCACGCCGACTCCAACGTGGACATCCAGGAGTTCATGATCGCCCCCATCGGCGCGGAGTCCTTCTCCGAGGCCCTGCGCTGGGGCACCGAGGTCTACCACACCCTGAAGAAGGTCCTGAAGAGCAAGGGCCTGTCCACCGGCCTCGGCGACGAGGGCGGCTTCGCCCCGAACCTCGGCTCCAACCGCGAGGCCCTCGACCTCATCCTCGAGGCGATCAAGGAGGCCGGCTACACCCCCGGCGAGCAGATCGCCCTGGCGCTCGACGTCGCCGCGTCCGAGTTCTACAAGGACGGCTCCTACACCTTCGAGGGCAAGGACCGCTCCGCCGCCGAGATGACCGAGTACTACGCCGAGCTCGTCGAGGCGTACCCGCTCGTCTCCATCGAGGACCCGCTGTTCGAGGACGACTGGGAGGGCTGGAAGACCATCACCGCCAAGCTCGGTGACAAGGTCCAGCTCGTCGGCGACGACCTGTTCGTCACCAACCCCGAGCGCCTCGCCCGCGGTATCGAGGAGGGCGCCGCCAACGCGCTGCTCGTGAAGGTGAACCAGATCGGTTCGCTCACCGAGACCCTCGACGCCGTCGAGCTGGCCCAGCGCAACGGCTTCAAGTGCATGATGTCCCACCGCTCCGGCGAGACCGAGGACGTCACCATCGCCGACCTGGCCGTCGCCACCAACTGCGGCCAGATCAAGACCGGCGCCCCGGCCCGCTCCGAGCGCGTCGCCAAGTACAACCAGCTGCTGCGCATCGAGGAGATCCTCGACGACGCCGCGGTGTACGCCGGCCGCAGCGCCTTCCCGCGCTTCCGCGAGGTCGCCAAGGGCTGACCCGCCCCGGGTGAGGCTCAGCCAGTCGTACGTACGTCCCCGTACTCGGTCCCGTACCGTGTCCGGGGACGTACGCACGTGTGAGACGGGAGGCGGGGACAGGTGGCCGTGAAGGACCGGGACCGTTTCTCGACCGCGACCAGGATCCGGCTGCTCGGAGAGCAGACGGCGGCCCGCGTCTACCGTTCCCAGACCAAACGGCAGGCCCGCCGCTCGCGCCTCACCGGCCGCGCGGCGCTGCTCGCGCTCGTGCTGTGCTCGATGATCGTCGCCCTGGCCTACCCCATGCGGCAGTACGTCTCGCAGCGCGCCGACATCGCCGATCTGGAGCGCGAGAAGGAACAGGCCAGGCAACGGGTGGAAGAACTGCGTGACCTCAAGGCACGCTGGCAGGACGACGCGTACGCCGAGCAGCAGATCCGGGAGCGGCTGCACTACGTCATGCCGGGGGAGACCGGCTTCATCGTCATCGACCCGGCCGCCGCCCGGCAGACCCGCGCCGACCTGGGGGCCGCCGACCGCCCCTGGTACGCGAACGTCTGGGACGGCGTCGACCGCTCCGACGCCTCCGACCAGTGACGACCCCGTGGGACCTCATGAGACCTCGTGAGACCCGTGAGGTCCGGTGAGACCTCGTGCGAGACCCGTGAGGTCCCATGAGACCTCGTGCGAGACCCGTGAGGTCCCGTGATCCCAGAGCCGAACCCCAGAGCCGATAGAAAGACAGGCATGAAAACGCCCCCGCCGCCCACTCCGCGCACCGAGCCCACCGACGCGGACGTCGAGGCCTTCCAGCAGCAGCTCGGGCGCCCGCCCCGCGGCCTGCGCGCGATCGCGCACCGCTGCCCCTGCGGCCAGCCGGACGTCGTGGAGACGGCCCCCCGCCTCCCCGACGGCACGCCCTTCCCGACGCTGTACTACCTGACGTGCCCCAAGGCCTCCTCCGCCATCGGCACCCTGGAGGCCAACGGCGTCATGAAGGAGATGACGGCCCGCCTGGAGACCGACGCGGAGCTGGCCGCCGCCTACCGCGCCGCCCACGAGGACTACATCCGGCGCCGGGACGAGATCGAGGAGCTGAAGGGCTTCCCCAGCGCGGGCGGCATGCCGGACCGGGTCAAGTGCCTGCACGTCCTGGTCGCCCACTCGCTGGCGGCCGGCCCCGGGGTCAACCCCCTGGGCGACGAGGCGCTGGAGATGCTGCCGGAGTGGTGGCGCAAGGGGCCGTGCGTGGTGCCGTCGGGGCCGCCGTCCGGGGAGGGCTGGCAGGTGGAGGCCGGCGACTCCGGCTGGTCTGCCTTCAAGCCCGTCGAGGCCGTCGAGCCCGCCGAGCCCGTCCGGACCGTCGAGCCCGCCGAGCCCGCCGAGCCCGTCGAGTCCGAGGAGGACGAGAAGTGACCCGGGTCGCCGCCGTCGACTGCGGCACGAACTCCATCCGCCTCCTCGTCGCCGACGCGGACCCGTCGACCGGTGAACTGGTCGAGCTGGACCGCCGGATGACGATCGTCCGCCTGGGCCAGGGCGTCGACCGCACCGGACGGCTCGCGCCCGAGGCACTGGAGCGGACCTTCGCGGCCTGCCGGGAGTACGCGGCCGTCATCAAGCGCCACGGCGCCGAACGGCTGCGCTTCGTCGCCACCTCCGCCTCCCGGGACGCCGAGAACCGGGACGACTTCGTCCGCGGGGTGCTGGACATCCTGGGCGTGGAACCGGAGGTCATCTCCGGCGACCAGGAGGCGGAGTTCTCCTTCACCGGCGCGACCAAGGAGCTGTCGGGCCGGGACGACCTCGCCCGCCCCTACCTGGTCGTGGACATCGGGGGCGGCTCCACGGAGTTCGTAGTCGGCGACGACCACGTCCGCGCGGCCCGCTCGGTCGACGTCGGCTGCGTCCGGATGACCGAGCGCCACCTGGTGCACGAGGGCGCGGTGACCGACCCGCCCACGGCGGAGCAGATCGCGGCGATGCGCGCCGACATCGAGCACGCCCTGGACGTCGCGGAGCGGACCGTGCCGCTGCGCGAGGCGCACACGCTGGTCGGCCTGGCGGGCTCGGTGACCACGGTCTCGGCGATCGCGCAGGAACTGCCGGAGTACGACTCCGCGGCCATCCACCACTCACGCGTCTCCCGGGAGCGGGTCCGCGAGATCACCGAGTGGCTGCTGCGCTCCACGCACGCCGAGCGCGCCGCGGTGCCCTCGATGCACCCGGGCCGGGTGGACGTGATCGCCGCGGGCGCCCTCGTCCTGCTCTCGATCATGGAGCGGACGGGCGCCGAGGAGGTCGTCGTGAGCGAGCACGACATCCTCGACGGCATAGCGTGGTCGGTGGCCTGACCCCCTCGCCCGGCCCCTCCGCCGACCCCGCGACGGCCCTTCCCGGCACTCTCCTGAGCAGTGCGAACACCGTATGAGCGCGCCGGAAGGGCCGTCCGGGGCCCTTCGGCGACACCCCGTCGGAAAACTTCGTGAAGTTCTTCACAAGGAATTCGGCCCCGTCGGAGGACGCACGTGCCCCGGTTGACCCTTCTGGGGCCCGTGAGCCCGTGTGAACGTGTTCAAAAGAGGCGCGTGCGGACGTTTCGCGGACCCCGGGGCGGAGGTGTTTCGAAGCCCTCACGAGGACCCTCGGGGCCCGGAGAGGCAGCTCACGCGGCATTGACAACGCCCCGCCCTACACGCGGGTTCCCCTTTCGCGCCATGACCTGGGTCACGCGGATCGCGGAGGATAGCACACCCTATGTTGTTGCTTGTGAAGGGGCGCACGAGCGACCCCCCTGAGGCGGGTGGATACTCGATGGCATGAGCACCACGGAGCGTCCCAGGATCCTCGTAGTAGGCGGTGGGTACGTAGGCCTGTACGCAGCTCGGCGCATCCAGAAGAAGATGCGCTACGGCGAGGCGACCGTCACGGTCGTCGACCCCCGGTCGTACATGACCTACCAGCCCTTCCTCCCCGAAACCGCCGCCGGCAACATCTCCCCGCGCCACGTCGTCGTCCCGCTGCGACGCGTGCTGCCCAAGGCGGAGGTCCTCACCGGCCGGGTCACCACCATCGACCAGGACCGCAAGGTCGCCACGATCGCCCCGCTGGTGGGCGAGGCGTACGAGCTGCCCTTCGACTACCTGGTCGTCGCGCTCGGCGCGGTCTCCCGCACCTTCCCGATCCCCGGCCTCGCCGAGCAGGGCATCGGCATGAAGGGCATCGAGGAGGCCATCGGTCTGCGCAACCACGTCCTCGAGCAGCTCGACAAGGCCGACTCCACCACCGACGAGGAGATCCGCCGCAAGGCGCTCACCTTCGTCTTCATCGGTGGCGGCTTCGCGGGCGCGGAGACCATCGGCGAGGTCGAGGACCTGGCCCGCGACGCGGCCAAGTACTATAAGAACGTGTCCCGCGAGGACATGCGCTTCATCCTGGTCGACGCCGCCGACAAGATCCTCCCCGAGGTCGGCCCCAAGCTGGGCCAGTACGGCAAGCAGCACCTGGAGAGCCGCGGCGTGGAGATCTACCTCTCCACCTCCATGGACTCCTGCGTCGACGGCCACGTCGTGCTGAAGAACGGCCTCGAGGTCGACTCGAACACGATCGTCTGGACGGCGGGCGTCAAGCCGAACCCGGCCCTCGCCCGTTACGGCCTGCCCCTCGGCCCGCGCGGCCACATCGACTGCGCCCCGACCCTCCAGGTCCAGGGCACGGACTACATCTGGGCCGCCGGCGACAACGCGCAGGTCCCCGACCTCGCCGCCCGCAAGGCCGGTGTGGAGAACGCCTGGTGCCCGCCGAACGCGCAGCACGCGCTGCGTCAGGCCAAGGTCCTCGGCGACAACGTGATCTCCGGCATGCGGGGCTTCCCGCAGAAGGAGTACGCGCACGCCAACAAGGGCGCGGTGGCCGGCCTCGGCCTCCACAAGGGCGTCGCGATGATCGTCATGGGCAAGATGAAGATCAAGCTCAAGGGCCGGCTGGCGTGGTACATGCACCGCGGCTACCACGGCCTGGCGATGCCGACGTGGAACCGCAAGATCCGCGTCTTCGCCGACTGGACGCTCGGCATGTTCCTCAAGCGTGAGGTCGTCGCCCTCGGCGCCCTGGAGTCCCCGCGCGAGGAGTTCTACGAGGCCGCCAAGCCGGCCCCGGTCGCCGCCCAGCCGGTCTCCGGCAAGACGGAGGAGAAGGCGAAGGCCTCCTGACCTCCGCTCACCGAACGCCCCGAAGGGGCCGCCCGCCATCCGTGGTGCGGGCGGCCCCTTCGGCGTTCCCCCGGATGGTTTGCCCAGTCATGACACGCGTGGGGGACTGCGACGGGACCCCTCAGGTGTTTACGTGGTGTCAGGACTTTCCGGGATCACTCCCACGGAGGTGTGCACCATGGCTGACGCCGCGTCGCGGCTCCATGCCCTCGTCGAACAGTTGCTGGCCGCCCCCTTCCCGGTCCGCGTCCGCGCCTGGGACGGTTCGCAGGCGGGTCCGCCCGACGCGCCGACCCTGGTCGTACGCAACCGGCGGGCCCTGCGCCGCCTTCTGTTCAAACCCGGCGAACTGGGCCTGGCCCGAGCCTGGGTGGCCGGCGACCTGGACATCGAGGGCGACCTCTACACCGCCCTCGGCCTCCTCTCCGGCCTCATCTGGGAACGCGGCGACGACGCCCGGACCCTCACCGAGGCGCTGCGCGACCCCCGCTTCCGCTCGGCGGTCCGCGGCCTGCTGAAGCTGGCCGGCCCGCCGCTGCCCCCCGCCCCGCCCGGCGAGGAGGTCCGCCGCGCCCGCCATCTGCACACCCGCCGCACCGACAGACGCGCCATCAGCCACCACTACGACGTCGGCAACGACTTCTACGAGCTCGTCCTGGGCCCGTCCATGGTGTACTCCTGCGCCTACTGGGAGTCCCCCGACAGCACCCTGGAGGCCGCCCAGCGCGACAAGCTCGAACTGGTCTGCCGCAAACTCGCCCTGGCCCCGGGGCAGCGCCTGCTGGACGTCGGCTGCGGCTGGGGCTCGATGGCCGTCCACGCGGCCCGCGAGCACGGCGTGAGCGTCGTCGGCATCACGCTCTCCCAGGAGCAGGCGACGTACGCCCGCAAGCGGATCGCGGAAGCCGGCCTCACCGACCGGGTCGAGATCCGCGTCCAGGACTACCGCGACGTCACCGACGGGCCGTACGACGCGATCTCGTCCATCGGCATGGCCGAGCACGTCGGCGCCGAACGCTACCTGGAGTACGCGAACGCCCTGTACGCCCTGCTCCGGCCGGGCGGCCGGCTGCTCAACCACCAGATCGCCCGCCGCCCCCAGCGCGACGAGTCCGCCTACCACGTGGACGAGTTCATCGACGCGTACGTCTTCCCGGACGGCGAACTCGCCCCGGTGGGCACCACGGTCACCCAGCTGGAGCGCGCCGGCTTCGAGGTCCGCGACGTGGAGTCGATCCGCGAGCACTACGCCCTCACCCTGCGCCGGTGGGTCGACCGCCTGGAGGCCGACTGGGCGCGAGCGGTGCGGCTCACCTCGCCCGGCCGCGCCCGGGTCTGGCGCCTGTACATGGCGGCCTCCGCCCTCGCCTTCGAACGCAACCGCATCGGCGTCAACCAGGTCCTGGCCGTCCGCACCCCGGACGGCGGCACCTCCGGACTGCCGCTGCGCGCCCGCACCTGGAACTGAACCGGCCCCGACGACGAAGGGCCCCGGCACGCCATCGCGCACCGGGGCCCCGCCGCCCCGCGGTCACTCGGACTTGATCGCCGCCAGCATGTTCAGCCGGGCCGCCCGCCGGGCCGGCCACAGCGCCGCGAGCACACCCACTCCGGCGGCCAGCACCAGGAACAGCGCCATCCGCCCCCACGGCAGGACGAGTTCGTACGTCGCCATCTTCGTGCCGAGCAGTTCGCCGGCCGCCCAGCCGAAGAACAGGCCGAGCCCGATGCCGAGCACCCCGCCGAAGAGGGAGATCACCAGCGACTCCAGGCGCACCATCCGCTTGACCGCCCTGCGGTCCAGGCCGATGGCCCGCAGCATGCCGATCTCCTGGGAGCGCTCGAACACCGACATCGCCAGGGTGTTGATGACCCCGAGCACCGCGACGATCACCGCCATCGCGAGCAGGCCGTAGAGCATGTTCAGCATCAGCGTGAACATCTGCGCGATCTGGTCGGAGAGGTCCTGCTTGCTCTGGACCCTGATGGCCGGGTTGGAGCCGAGGGCCTTCTCCAGCTCGTCCTGCGTCGCGTCCGACACACCGCCGGACGTCTTGACCATGACCTGCATGTCGGCCGGGTCGTCCTGGTGCGGGGCGAGGGCCGTGTTGTCGAGCATGATGCCCCGGATCATCTGGTTGCCCTGGTAGACCCCGGCGACGGTCAGCCGCTGCTGCTGCCCGTCCTCGTACGTCACCGTGAACGCGGAGCCGGCCTTCCAGCCGTGCGACGCGGCGGTGTCGCCGTCCACGACGACCCGCGCGCCGCCGACCTCGAAGGAGCCGTCGTCGACCGTGAGGTCGGTCAGCTCGCCGATGGCGGAGCCGGTGACGCCGGTGAGGTACTCGGTCTTCCCGTCGATGCGCGCGGGGGCGTTGCGCAGCGGGCTGGAGGCGGTCACCCCGGCGGTGGAGCTCAGCTTCTTCGCGACGTCGGGGGAGAGGGCGTTGCCGTTGGCCATCGACACCACGTAGTCGGCCTCGATCGCCGCCGAGGCCATCTTGTCGATGGACGTCTGGAGGCTGCCCGCCATCACCGTCATGCCGGTGATCAGGGTCAGGCCGATCATCAGCGCGGAGGCCGTGGCCGCCGTACGGCGCGGGTTGCGCACCGAGTTCTGCCGGGCCAGCTTGCCGGACACCCCGAAGACGCGCAGCACGGGCGCGGCGGCCGCGATCAGCGGGCGGGACAGCAGCGGGGTCAGCACGAACACGCCGATGACGATCAGGACCGCGCCGAGCCCCATGGGGGCCTGGCCGTCGGAGCCGTCCATCGTGGTGGCGGCCAGGACGACCGCGACACCGGCGGCCGAGAGCAGGGCGCCGACGGTGTTGCGCAGGACCATCGACCTGGTGGACGCCGTGGCGTGCACGCTGCTCATCGCGGCGACCGGCGGGATCTTCGCGGCCCGGCGGCCCGGCAGCCAGGCCGCCAGCATGGTGATGACGACGCCGACGAGGAGGGCGGCCGCGACCGTGCCGGGCGAGACCACCAGCGGCCCGTCCGGGATCGTCGCTCCCAGGGTGCCCACCAGGGAGCGCAGCCCGGCGCCGATGCCGATGCCCGCGACCAGACCGGCCACCCCGGCGACCGCGCCGACCGCGAACGCCTCGATCAGCACCGACCGGGTGACCTGCCGGCGGGAGGCGCCGACCGCGCGCAGCAGCGCCAGCTCCTTGGTGCGCTGGGCGACCAGCATGGTGAAGGTGTTGGCGATGATGAAGGTGCCGACGAACAGCGCGATGCCGGCGAAGACCAGCAGGACCTGCTTCAGCCCGCTCATCGAGGCGGCGATCGTCTCCGCCTGGTCGTCGGCGAGCTGCCTGCCGGTGGTGGTCTCGACGGGGTCCTCGGACAGGGCCTTGTCCAGCGCGGCCTTCAGCGCGGCCTGCGAGGTGCCGGCGGCGGCCTTGACGTCGATCTCGTCGTACGTGCCGGTCTTGCCGAACAGCTGCTGGGCGGTGGCGGTGTCGAACAGGGCGAGGCTGCCGCCGGCGGCGACGTTGCCGTCGTCGGTGGTGAAGATGCCGGTGATCTTCGGGGTCAGTACGGGACCGTCCACCGACAGGCGCACGGTGTCGCCGACCTCGTAGCCGGCCCGCCGGGCGGTCTCGGAGTCGACGGCGACCTCGTTCGCGCCGTGCGGAGCGCTGCCCTCCTCCAGCGGGTACCGGGGGTCCTCGGTCCCCCAGTAGTTGCCGCCCTGGGACTGGAAGCCGCCGCCGACGAGCTTGCCGTCCTTGTCGGCGAGGGCGGTGAAGCCGGTGACGACGCCCACGGCGGACGCGGCGCCCGGCACCTCGGCGCTCCGCTCGCGCAGGTCCTCGGTCAGCTCGGGCGTCCGGCCGATCCGGTCGCCGGTGTCCTTCGGGGTCTCGGCGGTCACGGCGACGTCGACCTGGTCGAAGCCCTTGGCGGAGCTGTTCTGGAGGGCGTTGGAGAGGGTGTTGGTGAAGACCAGGGTCCCCGACACGAAGGCCACGCCGAGCATCACGGCGAGCACGGTCATCAGGAGCCGGGCCTTGTGCGCGAGGACGTTGCGCAAGGCAGTGCGGAACATGGGTTCTTCTCTTCTCGGTCCGGGCTTCTCGGTCCGGTGTGCGTCCGGTGGTCCTGACGGGGGTCAGCTGGTGCGGCCCTTGGCGTCGAACCGCTTCATGCGGTCCAGCACCGTCTCCGCGGTCGGCCCGTTCAGCTCGTCGACGATCCGGCCGTCCGCGAGGAACACCACCCGGTCCGCGTAGGCGGCGGCCACCGGGTCGTGGGTCACCATCACCACCGTCTGTCCCAGTTCCCGTACGGAGTTGCGCAGGAAGCCCAGCACCTCGGCGCCCGAGCGGGAGTCGAGGTTTCCGGTCGGCTCGTCGCCGAAGATGATGTCCGGCCGGGACGCCAGCGCGCGGGCGACGGCGACGCGCTGCTGCTGGCCGCCGGAGAGCTGCGAGGGCCGGTGGCCGAGCCGGCCGGCCAGCCCGACCATCCCGATCACGGTGTCCAGCCACTCCTTGTCCGCCTTGCGGCCGGCGATGTCCATCGGGAGGGTGATGTTCTCCAGGGCGGTCAGCGTGGGCAGCAGGTTGAACGCCTGGAAGATGAAGCCGATCTTGTCGCGGCGCAACTTGGTGAGCTGCTTGTCCTTCAGGGAGCCCAGCTCGGTGTCGCCGATCCGCACGGAGCCGGAGGAGAAGGTGTCCAGACCGGCGACGCAGTGCATCAGCGTCGACTTGCCGGAGCCGGACGGGCCCATGATCGCGGTGAACTCGGCCTGCCGGAAGTCGACGGAGACCTGGTCGAGGGCGACCACCTGGGTCTCGCCCTGTCCGTAGATCTTGGACAGGTCCGTGGCACGTGCGGCCACGGCGGTGGTCCGGTCGGCGAGGGAGGTGGTGGGCACGGGGTGACTCCTGTCGGGGGGACGTCGTTGCACTGGGGGACGTGAACCATCGTCCCGGCGGTCCGCCGCCGTGTAGTCAGCCGTTGTTCCGGTTCCGAGGACAGACTGGGGTCGGACCGCGGAGCGCCCGTGTCATACCAGGGGATGAGACCCGTCCCTGAGACGCCGTCCGGTGGTGAAAACGTCGAGAACCGGTGGAGCACCCTCGTTCGGGCGGTGAAATTCCGTCATTCCGCATGCGCGGCCACCCGCCGCGCGCGAGCCTACTGGCAAGTGCGGATGGCCTGCTCCCTGGCCTGATGCACCCTCAGACCTCAATAAAATAAGACAACATCGGGCTGCTCATCCGCTGTTCGGTGGACGCGTCCCGATAGGCTCGGGACTTCGATGCGGGGCCCATGGCCTGCCCGGATGGTGGAATGCAGACACGGCGAGCTTAAACCTCGCTGCCCCTCGCGGGCGTACCGGTTCGAGTCCGGTTCCGGGCACCTCCCACGCCTCCCTCCTCGCCCCTTCCTTGCCTCCGGGGCAAGTGGCCCCGCTGCCGAGCCTCCCTTCCCGCCGCACCCCGCCCGGGCCCCCGGCACCGTTTCGTCGGAGCCCTCCCCAAGGTCGCCTGTGTGGAGCGCGTCGCCTCCTCCGGGCCGCCGGGACCGACCCGGCCGCGACGTGCACGGGCCTGCCGGCCGGCTGACGCGGGCGGGTGATCTCCGGCAGGTTCCGGGCGTGTACCGGGTTGGTCATGAATGGATCCGCCCGCTGCCGGGAATCAGCGATCCACGTAGCGTGTTGCGCAGCACGACGAGGGAAAGATCCTCCCCAAGCACTAGGGTCAATCCTTTGCCTACCTATTACTCTTGATGCCAAGGCCGCGCTGTGTGGCCATGGAGGAGTGAAATGAGGAGCAGAAACCCGGTCTTCTCGCGACGGGGGTTCAGCCGCGACAACGGCTACGCGGGCTTCAACGCCGCGCCGCAGGCCGGGGGACCCGCTGTCGGTACGCAGCAGGGCAACCCTTACGCCCAGCCGGCCGGCAACCCTTACGCGCAGAACCCTTACGCCCAGCAGGACGTGCAGTACGGCGCCCCGCAGGCCCCGGTCACCACCGCCGGTGCGATGACCATGGACGACGTGGTCGCGCGCACCGCGACGACGCTCGGCACCGTGGTCCTGACCGCCGTCCTGTCGTGGCTGCTGCTGCCCGTCGACGAGGCCAACCTCAACAAGTCGTACGGCATCGCGGTCGGTGCCGGTCTGGTCGCGATGGTGCTGGCGCTCGTCCAGTCCTTCAAGCGCCGCCCGTCGCCCGCGCTGATCCTGGCGTACGCCGCCCTCGAGGGCGTCTTCCTCGGCGTCATCTCCAGCGCGGTGTCCACGTACATCGCGGACGGGGTCGTCGCCCAGGCCGTCCTCGGCACCATGGCGGTCTTCGCCGGTGTGCTCGTGGCGTACAAGGCGGGCTGGATCCGCGTCAACCGCCGCTTCTACGGCTTCGTCATGGCGGCCGCGCTCGGCTTCGTCCTGCTGATGGCCGTGAACCTGCTGTTCACCGTCTTCGGCGGCGGCGACGGCCTCGGCTTCCGCAGCGGCGCCCTCGGCGTCGTCTTCGGGGTCATCGGCATCATCCTCGGTGCCTGCTTCCTCGCCCTGGACTTCAAGCAGGTCGAGGACGGCGTGGCCTACGGCGCGCCCCGCGAGGAGGCCTGGCTCGCTGCCTTCGGCCTCACCCTGACGCTGGTGTGGATCTACATGGAGTTCCTGCGACTCCTGTCCATCCTGAACAGCAGCGACTGAGGCGACCAGCGGCGACTGACGCCGACGCGACCGGTTCTACGCCGGCACAAGGGCCCCGGGTCACCCCGGGGCCCTTCGCCGTGTGTCCGTGTGTCGCGTGTGTCCGTGTCCGGTCCGGAACGGGATGCCGTGGGCGCGCTAGCGCAACTTGCGCGCGGCCCTCCTCAGGTCGTACTCGTGGATGATCGCCTTGGCGTGGCCGTACGCGAGGTCGTACTCGTGGCGCAGCCAGCTGACCTTCTCCTCGAAGCGGAGAGCGGGGCCTTCGTCGACGGTGCGCAGCCAGTCGGAGACCTCACGACCGGTGCAGTGGGGGATACGAGCCAGCAGGTTGCGATGGGTCTCCGCGGAGAAGACTTGGGACATCGGCGCCTCCGAACGCAATGGGCTGTGAGCCGGTCCTTCAGGTCACCGTGCCTGAGCGTTCGCCCGTTGGCAACAGTGCGGGTACGGCGCGTACGCTCACCGCGTGGTGGATACGACGTCTCTGTCCCGTGCGGTGGACCACTTCGCCGACCGTCTGCGGGCGGCGCCCCAGAGCCGGCTCCAGCGAGGGGCCGCCGCCGAGGCCCTGGAACTGGCCCGGGAGCTGGCCCGGTGGGCGCAGCGCATCGAGGAGCCCGGCACCGAGCCCCGGCAGATGCCGGACGCCGGGATGTTCGCGGCCGCCGACCAGATCACCGTCGCCGGGCACGACCTGGAGGTCGTCCTGCGGAGCGCGGACGAGGTCGCCGAGGCGGTCGCCCTCGTCGAGGAGGCGCAGAAGCGCGCGGGCGTCTGACGCCCGGCGCCTACAGGCTCGCGATGACCCGGTCCGCCAGGATGTAGACGTTCTCCTCGCCGCAGGCGAAGGTCAGCGTGTAGGCGCCCGAGATGCCCGATCCGCCCAGCAGGTACGGGCTCTCACCGGCGGTCAGGGCCGCGGCCAGGCGTTCGGCGGTCTCGCGGTGGCCCGGGGTCATGCACAAGGTGGTGCCGTCGGCGAAGACGTAGACGTCCAGGGTGCCCAGCGGGCCCGGGCGGACATCGGTCAGTTCGGTGCGGGAGGCGGCGAGCTGCTCCAGGGCCGTCACCGTGCGTTCGTGGTCGTCGACCACCGGGGACTGGACGGGCACGAAGTCCGGGTGCGAGGGATGGCGTCGGCGGGCCGCGGCCAGCTCGGCGGACTCCCCGGCGAACTCGTCGGTGTCCGCGGGCGGCTCGGTCACCGGCTCCAGCGGTTCCAGGCCCGCGAAGTCGGCCTGGCGGGGCAGGAACAAGTCGCTGTCCGACAGGCCCAGCAGGGAGGGCGCGTCGGCGGCGTCACGGGACTCCTGGGCCGCCCAGAAGGCGCGCGCCTCGGCCAGCTCCCGCTCCCGCTCCTCGGCCAGCGCCGCGGCCACCGCGGCACGTATCTCGTCGGTGTCGGCCGCGGTGCGGGCGGCCGGGACGAACGCGGGCGTCCCGACGGCGCGGGTCCCGGTGAGCTCGGCGCGCAGGCCGGCGATCTGGCGGCGCAACTGCACGAGGGTGCGCAGGACGGCGACGCCCACGGCACCGGTGGCGGCCGTGGTGACCAGCAGGGCGATCGGCATGGCGCTCACTGACGTACTCCCGGTTCAAGGTCGACCCCCGACTTCCTACATCAGCTTGAAGGGCGGACTATCGAGCTGTCAGTGCGTAACGTCACGAAACGGACAGAATTTTCGGGTCGAGGTTTGTCGGCGGATCAGCTCTGACCTGGGCGAATCCCCACCGCGAGGGAGATAGGTCACATCCTGGGGGAGATTGGATCACGAAACGGCCCGGAGTCCGGGTGAATCCCGGACTCCGGGCCAACGGCTCACGGGGCGTGCCCCGGCGGCTACCCACGGGTCAACGGCCCGGCCGCCGGGCGGATCAGCTGAGGCGCTCGATCACCATCGCCATGCCCTGGCCGCCGCCGACGCACATCGTCTCCAGGCCGAACTGCTTGTCGTGGAACTGGAGGGAGTTGATGAGCGTGCCGGTGATCCGGGCGCCGGTCATGCCGAAGGGGTGGCCGACGGCGATGGCGCCGCCGTTGACGTTCAGCTTGTCGATGTCGATGCCGAGGTCGCGGTAGGAGGGGATCACCTGTGCGGCGAACGCCTCGTTGATCTCGACCAGGTCGATGTCGTCGACCGTGAGGCCGGCGCGCCGCAGGGCCTGCTTGCTCGCCTCGACCGGGCCGAGGCCCATGATCTCGGGGGAGAGGCCGGAGACGCCGGTCGACACGATGCGGGCCAGCGGGGTCAGGCCGAGCTCACGGGCCTTGGTGTCGCTCATGATGACGAGCGCGGCGGCGCCGTCGTTGAGCGGGCAGCAGTTGCCCGCGGTGACCATGCCGTCGGGCCGGAAGACCGGCTTGAGGCCCGCCACGCCCTCCAGGGTGACGCCGGCGCGCGGGCCGTCGTCCTTGCTGACGACCGTGCCGTCGGGCGTCGTGACCGGGGTGATCTCGCGTTCCCAGAAGCCGTTCTTGAGGGCTTCCTCGGCGAGGTTCTGGGAGCGGACGCCGAACTCGTCCATGTCCTGGCGGGTGACGCCCTTGAGGCGGGCGAGGTTCTCGGCGGTCTGGCCCATCGCGATGTACGCGTCCGGGACGAGGCCGTCCTCGCGCGGGTCGTGCCAGGTGGTGCCCTCCTGCTGGGCGACGGCGGCCGTGCGGGCCTCGGCCTCGGCGAAGAGGGGGTTGTGCGTGTCCGGGAGGCCGTCGGAGCTGCCCTTGCCGAACCGGGAGACCGTCTCCACGCCGGCCGAGATGAAGACGTCGCCCTCGCCGGCCTTGATCGCGTGCAGGGCCATGCGGCTGGTCTGGAGGGACGAGGAGCAGTAGCGGGTGACGGTACAGCCGGGCAGGTGGTCCATGCCCATCTGCACGGCGACGATCCTGCCGAGGTTGTGGCCCTGCTCGCCGCCGGGGAGGCCGCAGCCCAGCATCAGGTCGTCGATGTCCCTCGGGTCCAGCTCGGGCACCTTGGCGAGGGCGGCCTGGATGATCGTGGCGGTCAGGTCGTCCGGGCGCAGGTCCTTGAGGGAGCCCTTGCCGGCGCGGCCGATGGGGGAGCGGGCGGTCGAGACGATGACGGCTTCGGGCATCACGGCTCCAGGGACGTCGAGGGTGCGGAGAACTTCCGGCAACGGCTGTCTGGGAAGTTACCTGTACGTATGGTCAGGGTCACGGGCGCGGCGGTGTGACCCTGGCCGCACTTTCTAAGCGCTTGCTTGGGTTGCTCGGAGGGTACCCGGCGGGGACCCGCCCGGCGCGCGTCCCCTCAGCTCCCCGGCTCAGCTCCCCGGCCGGCTGCCGGGCGACGCCGTGGCCGTCTCCGGCTCGGCCACCCGGCGCCGCCTGCGCCTCTTCAGCAGCGCCCACGGGCCCCGCGGCCCCGTCGGCATCGCCGCCGTGACCTCCGTACCGGCCTCGGACGCGGCCTCCGCCGCCGCCCGCGCCACGGGCAGGAAACCCTCGCGGCGGGAGGCGTCCGGGCGCTCCTCCTCGGCCGGCCACAGGCCCAGCGCCGCGCACACGGTCGGCAGCACCGCCATCGCCGCCGTGGCGTACCCCTCCGCCGAGGGGTGGTAGTGGTCGGGCCCGAACAGCTCGCGCGGGTTCGCCTCGAACTCCGGCCCCAGCAGATCGCCCAGCGACACCGTGCGGCCGCCCTGCTCGACGACGCCGATCGTCTGGGCGGCCGCCAGCTGGCGGGAGGCGCGTCTGGCCAGCCAGCGCAGGGGCTGGCCGACCGGCTCGATCGTGCCCAGGTCGGGGCAGGTGCCGACGACGACCTCCGCGCCGGCCGTGCGCAGCCGCCGGACGGCCGCCGCGAGGTGGCGCACCGAACGGGTCGGGGGCATGCGGCGGGTGACGTCGTTCGCGCCGATCATGATCACGCAGACGTCGGGCACCCGGCCGGTGTTGCCGAGGACCAGCGCGACCTGCCGGTCGAGGTCGTCGGACTGGGCGCCCGGCAGGGCCACGTTCCGCAGCTTCACCGGGCGCTCCGCCACCGCCGCCAGACCGGAGGCCAGCAGGGCCCCCGGGGTCTGCCCCGACCGGTGGACGCCCTGCCCCGCCGCCGTGGAGTCGCCGAGCAGGGTCAGCCGCAGGGCCTCCACGCCCGGGGCGGTGAAATTCCGGCCGTACAGGCCGTCCGCCTGCGGGACGCGGGGAGGGGAGCCGTTGCCGTTGACGTGCCGCCGGGCCAGCTGCGCCTCCGCCAGCAGCAGTCCGGCCACCGCCGCGCCGGCCAGTCCGATCCCGCCGCCGCCGTAGGCCGCGCCGGCCGCGATGCGTCGGGCCACTCGTGCCCTGGACATGCTCGTCATGCCTCGACGCCACCTCCTCGAGTCCGTACACCCACTCCTTGCCCCGTACTGACCGTCGTCCAATCTTCACGGCGAGTGAACATGCGTCCTGTCCGCGGGTGCGCGCCGTACGCTGGCGGCACCACCCAGACCACTGTTTTTTGCAAGCGACCGGAGACAACGGTGCGATTCCACGACTCGATGATCAGCCTCGTCGGCAACACCCCGTTGGTGAAGCTCAACAGCGTGACCAAGGGCATCCAGGCGACCGTTCTGGCCAAGGTCGAGTACTTCAACCCGGGCGGCTCCGTGAAGGACCGCATCGCCCTGCGCATGATCGAGGCGGCGGAGCGGAGCGGGGAGCTCCGGCCCGGCGGCACCATCGTCGAGCCGACCAGCGGCAACACCGGCGTCGGGCTCGCCATCGTGGCGCAGCAGAAGGGGTACAAGTGCATCTTCGTGTGCCCCGACAAGGTGAGCACCGACAAGATCAACGTGCTGCGGGCGTACGGCGCCGAGGTCGTCGTCTGCCCGACCGCCGTGGACCCGGAGCACCCGGACTCCTACTACAACGTCTCCGACCGGCTGGTGCGCGAGACGCCGGGCGCGTGGAAGCCCGACCAGTACTCCAACCCCCACAACCCGCTCTCCCACTACCACTCCACCGGCCCCGAGCTGTGGGAGCAGACGGAGGGCCGGATCACCCACTTCGTGGCGGGCGTGGGCACCGGCGGCACCATCTCCGGCACCGGCCGCTACCTGAAGGAGGCCAGCGACGGCCGGGTGCGGGTCGTCGGCGCCGACCCCGAGGGGTCCGTCTACTCCGGCGGATCGGGGCGGCCGTACCTCGTCGAGGGCGTCGGTGAGGACTTCTGGCCCACGGCCTACGACCGGACCGTCGCCGACGAGATCGTGGCCGTGTCCGACAAGGACTCCTTCCAGATGACCCGGCGCCTGGCCAAGGAGGAGGGACTGCTGGTCGGCGGCTCCTGCGGGATGGCCGTCGTCGCCGCGCTGCGGGTCGCCGAGCGGCTCGGCCCGGACGACGTCGTGGTCGTGCTGCTGCCCGACAGCGGCCGCGGCTACCTCAGCAAGATCTTCAACGACGAGTGGATGGCCGACTACGGCTTCCTGGAGGACGAGGGCCCCAGCGCCCGCGTCGCCGACGTCCTCAGCGACAAGGCCGCCGGCGCCATGCCGTCCCTCGTCCACATGCACCCCGAGGAAACCGTCGGCCAGGCCATCGAGGTCCTGCGCGAGTACGGCGTCTCTCAGATGCCGGTGGTCAAGCCGGGCGCCGGCCACCCGGACGTGATGGCCGCCGAGGTCGTCGGCTCGGTCGTCGAACGCGAGCTGCTCGACGCCCTCTTCAGCAAGAAGGCCTCGCTGGAGGACCCGCTGGAGAAGCACATGTCCGCCCCGCTGCCGCAGGTCGGCTCCGGCGAACCGGTCGGCGACCTGATGTCCGTCCTGGGCGCGGCGGACGCGGCGATCGTCCTCGTCGAGGGCAAGCCCAGCGGGGTGGTCAGCCGCCAGGACCTGCTGGCGTTCCTCGCCAAGGGCGGGAAGTAGCTTCCACGGGTCGCGGGGGCCGACTCCGGGCAAACCTGCGGTGAACCGGGCCCGTCGGCGGTGAACTTACGCTTGCCTACCGAAGAGGTGGACTTCGCGGAAGTGGTACGCACGCGTCACGTCCGCGCAGCACACGCTTAACACGGGTCCGGCACATTAGTGGGTGTCGGCAGGGCGGGAGCGGCTCCCCGCCCCGGCCGGCACCGAAACGGCGTCACGGACCTCCGGAGCGGCTCCCGGACCTCCACAGACGCCAGGACGCGCAAGCCCGGCTCCGCCCGGCCCGCGTCCCTCGCGGGGACCGCCGTCGTCCCGCCCCCCGGTGACGGGGGTGCGGCGGTCCCCGCGCACAGCCTTTTCCCACCCGCCTGTCGCGCGCCCGTCCCGGCGCTCCCCGGCCCGTGCCTCAGGCCTTCCAGTCACCGTCCCCGGAGGGCCGGCGGCGCAGCCCGCCGAACAGGCCGGGCTGGGTGCGGGCGGCCTGGACCACGTTGACGCCGACGATGCCGGCCCAGGAGACCAGCAGCCCCGGCAGGTCCGCCGCGCCCACGCCTATCGCGGACAGCGGGACGGCCAGCACCAGCGAGACGATGCCGAAGCCGAAGCGCTCGCCCCAGGAGTCCGTCGCCCCGGGCGAGCGGCCGTCGCGCGCCGCGACCATCTGCTGCTCCGCGAACTGCCGGCGCACCCGGCGCTCGACCGCGCCGTCGATACGCTGGCCG
Source organism: Streptomyces sp. NPDC003248 (assembly GCF_055563235.1). Lineage (NCBI taxonomy): Bacteria > Bacillati > Actinomycetota > Actinomycetes > Kitasatosporales > Streptomycetaceae > Streptomyces > Streptomyces sp. NPDC003248. The sequence goes on along the minus strand of NZ_JBVHDT010000006.1, from coordinate 66,989 downwards.
ACCTTCTCCAGGAAGGAGTCCACCAGCGCGGACTCGTACTCCTCGCCCAGCTCCCTGCGGGCCTGCAAGGTGGCGTTGAGTTCCTTCTTCAGCTCGGCGTCCCGCGCGTCCATGGTGGTCTCCCGTCCCGTCGTACCGTCCACGCTAGGGACGGAGCGCGGGAGAGGCACTGGGGATAGCCCCCGTGTTCGGCCCGGTCGGGAGGCCGGGGCGGGACGCCAGGGGACGGCTTGCCTCGTTGTATAGCGTCATGCACAGTTCTTGCTGACTGAATAGGCGCGGCCGGACGGGCGCGGGGCGGAGGGGGAGCGAGGCGTGGACGTGGACGTGGACGAGGACGCGGCGACCGGCGGGACCGACAGCCCGGCCGCACGGCTGCAAGCGCTCTTCGAGGGGCACCGGCTCACGCCGACCCAGCGGCGCATCGCCCACAGCATGGTGCGCCGCGCCGCCGACGTGCCGTTCCTCTCCAGCGTCGAACTGGCCGAGCTGGCCGGGGTCAGCCAGCCCTCCGTCACCCGGTTCGCCGTCGCGCTCGGCTTCGACGGCTACCCGGCCCTGCGCAAGCACCTGCGGGAGGTCGCGCCCGCCGAGCAGACGGCGGACGCGGGGTCGTACAACGCGTACCAGCAGGCCGTCGAGGCCGAGATCGAGAACCTCCGGCACCTGGCGGAGCTCCTCGCCGACCCCCGTCCCGTGCGGCGGGCGGGACAGCTGCTGGCGGCCTCGCGGCCGCTCCCCGTGCTCGGCCTGCGGGCCGCCGCCTCCCAGGCGTACGGCTTCGCGTACTTCGCCGCCAAGGTCCACCCCGACGTGCGGCTGCTGCACGAGGGCGGGTCGATGGTGCACGACCGGGTCGACGCCGCCGTACGCGCCGGAGCCTCCGCCCTGCTCTGCTTCGCGCTGCCCCGTCACCCCCGCGAGGTCCTCGACGCCCTCTCCTACGCCAAGGAGGCCGGGCTGACCGTGGTGACGGTCGCCGACTCGGCGTTCGCGCCGGTCGCCAAGGTCTCCGACCTGCTGCTGCCCGCCGCCGTCGGCACCGGGCTCGCCTTCGACACGGCGTGCGCGCCGATGCTGCTCGGGCGCGTGCTGCTGGAGGCGATGTGCGACGACCTGCCGGACGCCCAGGCACGGCTGGAGGAGTTCGACAGCAGGGCGGCGGCACGGGGGCTGTTCGTGGAGTGACGGCCGCCGCAGGCCGTGGCGGCCGCAGGGAAACGCGCGTTCTCGCGACAGCGGGCACGCGCGTTCTCGCGGAATCGGGCACGTGCGTTGTGACGACAGCGGGCACGCGCGTTCTCACGGAAGATGACGTGTTCTCAGACTGGTCTCACGTTCGCTCGCTACTCTCCTCGACCAGAGATTTCAGGTGTGTCGTCGGGCGACGAGGAGGCGGAACGTGGCACGTGGAGGTCAGGGACTGGCTCGGGTGGCCGTCGTCGTGCGGGCCGGAGCCGCGCCGATGTGGTGGCTCGGCGTGTTCGCGGCGGGCATCGGCCTGCTGGTTCCGGGCGTGACGGGCCGGAGGATCGGGGTGATGGCGGGCGCCGCGCTGTTCGTCGTCGCGGTGGTGGCCGTGGCACTGCCGCGCCGCAAGCGGTACGCCGCCCTCGCCCGGGGGGCCGCCCGCGCGGGCCGGCACGACGTGTTGCAGGACCGTGGGGTGACCGTGCGGGTCTGGCGGCGCGGTCACCGCTGGTGGCTGCTGCTGGCCTTCGCCGCCGCGCTGGGCAGCGCGTTCGCGGTGCCGGCCGCGGCCGGCATGCTGCTCGCCGGGTGCGGCACGGGGCTGCGGCTGAAGGCGGCCTGGCTGGGCCGGCTGGAGCGGGCCGAGGACGCGCTGCTGTGGGTGCGGGTCGACTGGCTCGCCGCGAACGGCGGACGTCCGGTCGGCAAGCAGGTCAAGGCCTACCGCAGTACGGGTATCGCGGCGGGCGACGCGGCCCCGGGCGGGGCGCGCCGCCGCACCGCGGCACTCGTGTAGGCCCCCTCGGGCGGACGGGCTCTTCGGACCTGGGGGACGGGCCCCGGCGGCTCAGACCTCCAGGTCCTCCTCGATCTTCTTCAGCTGGTGGCGGGCCATCGCCAGATTGGCCCGCTTGGCGTCCAGCACCAGGTAGAGGAAGAGCCCGTTGCCGCCGCGGCCGCTGATCAGGCGGATCAGGTGGTACTGGTCGGAGAGCGTGATCAGGATGTCCTCGATCTGCGCCTTGAGCCCGAGGTGTTCCATGGTGCGCATCTTGGCGCGCACCACGTCGGTGTTGCCCGCCGCGGCGACGTTGAGGTCGAAGCTCTTGCCGCCGCCCATCGTGCCCAGCGCCATGCCGCTGGTGTAGTCGACGAGCGCGACGCCGGTGGCGCCCTCGATGGAGGCGAGCGCTTCCTTGAGTGCGGTTTCGGTGTTGGCCATGACTGGTTCCTCTCAACTTTCGGTGGTACGGGGGTTGGCGGTGGTGGTGCGTGCCGTGCGCGCGCCCCTCGGACGCGCGGCGGCCGTGTCGGTGGTGTCGCCGGTGTCCGTGGTGCCGGTGGTTCTGCGTGTGCGGGGGGCGGGTTTGGCCGGGGCGGCCGGGGCGGCCGGGGGTGGCGCCGCGGCGTCGACGAGCTCCCCGATGCGGGCCCCCGACCGGCGCCCCTCCAGGTGCAGCCGGCCGACGTTGACGCGGTCCTGGGCGAGCACCGTCAGCACGGCGCCCTCCCCGGCCGCGTACGTCGCGACGTAGCCGTGCACCCCGCGGACCAGCAGTTCGCGGAAGGCGCCCCGGCCGGTCGCGTCCGTCATGCGCGCGGCGACGGCGAGGGCGGTGGAGGTGAGCGCGGCCATGCCCTCCGGCTCCACGCCGGTGGTGTCGTGGGCGAGGACGAGGCCGTCCACGCCCGCCGCGAGCGCTCCGGTCAGCTGGGGCACCCGGGCCCGCAGCCGCCGCAGCTCGGCGCGTATCTCCGGCTCGGCCGCCATCAGCGCCCTCCTCTCGGCACGCGGTCGCTGCCGTTCAAAGGGCCTCCAGCGCATCCCTGAGCCTCTTCAGCAAGGTGATGTCGGCGTCGTCGACACGGGGCAGGTCCAGGCCGGGCGGGGCCAGGGGGGCGGGTGGCGGGAACCGCGCGGTCACCAGACCGGCGGCCGCCAGCCGACGGGCGTCCACCAGCGTGGCGAACGCCTGCCGGCCCAGCGCCCGGGCGATGTCCGACGCGGTGCGCACCCCGTCCACCAGTGCCAGCACCGCCCGTTGCCGGGCGGTGAGCCCCGGTGCGGCGACGGGCTCGGTGCGCAGCAGCGGCGCGGTGTCCGGCAGCGGGTCGGGCCACAGCCGGTGCAGCAGCTCACGGCGGCGCAGCGTCTCCCGCTCCAGGGCGTCGACCGTGACCGGCCGCAGCACCCCGAACCAGTGCCCGGTGCCGTAGTGGAACCGGCCCGGCGCGCTGCTGGGGGCGAGGGCGAAGTACGCCGCGTCGTACAGCGCCCCCAGGTGGCACACCTCCAGCGCGCCCTGCCCGATGCGCCCGGCGTCGAGCAGCAGCCGGGCGGCGCCGTTGCGCTCGTCGGCCCGCTCCACCGCCTCCCGCCAGACGGCGGCGTCGAGCGTGCCGTGGGCCGGCAGGAGCACGTCGAGGCCCGGGGCGTAGGGGCTCTCGGCGTGCGCCACGCGGCCTTCGACGAGGTGGAGGGCGCCGCGCTCGCGTTCCAGGACACCGGTGGCCCGTTCGGCGGCGAGCCGCGTCAGCATCGGCGACACCCCGCCGCCGGCGTGGTCCCGGGCCGCCGCTCTGTCCCGCAGCGGCAGCCGGGGAGGCGGAGTCGTCCCCACGACGGTCATCCCAGCACCAGCCGTCCGGCCATCTCGCCCAGCCGTATGCGGGCCAGCGCGAGATTGCCGTCCGGCCGGGCCAGCCACACGTGCAGGAACACGCTGCTGTCGAAGGACGTCGGTACGAACCGCAGGACGTGGTAGCTGTCCCGGTTGCTGATGATCAGGTCCTCGACCGGGGGGTCGGCGGCCCCGGCCGCGTCCTGGTCGTCGGGTGTGAACGCCCGTTGTTCGGCCGTGAGCCGCGCCACCTCCGCGGCCTCGGCGGCCGCGGCCTCGTGGTCCCCGCCCGGGAACTCCCCGACCGTGCCCAGGGCCAGTCCGCTGGTCCAGTCGACCAGTGCGGCTCCCCGGGCCCCGGGCAGCCGCATGGCCTCCAGTAGGCACTCGTCGATTCCGGGCACCGTTGGCTCCCCTCCCGCCTGCGGTTCGGCTGAGTGAGGGAGACGCTACGCAACGTAGGCGCGAGGGGGTGAGGGAATTGGCATTTTCCAGCGGAACATGCGCCGCGTGGCTAGGGTGGGTCGGCTGCCCTCATTTTTCTGTCCCTGCCGTCCCTCCTGTTTCACCAGCGTGCGCGGGAGCGTGGCAAGGGAGTGGGGGTGCGGGAGGCGTGGTGTTGGTGATGCCGTGCGCCCCTCGCGGCGCACCCCCGGTCCGGAACCCCTGAATGTCGAGCCCCCGTGGCGGCGCGTCCGCCGCCTCTCCTGCCGCGCCCTCGTATTGACTAGCTCTATTCATGAAGCCAGGATGTGAATAACGGCAGCAACATCCGTCGGGACCGTCCCCGCCACGAGGAGGCAGACCATGTCAGGACCCCGCCCCGTACGAGCGCCGCGCGGCACGGAAATGAGCGCCCTGGGGTGGCAGCAGGAGGCCGCCCTGCGGATGCTCCAGAACAACCTCGACCCCGAGGTCGCCGAACACCCCGACAAGCTCGTCGTCTACGGCGGGACCGGCAAGGCGGCGCGCGACTGGCGCTCCTTCGACGCCATGGTCCGCACCCTGCGCACCCTGAAGCAGGACGAGACCATGCTCGTCCAGTCAGGCCGTCCCGTCGGCGTCCTCCAGACCCACGAGTGGGCCCCCCGCGTCCTGATCGCCAACTCCAACCTCGTCGGCGACTGGGCCACCTGGGAGGAGTTCCGCCGGCTGGAACAGCTGGGACTGACCATGTACGGCCAGATGACGGCCGGTTCCTGGATCTACATCGGCACCCAGGGCATCCTCCAGGGCACCTACGAGACGTTCGCCGCCGTCGCCGCCAAGAAGTTCGGCGGCACCCTCGCCGGCACCATCACCCTCACCGCCGGCCTCGGCGGCATGGGCGGTGCCCAGCCGCTCGCCGTGACCATGAACGACGGCGTGGCGATCTGCGTCGACTGCGATCCGCGCGCCATCGAGCGCCGCATCGAGCACCGGTACCTCGACGTGCGGGCCGACTCTCCCGAGCACGCGCTGCGCCTGGCGGTCGAGGCCCGTGACGCGCGCCGCCCGCTCTCCATCGGCGTCCTCGGCAACGCCGCCGACCTCGTCCCGCGGTTCCTCGCCGCGGGGGCGCCCATCGACATCGTCACCGACCAGACCTCGGCCCACGACCCGCTGGCCTACCTGCCCACCGGCGTGGACTTCGACGACATGGCCGGGTACGCGGCCAAGGACCCGGCGGGCTTCACCACCCGCGCCCGTGAGTCCATGGCCCGGCACGTCGAGGCGATGGTCGGCTTCCTCGACGCCGGCGCCGAGGTCTTCGACTACGGCAACTCGATCCGCGGCGAGGCCCGACTGGCCGGGTACGACCGGGCGTTCGCCTTCCCCGGCTTCGTCCCCGCCTACATCCGCCCCCTCTTCTGCGAGGGCAAGGGCCCCTTCCGCTGGGCGGCGCTGTCCGGCGACCCGGCCGACATCGCGAAGACCGACAAGGCGATCCTCGACCTCTTCCCGGAGAACGAGTCCCTGGCCCGCTGGATCAGGCTGGCGGGGGAGCGGGTCCACTTCCAGGGCCTGCCCGCCCGGATCTGCTGGCTCGGCTACGGCGAGCGCGACAAGGCCGGCGAGCGGTTCAACGACATGGTGGCGAGCGGGGAGCTGGCCGCCCCGCTGGCCATCGGACGCGACCACCTCGACTGCGGCTCCGTCGCCTCCCCCTACCGCGAGACCGAGGCCATGCTCGACGGCTCCGACGCCATCGCCGACTGGCCGCTGCTCAACGCCATGGTCAACGTGGCCTCGGGCGCGTCGTGGGTCTCCCTGCACCACGGCGGCGGCGTCGGCATGGGCCGCTCCCTGCACGCCGGCCAGGTCACGGTGGCCGACGGCACCGAGCTGGGCGGAGAGAAGATCCGGCGGGTGCTGACCAACGACCCCGGGATGGGCGTCATCCGGCACGTCGACGCCGGCTACGACATCGCCGAGTCGGTCGCCGGCGAGCGGGGCGTACGCGTTCCCATGCGCGAGGGCGGCGAGGGCGGTCCGGACGGTGCGGGCCGTGGGGGCCGTGAGAGGCGCCAGGGCCGTGAGGCGGGCGACGCGTGAGCCGGCCCGAGAGCGGGCACGGAGGCGACCGCGCGGTGCGTTCCGGGCCGTCGCCGTCGCCGTCGCCGTCGCCGTCGCGGTCGCCGTCGGCTGCCGGTCCGGCCGAGCCCGACCAACCCGCCGCCCGGCCCGGTCCGGCCGCAGGCACCTCCGCCGGCCCGCGGAACGACGACCCGCGGCCCGGGGCGGCCGGCGGGTCGTTCCACCGGATGTGGCGTGAGCTGCTGCCCATCGGCCGGCACCCCGGGTCCCGCGGCTACCGGCGCTTCGCCTGGAGCGGCGCCGACGCCGAGTGCCGGGCCTGGTTCACCCAGCAGGCCGAGGCCCGCGGGCTGACCCACGAGGTCGACCGCAACGGCAACCAGTGGGCCTGGCTCGGGGATCCCACCGCCGGCGACGCCGTCGTCACCGGCTCCCACCTCGACTCCGTGCCCGACGGAGGCGCCTTCGACGGGCCCCTCGGAGTGGTGTCCTCCTTCGCCGCCCTCGACGAACTGCGCGCCCGGGGGGCGACGTTCACCCGGCCCCTCGCCGTCGTCAACTTCGGCGACGAGGAAGGCGCCCGCTTCGGCCTCGCCTGCGTGGGCTCCCGGCTCACCGCCGGCCGGCTCACCGTCGAACAGGCCCACCGGCTGACCGACGCCGACGGCGTCACCCTCCCGCGGGCCATGGAGGCCGCCGGCTACGACCCCGACGCCATCGGACCCGACCCGGAGCGGCTGGCCCGCATCGGCGCCTTCGTCGAACTGCACGTCGAACAGGGGCGGGCCCTCGACCTCAGCGGCGACCGGGTGGGCGTCGCCAGCGCCATCTGGCCGCACGGGCGCTGGCGGTTCGACTTCCGGGGCGAGGCCAACCACGCCGGCACCACCCGGCTCGCGGACCGGCGGGACCCCATGCTGCCGTACGCGCAGACCGTGCTCGCCGCCCGGCGCGAGGCGCGCCTCGCCGACGCCGTCGCCACCTTCGGGAAGATCTCCGTCGAGCCGAACGGCGTCAACGCCGTCCCCTCCCTGGTGCGCGGCTGGCTCGACTCCCGCGCCGCCGACCAGGAGAGCCTCGACACCGTCGTCGGCGGCATCGAGAAGGCCGCCCGCGAGTACGCCGACGCCCACGGCGTCGACCTCGACGTCGTCCGCGAGTCCTTCACCCCCGTCGTCGAGTTCGACCACGCCCTGCGCGACGAACTCGCCCGCATCCTGGGCCACGACACCGGCCTGAAGGTCCCGGTCCTGGGCACCGGCGCCGGACACGACGCCGGGATCCTCTCCGGGAGCGTCCCGACCGCCATGCTGTTCGTGCGCAACCCCACGGGCGTCTCGCACTCCCCGGCCGAGTTCGCGGCCGAGGACGACTGCCTGGCCGGGGTGCGCGCGCTCGCCGACGTACTGGAAGGACTGGCCTGCACGTGACCCCCACGCAGTCGACACGGACGTACTGGCTGGAGCACGCCTGGCTCGGCACCCGCGTCGAGCCGGGCGTCGTGGTGGAGGCGGCGGCCGGCCGGTTCACCGCCGTCCGCACCGGCACGCCCGCCCCGCCGCCCGGCGCGCAGGTGCTGCGCGGCCTCACCCTCCCCGGCCTGGCCAACGCCCACAGCCACGCCTTCCACCGCGCCCTGCGCTCCACCGTCCAGGTCGGCTCCGGCACCTTCTGGACCTGGCGCGAGGTCATGTACGCCGTCGCCGACCGGCTGACCCCGGAGACCTATCACGCGCTCGCCCGCGCGGTGTACGCCGAGATGGCACTGGCCGGCATCACGGCGGTCGGCGAGTTCCACTACGTGCACCACGCCCCCGGCGGCACCCCCTACGCCGACCCGAACGCGATGGGCGAGGCCCTGGTCGAGGCCGCCGCCGAAGCCGGCATCCGCATCACCCTCCTCGACACCGCCTATCTGTCCTCCGGCTTCGGACAGCCGCCCGACACCCACCAGGTCCGCTTCTCCGACGGCAGCGCGGACGCCTGGGCCGAACGCTGTTCACTTCTCAAGGAACGGGATCACGCGCGGATCGGAGCGGCCGTCCACTCCGTACGGGCCGTGCCCGCCGGGCAGTTGGCCACCGTGGCGCGGTGGGCCGAGGAGCGCGGGGCGCCGCTGCACGTGCACCTGTCCGAGCAGACCGCCGAGAACGACGCCTGCCGCGAGGCCCACGGGTGCACACCGGCCCAGCTCCTCGCCGAGCACGGCGTCCTCGGACCGCGCACCACCGGCGTCCACAACACCCACCTCACCGTTGGGGACATCGCCCTCATCGGCGGCACCGGCACCGGCACCTGCATGTGCCCGACCACCGAACGGGACCTCGCCGACGGCATCGGACCGGCCGTCGCCCTGCAAAGGGAAGGCTCCCCGCTCTCCCTCGGCTCCGACAGCCACGCCGTCATCGACCTGTTCGAGGAGGCGCGCGCCATGGAGCTCAACGAGCGCCTGCGCAGCCGCACGCGAGGCCACTGGACGGCGGCGGCCCTCCTGCGGGCGGCCTCGGCCGACGGTCACGCGGCCCTCGGCTGGGACGACACGGGCACCATCGAGCCCGGCGCGCGCGCCGACCTCACGACGATCGCGCTCGACTCGGTCAGGACGGCAGGGCCGCTTCCGCGGCTCGGGGCCGAGACGGCCGTATTCGCCGCGTCGGCAGCGGACGTGTCGCACACGGTCGTGGGAGGCCGGCACGTGGTCCGGGACGGGGTCCACTCCCTCGTGCCGGATGTGCCGAAGGCCCTCGCGGACGCCGTCGCAGCCCTGCGCGGATGACCGCGGGCCCCCCACCCGCACGGCCCGCCCCCGCCCCCGAACCCGACCCCACCGCCGACCAGGCCAGCAAGGACGCCATGAGCAACGCGACGACCGTCAGCCCCGCCCACTCCGCGAGCACCGCGAGCACGCTCATCACCAACATCGCCGCCCTGGTCACCAACGACCCCTCCCTAGGTGACGGATCCCCCCTCGGACTGATCCAGGACGCGGCCGTCGTCATCGAAGGCGACCGCGTCGTGTGGACCGGTGACCACAGCAAAGCACCCGCCACTGACAATCGGGTCGACGCGGGAGGCCGGGCGGTCGTCCCCGGCTTCGTCGACTCCCACTCCCACCTCGTCTTCGCGGGCGACCGGACACAGGAGTTCAACGCCCGGATGTCGGGGCGGCCGTACGGCGCGGGCGGCATCCGCACCACCGTCGCGGCCACCCGGGCGGCGAGCGACGAGGAACTCGAGGCCAACCTCACCCGTTACCTCCGCGAGGCGCTGCACCAGGGCACCACCACCTTCGAGACCAAGTCCGGCTACGGCCTGACGGTCGCCGACGAGGCCCGCGCCCTGCGCATCGCCGCCCGCCACACCGACGAGGTCACCTACCTCGGCGCCCACATCGTCCCGCCGGACCACGCCGGCGACCCCGCCGCCTACGTCGCCCTCGTCACCGGCGAGATGCTCGACGCCTGCGCCCCGCACGCCCGCTGGATCGACGTCTTCTGCGAGGAGGGCGCCTTCGACGGCGACCAGGCCCGCGCGATCCTCACCGCGGGCCGGGCCAAGGGCCTGCACCCCCGCGTCCACGCCAACCAGCTCTCCTACGGCCCCGGCGTGCGACTCGCGGTCGAACTGGACGCCGCCAGCGCCGACCACTGCACCCACCTCACCGACGCCGACGTCGACGCCCTCGCCGGCGGGAACACCGTCGCCACCCTGCTGCCCGGCGCGGAGTTCTCCACCCGCGCCGAGTGGCCCGACGCCCGCCGCCTCCTCGACGCGGGCGTCACCGTGGCCCTGTCCACCGACTGCAACCCGGGCTCGTCCTTCACGTCCTCCGTGCCGTTCTGCATCGCGCTCGCCGTGCGGGACATGCGCATGACTCCCGACGAGGCCGTCTGGTCCGCCACGGCCGGCGGAGCGGCCGCCCTGCGCCGCACGGACATCGGCCGCATCGCCCCGGGCGCCTACGCCGACCTGACCCTCCTGGACGCCCCGAGCCACGTCCACCTGGCCTACCGGCCGGGCGTGCCGCTGGTGTCGCAGGTGTGGCGGCGCGGCGTACGCGTGGTCTGAGCGCCCGCCTCCGGCACCGCGCGCCCCCGGTCCGCCACCGCCCGCCCCCACCCGGTCCCCACCAGCACCAGCACCGCGCCCAGGAACCCGAGCGGACCGGGCCGGTCCCCCGCCAGGGCGATGCCCGCGGCCGCCGCCCACACCGGTTCCGTGCCCAGCAGCAGGCTGACCCGCGACGGGGAGGTGCGGCGGACCGCCCACATCTGCACGAAGAACGCGAACAACGTGCAGAACACCGCCAGGTAGACCAGCCCCAGCCAGTCCCCGGCGTCGAACGCCCTCGCGGCCGCCCACGGCGAGGCGCCCGTCCCCGGCACCGCCACCAGCACCGCGAACACGGCCACCGCGCCGCCCAGCTGAAGGGTCGTCAGCGACAGCGCGTCCGCACCCCGCACCGACTCCATCCGCGCCATGGCCAGCACGTGCACCGTCCGCGCGACCGCGGCCCCCAGCATCAGCAGATCACCCCCCGACGGTGCGGTGAACCCGGCACCCTGCGTCAGCAGCGCCACGCCGAGCACCGACACACCGGCCGCCCCCAGGAACGACCCCGGCAGCCGCACCCCGCGCACCCGGCTCTCCGCGAGCGGCGTGAACACCATCGTCAGGCTGATGATCAGCCCGGCGTTCGTCGCCGAGGTGTGCACCACCCCGTACGTCTCCAGCAGGAAGATCCCGGCGAGGACCAGCCCGAGCAGCCCCGCCCCGCGCACCTGCGCCCCGCTCAGCGCGCGCAGCCGCCGCCACCCCACGACGGCCAGCACCGGCAGCGCGACGGCGAACCGCAGCACCAGCACCGCGAGGACCGTGTCCGCCGTGGTGATCCCCTTGGCGGCGAGATAACTGGACCCCCACACCACGGCGACCAGCAGCACGGGCAGGTCGGCGAGCCGGCCGGGACGGGCAGGGGTGGCGGGCATCGTGCTCCTCGCGGCGGTCGGCGGTGCGCCCACCGCGGGCCGGAGGGCCGGCTCAGCGTAAGCGGCGACAGCGGACCGGGTCAGCGGCCTGTCTCTGGACCTGGACAAGGACCCGCACGCTCAGGGTGAGGACCCGCGCGCTCAGGGTGAGGACCCGCGCGCTCAGGAGGAGGACACGCACGCTCCGGGTGAGGAGCCGCACACCGACCCGGCCCTCGTGCCGGGGCACGCCCGCGCCCGGGCGGGCAGACCGTGCTGCTCACCCGGGCGCGGACCGCACTGGACTCCGGTCTCCCGACGCGCGCGGGTCTCACTCCTCCAGCGTCAGGCCCTTGCGCAGCCGCACCAGGGTCCGCGACAGCAGTCGTGAGACGTGCATCTGGGAGATGCCGAGTTCGTCGCCGATCTCCGACTGGGTCAGGCCGGCGACGAAACGCAGGGAGAGGATCTTCCGGTCCCGGTGCGGGAGCTCGGCGATCAGCGGCTTCAGGGACTCGACGTACTCGATGCCCTCCAGCCCGTGGTCCTCGTAGCCGATGCGGTCGGCGAGGGCGCCCTCGGCGTCGTCGTCCTCGGGCTGGGCGTCCAGCGAGGAGGCGGTGTACGCGTTCGAGGCGGCCATGCCCTCGACGACCTCGTCGTTGGAGATGCCGAGACGTTCCGCCAGCTCGGCCACGGTGGGGGCGCGGTCGAGCTTCTGGGCCAGTTCGTCGCCGGCCTTGGCCAGGTCGAGGCGGAGCTCCTGGAGCCGGCGCGGGACGCGCACGGACCACGAGGTGTCACGGAAGAAACGTTTGATCTCGCCGATGATGGTTGGCATCGCGAAGGTGGGGAACTCCACACCCCGGCTCAGCTCGAAACGGTCGATCGCCTTGATCAGGCCGATCGTCCCGACCTGGATGATGTCCTCCATCGGCTCGCTGCGGGAGCGGAAGCGGGAGGCCGCGAACTTGACCAGCGCGAGGTTCAGCTCGACGAGGGTGTTGCGGACGTACGAGTACTCGTACGTTCCCTCCTCCAGTGACTCCAGCCGCTCGAAGAGGGTCTTGGACAGGGCCCGCGCGTCGACGGGGCCCACCTCGTCGTACGGCGGGATCTCCGGCAGCCCGGCGAGCGCGTCGGCGGGGTCCGCGGTGGCGTCGCTGTCCTGTGCGACGGGATCCAGAAGTGCGATGGGATCCAGATGGTCCGGTGGGGGTGTCGACGTCGCCTTGTGGGTATGCGGTGCGTCGAGCCGGGATGACATGATGTCCTCCATCGTTCTCGGCATATGGCTGCCGAAGCCAGTGCGTGCACTACGGTGTGCGGCGCCTCCGAAGCCGGCGTGTCGGGTACGTGTTCCTCCTAGCCCTACCCGCTTTGCTCGATCGATCGCAAGTGCGTTTTGTTGAGTTATGTCCGTTTGTGGGTGATTGTTCGGCTGTTGGAGCGCGGATCGAAGGCGTAGTGTTCGAGGGCGTCAGCAAGCAGTCACGACCTCGGGAGAGACACGGCATGGACCACGGGACGGTCGGCAGCACACAGTCTGGCCGGCTTCTGGTGGAGGTGCGGGAAGAGGGCTCCAGCGCCGTCGTGACACCGGCGGGTGAGCTCGACCACCACACGGCCGACCTGTTGCGAGAGCCACTCGAGGGCTGCCTCGACAAGGGGCTGAGCCGACTGGTCGTGGACTGTTCCCGGCTGGAGTTCTGCGACTCCACGGGGCTCAACGTGCTGCTCGGCACCCGTCTGAAGGCGGAGGCGGCCGGCGGCGCGGTGCACCTGGCGGGCATGCAGCCCGTGGTGGCCCGGGTCTTCGAGATCACCGGCGCGGACGCCGTCTTCACCGTGCACGACACGGTCGAGGCCGCCCTCGCCGACGGCGACGGCTGACCCGGCGAGTGGCCCCCCGGCCTCCCCACGCCCCGCGCGGACGGCGTGTTACGCGCGTCACACCCGCGTCGAAGGGTGTACGGGGGCGCACGGGGCGGGCGCGCAGGGGGTGCGGGAGGGGCGGGCAGCGTGGACGGCCGGGCGGACGGGACGGCTCACCTGCGGGCGAACGAGGGGTGTTCCGCCGGTTCCGTCGGGCAGGAGACATCCTGAACATGTCGATGACACAGCGCGTGGTGCGGCCCGTACGCCACGTACGGCACGAGGAGCGCGAGGAGCTCCGCAAGCTCGAGGAGGGGCGGGATGAGCGGACCGACCGTGCGACGGCCGTCGACCGTGTGTACTGGATCCGGTGCCCGTGGGGGCTCGTGCACTCCGGGAATCTCGAATCGTGTCCATCGTGAACTGGTGAATCGGTGAGGTGAAGCGCTGATGAGCACCACCCGGCCCTGTTCGCCGGGCGACCGCGGCCCGGAGCCCAGCGGCGCTTCCGGGGCGTCGGAGGGTCGTCAGGTCCGCAGGCTGAGCTTGGACGGCGAGAGCGGCGTGGTCCCGCTCGCCCGCGACTTCGCCCGCCAGGCGCTGTACGCGTGGGGCTGGCTGCCCGCCGCGACCGCCGACCGGCGGGCCGCGGCCGAGGACGTGCTGCTCGTCGTCTCCGAACTGGTCACCAACGCCTGCCTGCACGCCGAGGGCCCCGATCAGCTCTTCCTGGGCTGTGACAACAAGGTCATCCGGGTGGAGGTCTCCGACCGCGGCACCGGCCAGCCGACCCCCCGCACCCCGCACCGCGCCGGACGCCCCGGCGGCCACGGCATGTTCATCGTCCAGCGGCTCTCCCTGGACTGGGGGGTCGTCCGGACGCCGGGCGTCTCGGGCAAGACGGTCTGGGCCGAACTCGGCGCTCCGGCGTAGCGGCACCGACCGAGCCACGCGGCCCGAGCCGCCTGACCGGGCCGCACTACCGAGCCACGCGGCCCGAGCCGCCCTGCCGGGCCGCACTACCGAGCCACGCGGCCCGAGCCGCACAACCGGGCCGCAAGACCGAGCCACGCGGCCCGAGCCGCCCAACCGGGCCGCACTACCGAGCCACGCGGCCCGAGCCGCCCTGCCGGGCCGCAAGACCGGGCCGCACGACCGGGCCGTCCTGCCGGAGCCGCACGACCGTGCCACGCTGCCCGGACCGCCCGGCCGGGTCACCCTCCCCGAGCCACCCTGCCGGAGCCGCCCGACCGGGCCGCCCGATCCGAGCCCGTACGGCAGAGCCGCCCGTACGGCAGAGCCGCCCGTACGGCGCCGAGCCGCCCGTACGGCGCCGAGCCGCCCGTACGGCGCCGAGCCGCCCGTACGGCGCCGAGCCGCCCGTACGGCGCCGAGCCGCACCCCTCCGGAGCGTCCCCCTCATCCTTCTCCGCCCGCCCGCCCGCCCGCCCGCCTGCCTGCCCCGCCCGCCGCGCCGTGACGCACCCTCAGTGTCCGGGCGGCGGGCGGTACCCACCGGGCAGGCGTCGGAAAGCCCGGAGGGCCGCCGCACCCTGTCGGTGCGACGGCCCTCCGTGAGGTCGTGGCCGGACGTCAGCGGACGTCGCCCATGAGCTCCTTGACCTTGTTGCGGTACATCCACACCGCGACACCGGCGACCACCGCGAGCGTGGCCTGCAAGGCGACGATGCCCGTCTTGTTCAGGTCGACGCCGGCGATGGAGAGCAGACCGGTCGTGGCGTCACCGGCGGTGACGGCCAGGAACCACACACCCATCATCTGCGAGGCGTACTTGGCGGGCGCCATCTTCGTGGTGACCGACAGGCCGACCGGAGAGAGCGTCAGCTCGCCGACGGTCTGCACGAAGTAGATCGCCACCAGCCACAGCGCCGCCGCCTTGTGGCCGCCCTCCGCGATGGACAGCGGGGCCATGAAGAGGAAGAAGGACGCGCCGATCAGCACCAGGCCCGAGGCGAACTTCACGATCGTGCTGGGCTCCTTGCCGCGCCGGTTGAGCGCCAGCCAGATCCAGGCGAAGACCGGGGCCAGCGCCATGATCAGGACCGGGTTGACCGACTGGTACCAGGAGACCGGGAAGTCCCAGCCCAGCACGCTGTTCTCGGCCGAGGAGTCGGCGAAGAGCGACAGGGTCGAGCCGCCCTGGTCGTAGATCATCCAGAAGACGGCCGCGGCGACGAAGAACCAGATGTACGCGGACATCTTCGACTGCTCGGCGCGGTCGAGATCCTTGTCCCGCTTGATGTTGACCAGCACCATCACCGGGATGATCACACCGAGCAGGGTCAGCGGGACCAGGACCCAGTTCAGGGTGTAGTGGCCGGAGAACCCGACGATCGCGTAGAAGACGACGGCGACGGCGGCCCAGATCGCGGACTTGCGCAGCGTCGCGGCCTTCTCGTCGGCGGACAGCGGCTTCGGGACGACGCTGGAGCGCGCGTCCAGGTGGCGGCTGCCGATCAGGAACTGCACCAGGCCCAGGGCCATGCCGAGCGCGGCGAGCGCGAAGCCCAGGTGCCAGTTGACGTTCTCACCGATGGTGCCGATGATCAGCGGCGCGGCGAAGGCACCCAGGTTGATGCCCATGTAGAAGACGGTGAAGCCGCCGTCGCGGCGCGGGTCGTTCGGGCCGTCGTACAAGTGGCCGACCATCGTGGAGATGTTGGCCTTCAGCAGACCCGAGCCGATGGCGACCAGACCGAGGCCCGCGTAGAACGTGCCCGACGAGGGCAGCGCCAGCGTGAGGTGGCCGAGCATGATGACCGCGCCGGCGACGGCGACGGTTTTGCGCGGTCCCCAGACCCGGTCGCCGAACCAGCCGCCCGGCATGGCGAGCAGGTACACCAGGGAGACGTACACCGAGTAGATCGCGGTCGCGGTGGCCGCGTTCAGGTGCAGCCCGCCCGGGGCGACGAGGTACAGCGGGAGCAGAGCCCTCATGCCGTAGTAGGAGAAACGCTCCCACATCTCGGTCATGAAGAGAGTGGCCAGTCCGCGGGGGTGGCCGAAGAAGGTCTTCCCGGAGCCGGGGGTGCCCGGACGGACCGAGTCCTTCGTCAGGCTGGACGCCATGGTCGTTCCTTGCTGGTCGGGACGCATGAGTGGAGCGTTACGCGCCCGGTGGGGGGCGGCCGGCACCGGCGTTCGGCCCGCCCACCCCGCACGCCCACGGGGAGTCCGCTCCGGGTCTCGGAACGGCGGACGGCGACCACCGGGATCCACGCCCCCGCGCAGGGGGCCCGGCCACAGGTCATTCCTTTCCAGGGCTGGTGAGAACCAGCCCGCACACGCAAGAGACCCCTGGCGTCAGTTCGTCGAGCGCCAAGGGTCCCCGCGGTGCTACAGGCGTCCTTTCACCATACGGCAGGACAGTGCCTGATATGGAAGGACTTGAGACGCGGATCACAGGTGATCCAGGAACCAGGGGTCACTTTTCAAGGTCCATACCAGGATGACATCCCCGGACCCCAGGTCCGGACCGTGATCCGTTGTGTCGCGCGGGGTGAATGTCCGTCATGTCCCTGGGTAAGAGGCAGGGTCGGCCGTCACACCTCTGGCCCCGCCCCGTGCGGACTACCATCGCCTCATGACCCGTGTACTGCTCGCCGAGGACGACGCGTCCATCTCGGAGCCGCTGGCCCGCGCACTGCGCCGGGAAGGATACGAGGTCGAGGTGCGGGAGGACGGACCGTCCGCGCTCGACGCCGGCCTGCAGGGCGGTGTCGACCTGGTCGTGCTGGACCTCGGCCTGCCCGGCATGGACGGCCTGGAGGTGGCCCGCCGGCTGCGCGCCGACGGCCACGCCGTGCCGATCCTGATCCTCACCGCGCGCGCCGACGAGGTGGACACCGTCGTCGGTCTGGACGCGGGCGCCGACGACTACGTCACCAAGCCCTTCCGGCTGGCCGAACTGCTCGCGCGCGTCCGGGCCCTGCTGCGGCGCGGCTCCGCCGAGCCCCAGCAGCCGCCGGCCACCCACGGCGTGCGGATCGACGTCGAGTCGCACCGCGCCTGGATGGGCGAGGAGGAGCTCCAGCTCACCGCCAAGGAGTTCGACCTGCTGCGGGTCCTCGTCCGGGACGCCGGCCGGGTCGTCACCCGGGACCAGCTGATGCGCGAGGTCTGGGACACCACGTGGTGGTCGTCGACCAAGACGCTGGACATGCACATCTCCTGGCTGCGCAAGAAGCTCGGCGACGACGCGGCCAACCCCCGCTACATCGCCACCGTGCGCGGCGTCGGGTTCCGCTTCGAGAAGAGCTGACCGCCCGTGCCCGGCGGGACCCGCGCCGACGCGCGAACGCCCGTGCCCGGCGGGGCCCCCGCCGACGCGCGAACGCCCGTGCCCGGCGGGGCCCCCGCCGACGCGCGACACGGCCGCCGACGCCCGTGCCGCACCGTGGGTGCGGGCCGTGAACGGCCGGTCGCACGGTTCCCCGCACCCCTGGGCGGGGTCGCCCCCACCGTCCCGTAGCGTCACCGTCCGGAGATCCCAGTGCGTCGCCGTCTGATCCAGTCCACCCTCGCCGTGGTCCTCGTCGTGATCGCCGTCTTCGGCGTGTCGCTGGTCATCGTCGAGACGCGCACGATCAGCAACAGCGCACAGGAGCGGGTCGAGCTGGAGGCGGCGCGGCTCGCCAGCATCGTGGACAGCCGGCTGCTGGGCGCCGGGACCGTCGACGCGGAAGTGCTCCGCGACCAGGTCACCCAGGACCGGTACGCCGTGATCCGCATCCCCGGGCAGCGGGCCATCGAGGTCGGCGACCGGCCCGAGGGCGACGTCATCCGCGGCAGGGCGCGGGGCGAGGAGGGCGAGACGGTCGTCATAGAGGAGCCGCGCTCCTCCGTGACGCGCGAGGTCGGCCGCACCCTGCTGATCATCGCACTGGTGGCGCTGCTCGCGGTGATCGCCGCGGTGCTCCTCGCCATCCGCCAGGCCAACCGGCTCGCCTCCCCCCTCACCGACCTCGCCGAGACCGCCGAACGCCTCGGCTCCGGCGACCCGCGCCCCCGCCACAAGCGCTACGGCGTCCCCGAGCTGGACCGGGTCGCGGACGTCCTCGACGCCTCCGCCGAACGCATCGCCCGTATGCTCACCGCCGAGCGACGCCTCGCCGCCGACGCCTCCCACCAGCTGCGGACGCCCCTGACCGCGCTGTCCATGCGGCTGGAGGAGATCACCGTCACCGACGACCCGGACACGGTGAAGGAGGAGGCGACCATCGCGCTCACCCAGGTGGAACGCCTCACGGACGTGGTCGAGCGCCTGCTGACGAACTCCCGCGACCCCCGCACCGGCTCCGCCGTCACCTTCGACCTCGACGAGGTCATCCAGCAGCAGCTCGCCGAGTGGCGCCCCGCCTACCGCAGCGCGGGCCGGGCGATCGTCAGCTCCGGCAAACGCCACCTCCAGGCGGTGGGCACCCCGGGCGCGGTCGCCCAGGTGCTGGCGGCCCTGATCGAGAACTCCCTCATGCACGGCGGCGGCACCGTCGCCCTGCGCACCCGTGTCACCGGCAACCAGGCCGTCATCGAGGTCACCGACGAGGGCCCCGGCGTCCCCGCCGACCTCGGCGCCCGTATCTTCGAGCGCGCCATCAGCGGCCGCAACTCCACCGGCATCGGCCTCGCCGTCGCCCGCGACCTCGCCGAGGCCGACGGCGGCCGCCTGGAGATGCTCCAGGCCCAGCCCCCGGTCTTCGGCCTGTTCCTGTCCCGGACGGCTCCCGAGAAGAAGACGTCCGCCGCGGACGAGCCGACGGTGCGCTGAGCGGACGGTGCGCCGAGGCGCCGGTCACGCCAGGCGCTGCTGAGGTGAGGCGCCGGTCACACGGGTTCGGGTGCGGTGCCGCCCGCTCAGCTCACCCGCTGCGTCGGCTGCGGCTGCCGCGACTCCGCCGCCAGCACCGACTCCGCCCCCGCCACGGCCCCCCGCACCGGAATCGCCCGGAACACCCACGTCCGGTACGACCAGAAACGGAACAGCGTGGCGACACCGATGCCGAGGAACTTGAACACGTTGCTCTGGAGCCGGCCGTCCCACCCGAAGCCGTACGTGGCCAGGAACAGCAGCCCGTTCTCGATGACCAGTCCGGCCGCGCTGAACAGCAGGAACAGGGTCAGCTCACGCGTCCGCCCGCCCTTGTCGCGCTCGCGGTACGCGAAGTAGCGGAACCCGACGTAGTTGAAGACGATGGCGACGACGGTCGCGATGACACTGGCCCGCACCACCGGCAGATCGGTGACGTGCCGCACGAAGTTGAACACGGCGAGGTTGACCAGCAGGCCCGCTCCGCCGACGGCGCCGAACCGGACGAGCTCGCGGGCTATCCTCCGCAGCCGCCCATCCCCCGTGGAACCATCCGAGGAACCTTGTGCCATGGCCGTACAGGCCCCCGTCCGGGTGTCGGTTTCGTCAACCCAGCCATGCTAACCACCCCCCTTGCAGGTTTCCTGTGGTGCGCCTCACGAGATCCGCGAGCGGGCCGCCGGAGTGCCGCCGGAGTGCCGCCGGAGTGCCGGGGGGAGCGGCGGGGGAGCGGCGGCGCGGTGCCCGGGGGACGGCGGCGGAGGCCTCCGGAGAGGCGCGGAATCCGGCCGTCTGGCGTGGCCGATACCCTAGGGGCGTGACATTCCCGGTAGTCGGCATGGTCGGCGGGGGTCAGCTCGCTCGGATGACACACGAGGCGGGCATCCCGTTGGGCATCAGGTTCAAGCTCCTCAGTGACACTCCCCAGGATTCCGCGGCCCAGGTGGTGAGCGATGTCGTCGTAGGCGACTACCGCGACCTGGACACCCTGCGTGACTTCGCGCGGGGGTGCGATGTGATCACCTTCGATCACGAACACGTACCCACCGAGCACCTACGGGCGCTGGAGGCGGAGGGCATCCCCGTCCGCCCGGGCCCCGACGCGCTCGTGCACGCCCAGGACAAGGGCGTGATGCGCGCGAAGCTCACCGAGATCGGTGTGCCGTGCCCGCGCCACCGCCTCGTGAGCGATCCGCAGGACGTGGCGGCCTTCGCCGCCGAGGGTGAGGGATTCCCCGTCGTCCTCAAGACCGTCCGCGGCGGGTACGACGGCAAGGGCGTGTGGGTGGTCGACTCCGCCGAGGAGGCCGCCGACCCCTTCCGGGCCGGCGTGCCGGTCCTCGCCGAGGAGAAGGTCGACTACGTGCGCGAACTCGCCGCCAACGTCGTCCGCTCCCCGCACGGCCAGGCCGTCGCCTACCCGGTGGTGGAGTCCCAGCAGGTCAACGGCGTCTGCGACACGGTCGTCGCCCCGGCGCCCGGCCTCGACGAGTCCCTCGCGCTCCAGGCCGAGGAGATGGCCCTGACCATCGCCAAGGAACTCGGCGTCGTCGGCCACCTCGCCGTGGAGCTGTTCCAGACCCGCGACGGACGCATCCTCGTCAACGAGCTCGCGATGCGCCCGCACAACTCGGGCCACTGGTCCATGGACGGCGCGGTCACCAGCCAGTTCGCCAACCACGTCCGCGCGGTCCTCGACCTGCCGCTGGGCGACCCGCGCCCGCGCGCCCCGTGGACGGTCATGGTCAACGTCCTCGGCGGCGACTACCCGGACATGTACTCCGCGTACCTGCACTGCATGGCCCGCGACCCGCAGCTCAAGATCCACATGTACGGCAAGGACGTGAAGCCCGGCCGCAAGGTCGGCCACGTCAACACCTACGGCGACGACCTCGACGACGTGCTGGAGCGCGCCCGTCACGCTGCCGGCTACCTGAGAGGCACGATCACCGAATGAGCCCCGTCGTAGGCATCGTCATGGGATCGGACAGCGACTGGCCCGTCATGGAGGCCGCCGCCAAGGCCCTCGACGAGTTCGAGATCGACTACGAGGTCGACGTCGTCTCCGCGCACCGCATGCCGCGCGAGATGGTGGCGTACGGCGAGCAGGCGGCCGACCGGGGACTGAAGGTGATCATCGCGGGCGCCGGCGGCGCCGCCCACCTCCCCGGCATGCTCGCCTCCGTCACCCCGCTGCCGGTCATCGGCGTGCCCGTGCCGCTGAAGTACCTCGACGGCATGGACTCCCTGCTGTCGATCGTGCAGATGCCGGCCGGGGTGCCGGTCGCCACGGTCTCCGTCGCCGGCGCCCGCAACGCCGGCCTGCTCGCCGCCCGCATCCTGGCCGCCCACGACGAGGACCTCCTGGCCCGCATGCGCGACTTCCAGCAGGACCTCAACGACCAGGCCACCGAGAAGGGCAAGCGGCTGCGCGCCAAGGCCGAGGGCGCCGGCAACGGCTTCGGCTTCGGGAAGTGACGGCCGTGGCCAGGCCGGACAGGCTGGAGGAGGCCCGCGAGCTGCTGCGCGAGTTCCCGGTCGCCGACGGGCACAACGACCTGCCCTGGGCGCTGCGCGAGCAGGTCCGCTACGACCTCGACGCCCGGGACGTCGCCGTGGACCAGCGCGCCCACCTGCACACCGACATCCCCCGCCTGCGGGAGGGCGGGGTCGGCGCCCAGTACTGGTCGGTGTACGTGCGCGCGGACCAGCCCGACGCGGTCCCGGCGACACTGGAGCAGATCGACTGCGTACGGCGGCTCATCGACCGCCACCCCGGCGACCTGCGCGCCGCGCTCACCGCCGAGGACGTCGAGGCGGCCCGTGCGGAGGGCCGTATCGCCTCCCTCATGGGCGCCGAGGGCGGCCACTCCATCGCCAACTCCCTGGGCACCCTGCGCGGCCTGTACGCGCTCGGCGTGCGCTACATGACGCTCACCCACAACGACAACGTCGACTGGGCGGACTCCGCGACCGACGAGCCGAGGGCCGGCGGGCTGACGGCGTTCGGCCGCGAGGTCGTGCGGGAGATGAACCGGCTCGGCATGCTCGTCGACCTCTCCCACGTGGCGGCGACGACGATGCGGGACGCGCTGGACACGTCCTCCGCGCCGGTGATCTTCTCCCACTCCTCCTCCCGGGCCGTCTGCGACCACCCGCGCAACGTCCCGGACGACGTCCTGGAGCGGCTGCCCGCCAACGGCGGCGTGGCGATGGTGACGTTCGTGCCGAAGTTCGTGCTCCAGGCGGCCGTGGACTGGACGGCCGAGGCCGAGGAGAACATGCGCGCCCACGGCTTCCACCCGCTCGACACCACCGCGCAGGCGATGGCGGTCCACCGCGCCTTCCAGGAGCGCCGGCCGCGCCCGACCGCCACGGTCGCCACGGTCGCCGACCACCTGGACCACATGCGCGAGGTGGCCGGCGTCGACCACCTCGGCATCGGCGGCGACTACGACGGCACGGCCTTCACCCCCGAGGGCCTCGACGATGTCTCCGGCTACCCGAACCTCATCGCCGAACTCCTCGACCGCGGCTGGTCCAGGACCGACCTCGCCAAGCTGACCTGGCAGAACGCGGTCCGGGTGCTGGGCGCGGCGGAGGACGTGGCCCGCGGCCTGAAGGCGACGCGCGGCCCGTCGAACGCGACGATCGAGTCGCTGGACGGCTGACCCGGCCCGCGCGGGGCGGACCGGCCGGCACGTCCGGCCGCCGCCCCGCTCACGGACGCCGGTGACGGGGCCGGTACCCGAGAACCTGGATACGGGTCCCGTAGCACCGCCTCCGCTCACCGGCGCCCGCTCAGCGGCGCCCGCTCACGGATGCTCGATCCGGCACAGGCAGAACGGGTGTCCGGCCGGATCGGCGTACACCTGGAAGTCCTTCTTCTCCCGGTCCTCCAGGTCCAGGGGCCGCGCGCCCAGCGCCACCACCCGCTCGTGCACCGCGTCGAGCTCCTCCCAGGTGGCACCGGCGTCGAGGTCGAGGTGGAACTGCTGCGCGTTGCGGTCGCCCCGCGGCCACTCGGGCGGGGTGAGGTCCGCCACCTGCTGGAAGGAGAGCCGGGGGCCTCCGGGCACCTCGAGGACGACCCAGTCGTCCCCCTCCTCGGCCTCCGGCGTGCCGCCCAGCACGGCCGCGTAGAAGCGGGCGAGCGCATGCGGGTCGGGGCAGTCGAGCACGACGGAACGGACACGGACGACGGGTGCCATGGGCAGTCTCCTCGCTGGCCGGCGGACGGACGAGGAAACGGGTGCCCAGCCGTGCGCGCCCGGTAACCCACAGCAGTGACCCGCGGCCCGGACCCGCAGCCGTGGCCCACGGGGAGTTCACACCGCGCGGACCACCCGGGTGCGGCAGAATGCACGCGTACGCCGGTTCGGCCGACTGAGCCTCGGCCGAACCGGCGTCGTCCGTCCGCCACCGCACGGCGAGCGGCCGCTCCCGCCGACTGGCCGCTCCCGCCGAGTGGCCGGTCCCTCAGGCCGCAGGTCCCTTCAGGCGGTCGGGCGGCCCATCGCGCGGTACGTCCAGCCGGCCTTGCGCCACAGCTGCGGGTCGAGCGCGTTGCGCCCGTCCAGGAGCACCCGGGCGGCCGCGACCTCCCCGAGCACCGCCGGGTCGAGCTCACGGAACTCCCGCCACTCGGTCAGGTGCAGGACGACGTCGGCGCCCCGCACCGCCTCCAGGGCCGTGTCGGCGTAGCCGAGGGTGGGGAAGACCCGGCGGGCGTTCTCCATGCCCTTCGGGTCGTAGACGGTCACCTGGCCGCCCTGGAGGTGGATCTGGCCGGCGACGTTCAGCGCCGGCGAGTCGCGGACGTCGTCCGAGTCCGGCTTGAACGTCGCGCCCAGCACGGCGACCCGGCGGCCCAGGAAGGGCCCGCCGCCCAGCGCCTGCCGGGCCAGCTCCACCATCTGCCCGCGCTGGCGCATGTTGATCGAGTCGATCTCGCGCAGGAAGGTCAGCGCCTGGTCGGCGCCCAGCTCGCCGGCGCGCGCCATGAACGCCCGGATGTCCTTGGGCAGGCAGCCGCCGCCGAAGCCGATCCCCGCCCGCAGGAACTTCTTCCCGATCCGGTCGTCGTGCCCGATGGCCTCCGCCAGCTTGGCGACGTCGCCGTCGGCGGCCTCGCACACCTCCGCCATGGCGTTGATGAAGGAGATCTTGGTGGCGAGGAAGGAGTTCGCGGCGGTCTTCACCAGCTCGGCGGTCGGGAAGTCGGTGACGACGAACGGCGAGCCCTCGCCGATCGGCGTGGCGTACACCTCCCGCAGCAGCTTCTCGGCCCGCTCGCTGCGCACGCCGACGACGATCCGGTCCGGGTGCAGCGTGTCCCGCACGGCGTAGCCCTCGCGCAGGAACTCCGGGTTCCACGCCAGCTCGGCGTCCGCACCGGCCGGGGCCAGCCCGGCGACGGTGCGGGCGAGCCGGTCGGCGGAGCCCACCGGCACGGTCGACTTGCCGACGACGAGGGCCGGCCGGTGCAGATGCGGGGCCAGGGAGGCGATCGCGGACTCGACGTACGACATGTCGCAGGCGTACTCGCCGTGTTTCTGCGGCGTGTTGACGCAGACGAAGTGGACGTCGCCGAAGGCGCCGACCTCCGCCCAGTCCTGGGTGAAGCGCAGGCGTCCGGTGGACCCCTCGAAGCCCGGGACGTGCCGCCGCAGCAGCTCCTCCAGACCCGGCTCGTACATCGGGGTCTCGCCCCGCTCCAGCATCTCGATCTTCTCGCGCACGACGTCGAGCGCGAGGACCTCGAAGCCCAGCTCGGCCATGGCCGCGGCGTGCGTGGCGCCGAGATAACCGGTGCCGATCACGGTGATCTTGAGGGCCATGGGGGCAGCTCCTGGGCTGGACGGGGATCAGGATGGCGCGCCCGAGCATAGTCGGGGCGTGCGGGAGCCTCTCACCGGGCAGTTCTCCTGTGCTCTCCCCCCTGTCGTCAAGCTCACGTGACACTCCTGCGAGCAGCCCCCTAAACTTTGAGTTACTTAACGGTAATTAGCGGGATCACCCCAGTGTTTTGGAGCGTGAGAGACCTTGGCCGGATCGGCTGACTTCGACCTGTACCGCCCGTCCGAGGAGCACGACATGCTCCGCGACGCCGTCCGCTCGCTGGCCGAGGCGAAGATCGCGCCGTACGCCGCCGCGGTGGACGAGGAGGCCCGCTTCCCGCAGGAGGCCCTCGACGCGCTCGTCGCGAACGACCTGCACGCCGTGCACGTACCCGAGTCGTACGGCGGCGCGGGCGCCGACGCGCTCGCCACGGTGATCGTGATCGAGGAGGTCGCCCGCGCCTGTGTGTCGTCCTCGCTCATCCCCGCGGTGAACAAGCTGGGCTCCCTGCCGGTGATCCTCTCCGGCTCCGAGGACCTGAAGAAGCGGTACCTGACCCCGCTCGCCAAGGGCGACGCCATGTTCTCCTACTGCCTCTCCGAGCCGGAGGCCGGCTCGGACGCGGCCGGCATGAGGACCAAGGCGGTCCGCGACGGCGACCACTGGGTCCTCGACGGCGTGAAGCGCTGGATCACCAACGCGGGCGTCTCCGAGTACTACACGGTCATGGCGGTGACCGACCCCGCCAAGCGCTCGAAGGGCATCTCCGCCTTCGTCGTCGAGAAGTCCGACCCGGGCGTCTCCTTCGGCGCCCCGGAGAAGAAGCTCGGCATCAAGGGCTCCCCGACCCGCGAGGTCTACTTCGACAACGTCCGCATCCCCGCCGACCGCATGATCGGCGAGGAGGGCACCGGCTTCGCCACGGCGATGAAGACCCTCGACCACACCCGCATCACCATCGCCGCCCAGGCCCTCGGCGTCGCCCAGGGCGCCTTCGACTACGCCAAGGGCTACGTCCGGGAGCGCAAGCAGTTCGGCAAGCCGATCGCCGACTTCCAGGGCATCCAGTTCATGCTCGCCGACATGGCCATGAAGATCGAGGCCGCCCGCCAGCTCACCTACGCCGCCGCGGCCAAGTCCGAGCGCGGCGACGGCGACCTCACCTTCCAGGGCGCCGCCGCCAAGTGCTTCGCCTCGGACGTGGCGATGGAGGTCACCACCGACGCCGTCCAGCTCCTCGGCGGCTACGGCTACACCCGCGACTACCCGGTCGAGCGCATGATGCGCGACGCCAAGATCACGCAGATCTACGAAGGCACCAACCAGGTCCAGCGGATCGTCATGGCGCGGAACCTGCCGTAACGGTTTCCGGCCGGTGTCGGGTCCTCCGGGGCGCCTGACCTGCGGGCGGGCGGCCTCCGGCGGTGCGCCGGGGGCCGCCCGCGCCGCCGTCCGATGGCGCTCGGCGACGGGGAGGCGTACGACGGAAGGGCGCGCGGGGTCCGCCCGGGCCCCGGCCCGTCTCTCTCCCAGGAGGAGTCATGACCCAGCCCGGAACGACCCAGCCCGGAACGACCCGGCCCGGATCGGCCCAGCCCGGAACCATGCCCGCCATGAGCAAGGAGATGCAGGACTGCGTCGAGGCGTGCATGTCCTGCCACGGCGTGTGCGAGGAGACCATGAGCGCCTGTCTTCAGATGGGCGGCCAGGCCCAGCTGCAGATCATGCGCGCGCTGATGGACTGCTCCGAGACGACCCGCATGTGCGCCGACATGATGATGCGCCGCTCACCCATGGCGGCCGAGATGTGCGCGATGTGCGCCAAGGCGTGCGAGATGTGCGCCGAGGCGTGCATGGCCATGCCGGACGACGCCGGCATGGCGCGCTGCGCCGACGCCTGTCGCCGCTGTGCCGAGATGTGCCGCGCGATGGCGGGCACCTCGATGTGACGCGCCGGACGGCCGGTGAGGGCACCCCACGGGGTGCCCTCGTCGTGCGGGCGGGCGCGGCCGGGCCGCAGCCGGGGCCGGAGCGGCGGACGGAGCTGTAGCCGGGACCGGAGCGGCGGACGGAGCTGTAGCCGGGACCGGAGCGGGGGACGGAGCTGTAGCCGGGACCGGAGTCGGTGCCGGAGTCGGTGCCGGAGCCGGAGCGGGCGACGGAGCTGTAGTCGGGACCGGAGCCGGGGCCGGAGCGGGGGACGGAGCTCTAGCCGGGACCGGAGTCGGAGCCGGAGCCGGAGTCGGTGCCTGGGAGCCGGACGGCCGCCGGCTCAGGCGAACAGCGGCTCCAGCGCCCGCTCCAGGTCGGCCGGTCCGCGGAAGTGCACGGCGGTCATGCCCAGCGCCGCGGCCGCCTCCACGTTCTCCAGGGTGTCGTCCACGAACAGGCACCGCTCGGGCCGTACGCCCGCCCGCTCGGCGCCCAGCGCGAGGATGCGCGGGTCGGGCTTGGCGAGGCCGACCCGGGCGCTGCTGACGACGTGGTCGGCGAGTCCGGCCAGGCCGAGGGCGTCGAGGTCCTGCTCCAGGCCGAGCGTGGCGTTGGAGACGAGGACCACCGGCACCCGGGCCCGGGCGCGGTGCAGCAGGGTCACCACGGTCTCGTCGGCGTGGAAGGGCGACTCCAGCAGGGTGCTGCCGAGCGCCCAGCCCGTCTCCTCGTCCACCAGGCCGGCCAGGCCGCGGGCGATCGACTCCACCCACTCCTGCTCCGTGATCCGGCCCACCAGCAGGGGCGCGATGACCTCGGGGGCGAACGCCACCTTCTTCGTCGTGCCCTCCGCCAGCCCCGCGGAGCGTTCCAGCGCCTCCAGGTGACGGGAGTCGAAGTGCCGCACCACGTTGTCGATGTCACACAGGACCGCGGCGAACGGCGGTCTGCCTCCGGGGGCGTCAGTCACCCGACACCGTCACCTTCTCGTCGTTCTTCAGCTGCTCGACCAGCTGCTTCACCTTCGTCTCGTCCCAGACCAGGTTGCCGCCGGTGGAGCCGGAGATCGGCATGTTCATGGACTTGCCGTCGCCGCTGTTGACGCCCTTCATCGCGAAGAACATGGACGCCAGGTCGTACAGGCCCATGTCCTTGTCGACGATCAGGGAGTCGAGGCCCGCGCCCATGGTCGGGTAGAGCTTGAACGGGTTGAGGATCGTGCCCGGCGTGGCCACCTGGTTGGCGAGGGCCGCGAGGAACTTCTGCTGGTTCTTCGTGCGGTCGAGGTCGGAGCCCGCGAGCGCGTACCGGGTGCGGACGAAGGCGAGGGCCTCCTCGCCGTTCAGGGTCTGCTTGCCCTTCTTGAAGTCCGCCCCGGACTTGGTGTCCTTGATGTCCTGCGGGATGTCGATCTCGACGCCGCCGACGGCGTCCACGATGTTCGCGAAGCCGGCGAAGCCGATCTCCACGTAGTGGTCGATGCGCAGGCCGGTGTTGAACTCGACGGTGCGCACGAGCAGTTCGGGCCCGTCCTCGGCGTAGGCCGCGTTCAGCTTCACGTGCCGGCCGGTGCCCTCGTAGGTCTTGCCGGACTCCGAGCCCACGAAGGTCGGGATCTCCACGTCCGAGTCGCGCGGCAGGGAGATGAGGGTGTCGCCGTTGGAGCCGGTGTGCAGGATCATCATCGAGTCCGTGCGCTTGCCGTCGGCGGAGCCGGTGTGCAGCTCCTTCTTCTCCTCCGCGGACATGCCCTCACGGCTGTCGGAGCCGACGATCAGGTAGTTGGTGCCCTCGCCCTCGTCGGGCCGGTCGATGACCTTCGACAGGTCGACCTCGCGCTGGAGCTTGCCGTCGGCCCAGAAGTAGGTGCCGACGGTCGTCACGACCAGCACGGTCGCGACGGTGATCGAGGTCACCTTGATGCGGCGCCGCCAGTTCGGCGCCGGACGCGGGCCGCGGCCTCCGCCGAATCCGCCTCCGCCTCCGCCGCCGGGTCCGCCCCCGCCGGGCGTGCCGTAGACCTGGCCCGTGTTGTAGCCGCTGTCGTACCCGGTGCCCCGGGCGTCGGTGAAGTCGCCGTGTCCCCGGCCGTCGACGTACGACGGCTGCTGGGGGATGCCGGGGCTCTGCGGCGGGGCGGGACGGCCGCGGCGGACCTGCCGCATGACGCGCGCGCCCTCGGGCCGTGCGCTGGCGCTGCCGCTTCCGTACCGGGTGCCGCGGTTGTCGTCGGACGGTCCCTCGGGCCAATCGTTCATGCGCCCCAGTGTGCAGGGAACGGCTGTATGCCGTACAAGGGCCGTCGGAAAATCGGGGGCCCGCTGTTGCCAAGTCGACACAAAATCTCGGGATCCTCCCCTCGGCATAAGGTGGAGGTCATGACAGACCAGGTCACCGCAGTGGACCCGGGCACCTCGGACATCCCGGGCAAGCCCGTCTCCGCGTCCCGCACCACCCTCAGCCACATCATGACCCACAACGACACCAACCTCCTGGGCACGGTGCACGGCGGTGTGATCATGAAGCTCGTCGACGACGCGGCGGGCGCCGTGGCCGGCCGGCACTCCGGCGGGCCCGCCGTCACCGCGTCCATGGACGAGATGGCGTTCCTGGAGCCGGTGCGCGTCGGTGACCTCGTCCATGTGAAGGCCCAGGTCAACTGGACCGGCCGGACCTCCATGGAGGTGGGCGTCCGGGTCCTGGCCGAGCGCTGGAACGAGTCCGCGCCGCCCACCCAGGTCGGTTCCGCCTATCTGGTCTTCGCCGCCGTCGACGCCGACGGCAAGCCGCGCCGGGTGCCCCCGGTCCTGCCGGAGACCGACCGCGACCGCCGCCGCCACCAGGAGGCCCAGATCCGCCGCACCCACCGCCTGGCCCGCCGCCGGGCGATCATGGAACTCCGGGAGCGGCGGGCGGCGGAGGGCTTCGAGGACTGAGCCCCCCGCGGGCCGGGGCGGGTCCGTCGTCCCCCGGTCGGGTCAGGAGCAGCCCACCTCGTCCCCCCGCACCACGCCGGACTCGCCCTGGCCCAGGTTCTCGGCGCGGACCCTGCGGACCTCCCGGAAGTCCGCGCCGGCGGTGACCCGCAGCGTCGGCCCGAGACCGGGGACGGCGCGCATCTCGCTGCCGGGCAGGGCCGCCGCGAGCGACCGGGCGGAGCGGTCCCAGCGGGGGTCGTAGGTGATGACCGTGCGGCGCGTGGCACGGTTCGCGGCGGTGGTCGGGCGGCCGGTGGTGCGGAAGCCGGTGGCCGCGAGACCCGCGTCCACCTCCTTGGCCAGCCCCACGGTGGTGGTCCCGTTCTCGACGTGGACGCGGATCTGCTGCGGGGCCACCTCGACGCGTACGGCCGTGCTGCGCGCCCGGGGCGCCGTCGCGAGCGGCTTGTCCTCGCGCACGGCCCGGAAGAGGCGCTCGGCCTTCACCGGGTCCCACTTCACGGTCGACCCGATGCCCTTCACGACGTATCCCATCTGGGCCACGGGGACGGTCGTGAACTCCGACGACGACGGGGAGAAGGTCCGCATGGCCCGGCCGAGGTCGAGGAGTTCGTCGGCGCCGAAACCGCGGTCCGCCCGCACCGAGCCGAGCACGGCCCGCGCCACGTCACGGAACCTCAGCGGGTTGAGCAGGATGCCCGAGGAGGTCGCGCGGTCGACGAGGGCCGCCAGGAAGCGCTGCTGGCGCTTCATCCGCCCGAAGTCGGAGTCGGCGTCGATGTGCCGGGAGCGGACGTACTGGAGGGCCTGGCCGCCCTTGAGGGCGTGCGTGCCGGGCGGCAGGTCCAGGCCGGTGAACCGGTCCTTGAGCGGCCGGGCCGTGCAGATCCGCACCCCGCCGAGGACGTCCACCGTCCGCATGAAGCTGGTGAAGTCGACCTCCAGGTAGTGGTCGATCTTCACCCGGGTCATGTGCTCGACGGTCCGCACGGTCAGCTGCGGCCCGCCCTCCGCGTACGCCGCGTTGATCCTCAGGGGGTGCTGGTGCGCCCGGCCGGTGGTGCGGTCGGGGTGCGGGGGGGTCTGGGCGAAGGAGTCGCGCGGCAGGCTGATCACGCTCGCCCGCTCCCGGTCCTCCGAGATGTGCACGATCATCAGCGTGTCGGTGCAGTGGCAGGGCGCGCCGCCCAGGCGGTAGCGCCGGCGCTCCCGCTCGGTGATCCGGTCCCGTCCGTCGGTGCCGACCAGCAGCACGTTCATGCCGTGGCCGGCCCGCGGGCGGTTCTTCATGTCCTTGAAGGGGTCGACGCGGGCGATGTCCGCGTCGAGGCTGCTGACCACGGAGTGGCCGATGCCGGCGGACGCGAGGATCACGACCGAGAGGGTCATCGTGGCCCGCATGGCCCAGCGGGGACGTTTCCTCCGAAGGGGGAGTGGCGGCGGGATCGGGAGTGCGGGCGGACGGCGCGCGGGCCGGGAGCCGGACGACCGGTGCGGGGTCGGGGACATGCGGGTCACCTCCGGGCGACGGCCGTACGAGGGGGAGCCGTGAGCACCGTAGGCCCATACGATCTGCGGTCCGGGGCAGCACACCCGGCGGGGCGCGAGCAGGTCCCCCGTTCGCGGTAACGTGAGCGTCCTATGAACGCCAAGTCCGACGTGCAGCTCCCCGCCGTGTCCGTCATCATGCCCGTCCTGAACGAGGAGCGGCATCTGCGCGGAGCCGTCCAAGCGATCCTCGCGCAGGAGTACGACGGCGAGATGGAGGTCGTGATCGCCCTCGGTCCGTCCACGGACCGCACGGACGAGATCGCGGCCGAGCTCGTCGCCGACGACCCGCGCGTGCACACCGTCCCCAACCCGACGGGACGTACGCCCGCCGCGCTCAACGCCGCGATCAAGGCCTCGCGCCATCCGGTCGTCGTCCGCGTCGACGGGCACGGGATGCTCTCCCCGAACTACATCGCCACCGCCGTACGGCTCCTGGAGGAGACCGGCGCGCAGAACGTCGGCGGCATCATGCACGCCGAGGGCGAGAACGACTGGGAGCACGCCGTCGCCGCCGCCATGACCTCGAAGATCGGTGTCGGCAACGCCGCCTTCCACACCGGTGGCCGGGCGGCTCCCGCCGAGACCGTCTACCTGGGCGTCTTCCGGCGCGAGGCGCTGGAGCAACAGGGCGGCTACAACGAGGAGTTCATCCGCGCCCAGGACTGGGAGCTCAACTTCCGCATCCGCGAGGCGGGCGGACTGATCTGGTTCTCGCCCGAGCTGAAGGTGTCGTACCGGCCCCGGCCCAGCGTGAAGGCGCTCGCCAAGCAGTACAAGGACTACGGCCGCTGGCGGCACGTCGTCGCCCGCTACCACGAGGGCTCCATCAACCTGCGCTATCTCGCCCCGCCGACCGCCGTGTGCGCGATCGCGGCCGGGATCGTGGTGGGCGCGGCCGTCACCCCGCTCGGCTTCGTGATCCCCGGCGGCTACCTCGCGGCGATCGTCGCCGGGTCGGTGCCGGCCGGCAAGGGGCTGCCGCTGAAGGCGCGGCTCCAGATCCCCGTGGCCCTGGCCACCATGCACATGTCGTGGGGCTGGGGCTTCCTGACCAGCCCGAAGTCGCTGGCGAGGAAGGTCATCGCCTCCCGCCGCCCGGCAGTCCTCGACGCCCAGGCACGCTGAGGCCGCGGGGCGTACCGAGGCCGCGGGGCGCACCGCGACTGCGCGGCGTACCGAGGCCGTGGGGCGCCGTCGGACGGCGCCCCACCGGGACCCGGGCTAGTAGGTGTAGTCCGGGTCCACGTGCATGCACTGGCTGGTGTCGGAGGCGTTCATCGACTCGGCCGACTCGGGCGTCGTGTCGTCCTGCTCGGGCGCCTCGTACGCCGACCCCGACCGCCAGTCCGCGCCGACGGACAGCGTGATCCCGGTGACCTCGGTGGACTTCTCCACCTGGCCCGCCGGGATGCCGAGGGCCTCCGCGACCCGCTCGGCGTCTCCCTGGAGGTCGGCGCTCGGGTAGCGGATCACCGTCGTCTCCTCGGAGGTGGCCGCCGAGGGGTCCGCCACCGCCTGCGTGAAGCCCTTGCCGGCCAGCAGCTGCGCCACCGCGGCCGCCCGCCCGCTCGCGGCGCCGAGGGTGTCGGTGTAGGTGCCGTTGTGGACCTGTACGGCGATCTCGCCGTCCGCGGCGGCCGGGTCCGTCTCCGTCGGCGACGGGCTCGCGGACGCGGTCGCCTTCGCGGTGTCCTTGCCGTCCAGGGCGATGTCCTCGCGCACCAGCCGGAACAGCTGCGTGGCGTCCTCGGTGGGCTCCACCCGGCTGCCGACGTAGCGGTTGGGCATCGTCGTCATGGTGATGCGCTCGGTGGGCACCTTCTGGAGCTCGGTCGCCAGGTCGTACATCTTCGCGATGCTGTCCAGGCCGTCGTCGACGGTGATCGCCTCCGTGGCCGCCTCGGCGAGCTTGCGCAGCGCGTTGGGGTTGGACAGCCTCGCCTCGGAGCGCAGCTGACGGACCATCGAGTTCATGTACATGTGCTGCGCCTTGGCGCGGGCCAGGTCGCTGCCGTCCTCGAAGCCGTAGCGGGTGCGCAGCCACTGAAGGGCCTGCTCGCCCTTGATGGCGTGCGTGCCCTCCGCCAGCTTCAGTCCGGAGCCCTTGCCGGTGCTGGTGTGCGAGTAGACGTTGGCGTCCACGCACACCGGCACACCGCCGATCGCGTCCGCCATGGACACCACACCGGCGAAGTCGATCATCATGAAGTGGTCGATGTGGATGTCGGTGAGCTTCTCCCAGGTGGCCACCGTGCAGCCGGGGCCGCCGCGCCCGAGGGACTGGTTCGTCATCGTCCGCGTCGTCGCCGCGTACACCTCCCCGTCGTCGGGGTCGGTGCACTTGGGTATGTCCACCAGGGTGTCGCGCGGCATGCTCACCACGGACATGTTGCTGCGGTCCGCCGACACGTGCAGCAGCATCTGCACGTCGGCGAGCGGGGTGCCGCCGTAGGTCTCCTTGGCGCCGCCGAGCTTCTGGTTCTCCGCGGTGTCACGGGCGTCCGAGCCGATCAGCAGGATGTTCAGCGCCTTCTGCCCGGCCGCGTTGGTCTTGGTCTCCGCCGCCCGGTCCTTGGCGTCGCCCAGGTTGAGGTCGTCGCTCTTGATGTTGGCGTTGAGGTGCTGGTAGTAGAGGTAACCGGCGCCCGCGCCGCCGAGTATGACCAGCGACAGCACCGTCGCCGACCAGCGCAGCACCCGCCGCCTGCGCCGGCCGCGTTCGGGGCCGCGGCCGGATCTGCGTCCGTCGTCGCTCCCGCCCGGGCCGCCGTCGCCGTCGCCGGCACCGGTCCCGGCGCCCTGGTGTCCGTCGTCGCTGCTGTCACCGGCGCCGCCGCCGTGCCCGTCCTCGATCGAGTCCCGGTCCACCGCTGTCGGGGACATCGCGTCCTCGACTTCGGGAACCTTCCCCCGCACACTGCTCCGCGCCACTTCCCCTGCCCTCCCCGCCGTGCGCCTGACACGGGCCCGTCCCGCGTCACGTCAGACGCTCGACGGGCCCGCAGGGTTACCTACTTGGCGATTACTTGGCGCACTCGACCTTGTCCGCCGTGGACTTCTGGACCGTGTCGGGCACCGTCGTCGAAGCCGTGAGCGAGACACCCGCGCCCTTGAAGTCCTTGCCCAGCGTCAGCGTCATCGTCGGCAGACCCTGGGAGTTGGTGACGCTCTCACCCGGCTTCAGCGCGGTCCCGGCCAGCCCCATGATGGCGGCGAGCTTGCGGGCCTGCGCCGCCTGGTCGGGCGCGTACTCGAGCGTCGTCTTGCTGAGGTCCTCGGGTGCGTTGCCCGCGTTCTCGGACTTCGTCACGCCCTCATCATTCTGCAACCAGTTAAGAGTTTCCTGTGCGCTGCCGGCCGGGGCCCCGCCGTTCATCACGCGCACCCGCACCTCGGAGGCTTCGGACTGGGTGCCCTCGAGACGGGCCGCCGCGGCCGCGGACGCCGCGTCCTTGGACGCCTTGGCCTTCTGCTTCACCTCGGTGAAGGAGATGTCCTCCCGGATCATCTGGAACACGGTGGGCGCGGTCGAGTCGTTGAGGACGACCGTGGACGCGACCGTCTCGGCCGGGTTGTCGACCACCGGGACGGTGGTGAAGGTCAGGTTCTTGACGTTGAGCTTGCCCAGCTCCAGGCCCAGGTCCTTCAGCTTGCCGATGCTGTCGAGCTGGGAGTCGACGGTCAGCGCCTTGGTGCCCGCCTCCGCCAGCTTGATCATCTTGCTGGGGCTGGTGAGGGTGTCGTTCGACTTCAGTTTGCGCATCAGCGAGCTGAGGAACTGCTGCTGGAGCTCGATGCGGCTCAGGTCGCCGCCGAAGCCCACCGAGTGCCGGGTGCGCAGGAACGCCAGTGCCTGTTCGCCCTGGATGGTGTGCGTGCCCTTGGACAGCTTCAGGTGCGAGTCCTCGTCGTCGATGTCCTTGGCCAGGCACACCTCGACCCCGCCGACCGCGGTCGTCAGCGTCTTGACCGCGTTGAAGTCGGCGACCATGAAGTTGTCCGGGGTGATCCCGGTCAGCTCCGTCACCGTGCGCATGGTGCAGCTGGGCGTCCGGCCGCTCTGGCCGAGGCTGGTGTTGAAGCGGACGTTCTCGGTCCCCGGGATGACCTTCGTGCTGCCGTCCTCCTGCGTGGTCTCGCAGTCCGGGACGTCCACGATGAGGTCGCGGGGGATGCTCAGCGCGGTCGCGTTCGTCCGGTCCTTGGAGACGTGCAGCAGGATCGTGGTGTCGGCGTGGCCGACGCTGCCGGAGTCGCCGTAGCCCTCGTTGCCCGAGCCGGTGCGCTTGTCGGTGCCGATCAGCAGCAGGTTGATCGCCTTGTCCTTGCTGAAGCCGCCGGTGCTCGCGCCGTCGTCGGAGACGGAGGTGATGTTGTCGTTGAGGTGCTGGAGGTAGAGGTAGGCCGCGGCGGCCGTGCCCACCAGGACGAAGGCCATGGTCCCGCCGGTCCACAGCAGGATCTTCCGGCCCTTCGACTTCTTCTTCGCCGGCCGGCGGCCGCGCCGCGCGGGCGCCTCCTCCGGGGTGCCGCGGCGCCGGCGCGGGCCGGGCACCTCCGGCGTCTGCGGGGTGTCCTGCTCCGGTTCCGGCGTCCGGCTGCGGACCGCGTCCGACCTGCCCTTGGGCCCCGCGGCGCGCCGGTCGGCCCTGCGGGGCCCGGGGACCGCCGACTGCGGTGCGGAAGGGGTCAGTCGCAGTTCGTATTCGCCGGTGTCCGGATTGAGCACCCACTGGTCTGCGGGGTCGATGTTGTCCGCCCGCCCACGGCCTTGCGCGTCCACGGTTGTCCGAATCCTCCGTCGGGGCCACGCGGCGCCTCTTCCCCTCAGGAGGCGCTCGGGTCGTCTCGGTCACTCAGTCAATCGGTCACTCAGTGCTCGACCCCAGGACGGACCTATCGGCCGGGTGCACCGGATCGCTCACACTATCCGCCCAGTTCAGCGTCGAACGACGACGGTGACAAATTCCACGTCCCTACAACCGGGCAATCCGTCCTATTTCCTGGAACTCGTCTGCGCGTGGACACTTGCGCTTGGGAAGCGCTTTACCCGCGGAAGACGTGCGGGACCGTGCGAGACCGCGCGGGAACGCGCGGGACCGCGTGCGACCGTGTGTGACCGCAGGGGAACGTGTGCGACCGTGTGTGACCGCAGGGGAACGTGTGCGACCGCACGGGAACGCGGTCGGGTCTCAGACGCAGCCGTCCTCGGCGGCCGTGTTCCCGCGGAAGACGGGCGGGGACGGGCTCGGCGAACGGGACGCGCCGTCGCCGGGCGGCTCCGCGGAGCCCGGCGCGGAGGAGCCGCCCCGCGAGACCCGCACCGGTGCGTCCGCCCGCAGCAGGCCGAAGAGCCGCTCCGCCTCGGGCTCCACCAGCTGGTCGCGGTTGGCGTTGTAGACGTACGACTCCCGGGGAACGGTGAGGAACCGCACCTTGTCCGTGGG
The DNA here is from genome assembly GCF_055563235.1 of Streptomyces sp. NPDC003248. Taxonomy (NCBI): domain Bacteria; kingdom Bacillati; phylum Actinomycetota; class Actinomycetes; order Kitasatosporales; family Streptomycetaceae; genus Streptomyces; species Streptomyces sp. NPDC003248. The sequence continues at coordinate 30,281 of NZ_JBVHDT010000006.1, read as the reverse complement.
AATGTCGCGCAGGCCGCGCACGAGCCGGTACAGGCCGCGCAGGCTCGCCAGCTCCGGGTCGGTGGTGAGGGCGGACGTCGCGGCGTCCAGCACGGGATACAGCTTCGCCGGGTTCAGCAGGACGTCGTCGCTGCGCACCTTGTTGACGAGCGCTCCGAGGAACCGCTGCTGCCGGTCCATGCGGTCGGTGTCGCTGCCGTTGCCGAGCGACTTGCGGGCGCGCACGTACCCGAGGGCCTGCTCGCCGTCCAGGGTCACCCGGCCCGCGGGCAGCCGCAGCTTGGCGGCCTTGTCGCGGACGGGCTCCTTCAGGCACACCTCGACCCCGTCCACGGCGTCGACCATCTCCTTGAACCCGCTGAAGTCGACGACCATGTGATGGTCGATCCGGATCCCGGTCAGCTTCTCCACCGTGCGGACCGTGCACGCCGAGCCGCCCGTCTGGAAGGCGTAGTTGAACATCGCGAACATCGGTTCGGTCCGGCTCCCGTCCGCGCGCCGGCAGGCCGGCACGTCCACCATCAGGTCGCGGGGCAGGGAGACGGCGGTGGCGCCGCGCCGCCCGGCGGCCAGATGCAGCAGGATCGTCGTGTCCGACCGCTCGGTGCCCGAGTCCCGCCCGTACGCGCGGTTGCCGGAACCCGAACGTGTGTCCGACCCGATCAGCAGGATGTTCCGGGCGTCCTTCACCAGCGCCGTCGGCCGCTCCGCCGCGTACCGCGCCAGCTCCGCCGCGGCGGCCTCGTCGGGCGTGATGTTCCCCTCGAGCTTGGCGTACACCGCCCACCCCGCCACCCCGGCCCCCACCACGAGCACGGCGGCCGCCCCCGCCCCGTACCGCACCCACCGCCGCCGGCGCCGCCGCACGGACCCCGCCCCCCGAGCGGAGGCCCCCACCCCCGGCCCGAGGGGCCCGGCTGCGCCTGCGTCCCTGCTCACGCCGCCTTCCACCCCCTGCCCGCGGTACGGACACACCGCCCGTCCTGCCAACGTCTCGTGGTGCTCCTACGACGATGGCGCGGCCGGGGTGGGGACGCGGGCCGGGGTGGGCCGAACGGGTGCCCTGCGGTGAGACGCCCGCGGCGACCGGTCCTGGGCCGGCCGTCCCCGGACGGGGGGTGCTGGGCGGGTGCTCACCGGCCGGGCGGGGGCCGGGCCGGCCGTCCCCGGGACGACCGCCACGGGCCCGCCGCCCCCGGCCCGCCGGTCCTCCAGGGCTCCGCCGGCGCCCCTACCGTGCCGTGGCCGACACCCGTTCGCTCTCGATCCGCCGGGCCACCGTCTCCTCGGTCGCCTGGTCCAGGTGCCGGCAGAGGACGACGGAGCCGCCGCTGGCCAGGGGGGCGTACAGACCGGCGCTGAGGCCCTCCCAGGTGTCGTAGGGAAGGGCGGACAGCAGGCGGGAGCCGGGGCCCGTCAGGCCGAGGCCCGCCGCGTCCGCGCGGGCGCGCTCCACGATCTCCGCGCCCGTGTACTCCGCGCCCGCCACGATCAGCGCGGGCTCCTCCGGGTCGACCGGCGCGTACGGGACGAAGCGGTCGCCGTGGCTCGGGACGTCCACCGCGTAGTCGGCGTATCCCTCCGGCGGCGCCGGCACGAAGCGCCGGCCGAGGGGCGCGAGGGAGAGCGCGTACCGCTCACCCCGGCAGGCCAGCCCCGCCTCGAACATGCCGGGCCCGGCGACGACATGGTCCGCGCGCGCGGGATCCCCGGCCACGTCCGCCACGGCCCCGACGGACGAACACGCCAGCAGCCACACCGCCGTCTGCCAGTGCGCGGGCAGCAACAGCGCGACGCGGTCGCCCGGTTCGGCGGACAGGCCGTCCTGGAGGAGGTTCGCGGTCTTGGCCACCCAATTGGCGAAGGTGGCCACGGACAATTCGACCCGCTCGCCGGTGGCGTCGTCGTAGAAGGTCACCAGCGGGCGTGCGGGATCCGCGGCGAGCGCGGAACGCAGCAGGTCGGCAGGGGTGCGATCGGTGGCGTTCACCCGCGCAAGCGTACGCGCCGCCCGCGCCGGACACCCGCCGCCGGGCCACCGGTTCGGCGCAACGAAGGAGACGGACCGTCAGGTTCTCGATGTGCGGACGCGCTGGGGCGGTGCCCAGGATCAGTGCCATGCGTGGATTGCTTGCTACCTCGATCGGCGTCACCTGCGCGGCGGCTCTCGCCCTCCCGCTGACGCCGCCCGCCATCGCGGCGACGGCGCCACCCGCGCCGGCCGCGGAGTCGGCGACCGCCGCGGCCCGGGCCATGAGCCCCGCCGCCCCGCTCCCCGGCAGCACCCGGTCGCTGCCCCTGACCCCCCTCGCCCGTGACCGCGCCTCCGGCGCGCAGCAGGGCCTGCCCCGCAGGGACGTGGCCCCCTTCTCCCTCCTGGGCGTCGTCTGGGACGACCCGGACGCGGAACTGCACGGCCGGGTCCAGGCCCGTACCCGCGCCACCGGCACCGGCACCTGGTCCGGCTGGCAGGACCTGGAGACCCACAACGCCGACCACAGCGCCGACCCGGAGACGGCCGAGCGCGCCTCCGGCCGCGTCCGCGGCGCCACCGCACCCCTGTGGGTGGGCGCCTCCGACGGCGTGGAGGTCCGCGTCACCCCCACGGCCGAGGTCCGTGACGAGGACACCGCCCGAGGTCCGCGTACGGCGAGCTCGGCCGCCCCGCTCCCCTCGGGCCTGCGCCTGGAACTGGTCGACCCCGGCCGGCCCGACCCCGCGGCGGCCGCCCCCGGCCACGCGCCCGTCGGCCCGCCCCGCAGCCACTCCCTGACCGCCCCCCTCCCCGTCGACGCGCCGGACACGGCGGCCACGACGACCACCGCGGCCACGACGACCACCGCAGCCACGACGGCCACCGCGGCGAACGCCGCCTCCGCGGCCAACCTGGACCTCGCCCCCCTCGGCGCCACCGTGATCCCCCCTCTCGACCGCGCCGGCACCGAACGCGAGCTCCTCACCCTGCGCGGCGCCGACCTGACGGGCAGCCAGAGGGCCAAGCCGTACATCGGCCCCCGTCCGGGCATCGTCACGCGCCGCGGCTGGGGCGCCGACGAGAGCCTGCGGGAGAGCGGCTTCCGCTACACGACGAAGGTCAAGGCGGCCTTCGTGCACCACACCGCGTCGGGCAACAACTACACCTGCTCCCAGGCGCCCTCCGTCATCCGCGGTATCTACCGCTACCACGTCAAGAGCATGGGCTGGCGGGACATCGGCTACAACTTCCTCGTCGACAAGTGCGGAACCATCTACGAGGGCCGCGCCGGGGGAGTGACCAAGGCGGTCCTGGGGGCCCACACCCTCGGTTTCAACAGCAACAGCATGGGCATCGCGGTGATCGGTACGTTCTCCTCCACCAAGCCGGCCGCCTCCGCGGTGACGTCCGTCGCACGTCTGACGGCGTGGAAGTTGGGTCTGTTCGGGGCCAATCCAGTCGGAAAGACATATCTGAAGTCCGGCGGTGGCAATCTCTACGCAAAAGGTAAGAACGTACGACTGAACGTGATCTCCGGTCACCGGGACGGCTTCGCCACGGAATGCCCAGGAAAGCAGCTCTACGGCAAGCTCGGCTCGGCCCGCTCGACAGCCGCCCGCTACCAGGGCCGTTGACGCGGGCCCGGGCGCCCGGGGCCTGGGGAGGCCCCGGCGACCCCGGAGGACGCGGAGTCACGTCCAGCGGGGGGCACATTCCACCAGCCGTCGGGGGGACAGCGCATGGGACACCGCATGCCACACCGCACGGCCATCGAAGTTGCCACGCAACGGTCTGCATACACTGGCCGGCCGAAAGACAGTTCGGCCGGTCCCGGCAGGAAGCAGAGACGAAGGTGACAGAAGCGATCCTCCTGGTCGGCGGCAAGGGCACCCGGCTGCGCCCGCTCACGGTGCACACGCCCAAGCCGATGGTCCGGGCGGCCGGCGTGCCGTTCCTGACGCACCAGCTGGCACGGGCCAGAGCGGCGGGCGTGGACCACATCGTCCTCGCCACCAGCTATCTGGCGGAGGTCTTCGAACCGCACTTCGGCGACGGTTCGGCGCTCGGCCTCCACATCGAGTACGTCACGGAGGACGAGCCCCTCGGCACCGGCGGCGCGATCCGCAACGTCGCCTCCCGCCTGCACTCGGGCCCCGACGACCCCGTCCTCGTCTTCAACGGCGACATCCTCACCGGCCTCGACATCCGCCGGCTGGTCGCCACCCACGAAGCCACGTCCGCGGACGTCTCCCTCCACCTCACCAAGGTGACGGACCCCCGCGCCTACGGCCTGGTCCCCACCGACGGGACGGGCAGGGTGCTGGCCTTCCTGGAGAAGCCCCAGACCCCCGAGGAGATCGTCACCGACCAGATCAACGCGGGCGCGTACGTGTTCCGCCGCTCGGTCATCGACACGATCCCGCAGGGCCGCCCGGTCTCCGTCGAGCGGGAGACCTTCCCCGACCTGCTGTCGGCGGGAGCGCACCTCCAGGGCATGGTCGACTCCACGTACTGGCTGGACCTCGGCACCCCGGCCGCCTTCGTGCGGGGCTCCGCGGACCTCGTCCTCGGCCGGGCCCCCTCCCCGGCGGTCCCCGGCCGCTGCGGCGACCGCCTGATCCTGCCGACGGCCACGGTCGCCCCCGACGCGAAGCTGACGGGCGGCACGGTGGTCGGCGAGGGCGCGTTCGTCGCCGAGGGCGCGCGCGTCTTCGGCTCCACGATCCTGCCCGGCGCGGTCATCGAACCGGGGGCGGTCATCACCGACTCCCTCATCGGCACCCGCGCCCGGGTCGGCGAACGCTCCGTCCTCACCGGCACGGTCATCGGCGACGGCGCGGTCGTCGGCCCCGACAACGAACTCCGCGAGGGCGCCCGCATCTGGTGCGACGCACGCATCCCGGCGGGCGCGGTGCGCTTCTCGTCGGACCAGTAGGCGGATCGTTCATCCGGGGCGGTTCTCCCAGCCGACCGGGCTCTCCCAGCCGACCGGTTCCTCCCAGCCGGCCGGGCTGTCCCAGCCCGTCCGGCGTTTGAGGACGAGGCCCGTCCAGGGCCGAACGGGGGTCCGGGGGCGGAGCCCCCCGGGACGGGACGGGAAGGGGCGGCGGGGGCGAAACACCCTCGACGCCCACCCCGTACCGCAGCCACCGCCCCCGTACCGAAGCCACCGGCCACTGGCACCCCCGTACCGAAGCCACTGGCCACTGGCACCCCCGTACCGAAGCCACCGGCCACTGGCACCCCCGTACCGAAGCCACCGGCCACTGGCAGCCCCGTACCGAAGCCACCGGCCACTGGCACCCCCGTACCGCAGCCACCGCCACTGGCACCCCCGGACCGCAGTCACCGCCCCCCCCGGCACCTCCCCCTCCCGCACCCCACCCCTCACCACCGCCCGATGTCCCCCACCGGCATCCGCGGCCCCCGCCGGGGCGGCACCCGCCCGCTCAGCAGGATCAGCCGAGCCGCCCGGTGCCGCTGCCCCGCGTACGGCTCCAGCAGCTCCAGCATCACCGAGTCGTCGGCCGACCGGTCCCCGGCCAGCGCCCACCCCACGATCCCCGGCAGATGCAGATCCCCCACGGTCACCTCGTCCGGCGCGCCGTGACTGCGCTGCACCGTCTCCGCCGACGTCCACGGCCCGATCCCCGGTACGGCCTCCAGCCGGGCCCGCGCGGCCGCCGGCTCCATGCCGACGGTCTCCTCCAGCCGCCCCGCGACCCGCACCGCCCGCAGGATCGTCGACGCCCGCTTGTCGTCGACCCCGGCGCGGTGCCACTCCCACGACGGGATCAGCGCCCAGGCCCGGGGCGCCGGCATCACCCACAGCCGTCCGCCCGCCGGTCCCGGCGCCGGTTCCCCGAACGCGGGCACCAGCAGCCGCCACGCCCGGTACGCCTCGACGGCCGTGACCTTCTGCTCCAGGACCGACGGGATCAACGACTCCAGCACCAGCCCGGTCCGCGTCAGCCGCAGCCCCGGCCGCCGGTGCCGCGCCGTCGCCACCACCCGGTGCCGGGGCACGAAGGCGGCGGGATCGTCCGAGGCCCCGAGCAGCTCGGGAAGCCGCTCCAGCAGCCACTCCGCGCCGGGCCCCCAGGCCTCGCCGCGCACCGCACCGCCCCCGGGCGCCGCGACGACGCGCAGGGTTCCCGGCCCGGAGGGCGTCCGGCTGGCCCGCCACACCGACCCGTCGGGCATCGCCCGGAACGTCGGATCGCCGGGCCCGCGCCGGAGCGGCCCCAGCACCAGGCCGAGGTCGAGCGGCCCCTCGGGCACCCAGGTCCGCACCCGCCCCGCCCCGGAACCCGTCTGCCGCGGCACACCCGCGGGCACGACGACATGCCCCCCGCGCACGGTCGTACGGGTGGGCCGGGGAGCGAAGCGTCCTGACACGGGTGACGTCCTGGGGGGGGGCAGCGGCGAAGGAGCGGAAACGACCCTACGAGGGTAGGCGCACCCGGCGGCGAGCACGCGTGTCAGCAGTGTCACCGCACCGCGACGACGTGCCCCGCGCCCCTCTCCACCGCGCCCCGGTCATCGCCCCCGCCCTCTCACCGCACCTCGACGAACGCCCCCGCGTCCCGCTCCGCCCGGGCCTTCGGCTCCTCCGCCGGATGGCCGACCGCGACCGCGCCCATCGGATCCCACTCCCGCGGCAGCTCCAGCACCTCCCGCACCACGTCCCGGCAGAACATGGTCGACGACACCCACGCCGAGCCCAGCCGCTCCCCGGCCAGCGCGACCAGGAAGTTCTGTACGCCGGCCCCGGCGGCGACCACGAACATCTCGCGCTCGGCCGCGTCCCGCCGGGCGTCCCCGTACGTGTGCGCTCCGTCCGTCACCAGGCAGGGGACCACCAGGTACGGCGCGTTCCGCAGGACGTCCCCGCGGCGCACCCGCCGGGCGACGGACTCCTCGCTCCTGCCGTCCCGCCGCAGATCCGCGATCCAGGCGTCCCGCATCGCGTCCAGCAGCCGGACCCGCGCCCCCTCCGACTCCAGCAGCACGAACCGCCACGGTGTGGTGTGGTGCGGCGCCGGCGCGGTGACCGCCGCGGCGACGGCCCGCCGTACCGCACCGGGGTCCACGGGCTCGTCCGTGAAGGAGCGCACCGTCCGCCGCTGGGTGACGGCCAGCCGGACCGCCTCGGACGTACCGAGCCGGAACATGTCGTCGCGCGCGCCGCGCACCATGGCCCGCGCGCCGTCCCCGTCGCCGCCGGCCACCACGTGCGGCAGCCCGCGCACGACGGCGACCGGCAGCCCGGCCGCCTTGCCCTTGACCAGGTCGCCGGCGGCGGCCAGTTCGTCGGCGGTCGCCACGACGGTGGCGCCGAGCGGATTGCCGTACGCGTCCGTGCCGCCGCGCAGGTCGTCCAGGACGCGGACGCCGGCGGCGCCGATCGCCACGTCCGTGAGCCCCGCGCGCCAGGGGCGTCCGAAGGTGTCGGTGACGACGACCCCGACGTCGACGCCGAGGGCGGCGCGCAGCCCGTCGCGGATCGCACGCGCGGAGCCGTCCGGGTCCTCCGGCAGCAGCAGCACCGTCCCGGCGGGCGTGTTGGAGGCGTCCACGCCGGCGGCCGCCATCACCAGGCCCAGCCGGTTCTCGACGATCCGCAGGGTTCCGCGCCGGGCGACGACCCGGACGGTCTCGGCGTCGATCGCGGCCTCCCGGTCGTCGGCCCGGACGACGCGGCCCTCGGCCTTGGACACGATCTTCGAGGTGACCAGCAGCACGTCCCCGTCGGCGAGCCCCGGCTCGGCGGCGGCGATCAGCTTGGCGAGGTCGTCGCCGGCCCGCACCTCGGGCAGACCCGGCACGGCCCAGACCCGGTAGCCGTTCCCCTCCGCGCCGCTCACGCCCCCCGCACCTCCTCCGCCAGCGCCAGCGCCTCGCGGGCCATCTGCGCGGCGGCGTCCACGTCGGTCATCATCAGCGGTACGGCCCGGCAGCGGATCCCGGCGGCCTCGACCCGCTCCACCGTGCCCGCGTCGACGGTGTCCACGAGCCAGCCGTCCAGGAGCCCCGAGCCGTAGTGCTCGGCGACCGCCGCTGCCGTGGACTCCACGCCGACCGCCGCGAGCACCTTGTCGGCCATGCCGCGCACGGGCGCGTCCCCGACGATGGGGGACAGGCCGACCACCGGCACCCCGGCGTCGGCGATCGCCTCCCGGATGCCGGGCACGGCGAGGATGGTGCCGACGGAGACGACCGGGTTCGACGGCGGGAACAGGACGACGTCCGCCTGCGCGATAGCCTCCAGGACGCCCGGCGCCGGCTTCGACTGCTCGGCGCCGACCGGCACGATCGCCTCGGCCGGCACCGACGCCCGCAGCCGGACCCAGTACTCCTGGAAGTGGACCGCCTTGCGCTCGCCGTCGACCCGGACCGCGACGTGCGTCTCGACCCGGTCGTCCGTCATGGGGATCAGCCGCACGCCGGGCTTCCACCGGTCGCACAGCGCCTCGGTCACCGCGCTCAGCGGGTATCCGGCGCCGATCATCTGCGTCCGCACGATGTGGGTGGCGAAGTCCCGGTCGCCCAGCCCGAACCACTCGGGCCCGACGCCGTACGCCGCGAGCTCCTCCTTCAGGTGGAAGGTCTCCTCGGCCCGCCCCCAGCCCTGCTCCTCGTTGATGCCGCCGCCCAGCGTGTACATCACCGTGTCGAGGTCGGGGCAGACCTTCAGCCCGAAGAGGTGGATGTCGTCCCCGGTGTTGCCGATGACCGTGACGTCGGCGTCCGGCACGGCCCGCTTCAGACCACGCAGGAACCGGGCACCGCCGATGCCGCCTGCCAGAACCACAATGCGCATGGAAACAGTGTGTCAGCCGGCCCGCCGGCCCGTTGAGGGGCGGGGCGGGATGGCGGCCGGCACGGCGTACGGGCGGGTGCGTGGTCGCGCGGGTGCGCCGGTACGCCCGCGCATCGGGCGCCCGCGTGCCGGGCGGGCCCGTGCCGGGCGGGCCCGTGCCGGGCGGGCCCGTGCCGGGCCGGACTGGGCCGGGCGGGTCCGTGCGGGGCGGGTCCGTGCCGGACGAGCCCGTGTCAGAAGGGCCTGTGCCAGGACGGCCCGTGCCAGGACGGCCCGCGTCAGGCGGTCACGGCATGCGCCCCGGCGCGCCCCCCGGCGCGTCCGTCGCAGTGCGGGGCGGTGTGCATGGGCATCTCGGTCAGGCCCGGGAAGTAGACGTGCAGGCTGACCGCGGGCTCCAGCGCGTCGTTGACGACCTCGTGCACGTAGCCCGGGGCGAACACCCGCTGCGCCCCCGCCGCCAGCACCCGCTCGCCGCGGCCGGTGCGCTCGGTCAGCGTGCCGTTCAGGACGGTGAGCACCCCGGAGGAGCGGCCGTGGTCGTGCCGCCCGCTGCCCTGGCCGGGCACCCAGGACAGCAGCCACACCTCGTAGCCGGGGCCGGTGCTCAGCCGGTGGTACCAGCGGGCGGTCGCGTCGTAGCGGACGAGGTGCTCCCACCGGGAGCGGTCGGCGGCGAGGGAGCGGGCGAGGCCGACGAACTCGGCGACGGTGGACGGGTGCTCGCGCGGAGCCTGGAGGAGGTGCGGGACCTCGAGGATGTCGCCGGCGATCTGGAGGTCGCTGTCGCTGTTCATGGGTGCGGTGGTTCCTCGGCGGGAGACGAGACGAGCGGGGTGTCGCGTACCGTCCGCCCGGGTCACGGGCGGGAGGGATGCCCGGGTCCGGGCACGGGACCGGGCGGCCGGGCCTCGGTGGGCCCGGTGTCAGCCGGAGCGCGTTGGGCTCAACAGCTGGAACAGCAACAGCTACAGCGAGCGCGGGCAGCACCGTGGGACCCGGCGGTGCGGGTCGAGGTGAGTGCCAAGTTCGCGAGCATGCCCACTAGGACACCGGTTTACACCTGCGGTGTCAACTCGAGGATCGGCATGTGGGACCGGTTCATCTCTTCCGGTTCATCTGTGAGGCGAAAGGTTTGTGCATGCCCTCACCGGGACACATGGCGTCCAAGCCGGGCGCGTGGGCCTCGCCGGGATCGCGGGATCGACTGTGATCCGGTTCGCTTCCGCGCGCGTGTCGGAACGGGATCGAACCTGTGGGCGTCCTTTCTCGTACGGGTGTGTGCGAGACCTCGGGCCCTCACGGGGGCCTCTCTGCGTGTCGAGGTTTATGCCGATTTGAACACTTACCGCACGGCCTTGGTTCCGCAGAGTGAATAAGGGGCCCAATAGCAGATCCCGGCTTGACTCGCCCGGAGCAGCACACTTGTAATTTCACTCGTGTCGTTCAGCCGTGATGGGTAAACGGCCACGTCACGGGGACGCGAAAGACAGAGCGAGGGGCGCACATGACCGAGCTGGTGCAGCAACTGCTGGTCGACGACGCGGGCGAGGAACTCGGCTGGCAGGAGCGCGCACTGTGCGCCCAGACCGACCCCGAGTCCTTCTTCCCCGAGAAGGGCGGCTCCACCCGGGAGGCCAAGAAGGTCTGTCTCGCCTGCGAGGTCCGCTCCGAGTGCCTGGAATACGCCCTCGCCAACGACGAACGCTTCGGCATCTGGGGCGGCCTCTCCGAACGGGAACGGCGCCGGCTGAAGAAGGCGGCTGTCTGAAGGCTGAAGAAGGCGGCTGTCCGAAAACCGCCCTTCCACGACAGCACGACGTCACGAACGGCCCGTCGCAGGTGGGTTATCCACAGGCGGCGGGCCGTGGTCATGCCCAGCCGATAGTGTGGTCGCTCGTCCGAGACGCCCCGCCGCCCCCACACGGCGCAGGTGTCCACCACAGTCCACCGAACCGGGGCCCGTACCTCGATGTCCGTGCACAGCCATACGGCAGCCCAAGAGGCCGCTGCCACACCTGAGTTCCCGCGTCATGTCGTGACCGCGGTGCTCGTCTCCCACGACGGCGCCCGCTGGCTGCCCGACGCGCTCGCCGGCCTGCTCGGCCAGGAACGCCCCGTCCAGTCCGTCATGGCGGCCGACACCGGCAGCGCGGACGACTCCGCCCAGCTCGTCACCGACGCCCTCGGCGCCGACCGCGTCCTGCACCTCGCCCGGCGCACCGGATTCGGCCAGGCCGTCGAGGAAGCCCACCGCACGGCACCCCACCTCACCCCCGAGGAACTGCCGTACCTCAAGCGCCCCAGCGGCTGGGACCCCGTCACGCGCACCTGGCGCGACGACGCCTACGACCTGCCCGAGCTCCCGCACGGCGAACCCGTCCAGTGGCTGTGGCTGCTGCACGACGACTGCGCCCCCGAACCCGACGCCCTGGCCGAACTGCTGCGCGTCGTGGACAACGAACTGGAGCTCGGCCGCGACGACGTGGCCGTGGTCGGCCCCAAACTCCGCGGCTGGTACGACCGCCGGCAGCTCCTGGAGGTCGGCGTCACCATCGCCCACTCCGGCCGCCGCTGGACCGGCCTGGACCGCCGGGAACAGGACCAGGGCCAGCACGACCACGTCCGCCCCGTGCTGTCCGTGTCCACCGCGGGCATGCTGATCCGCCGCGACGTCTTCGAGGAACTCGGCGGCTTCGACCGGCGCCTGCCCCTCATGCGCGACGACGTCGACCTGTGCTGGCGCGCCCACACCGCCGGCCACCGCGTCCTCGTCGCCCCCGACGCCGTCGTACGGCACGCCGAGGCGGCCTCCCGGGAGCGGCGCGCCGTCGACTGCGCGGGCCGCACCACGGCCTCCCCCCACAAGGTCGACAAGGCCGGCGCCGTCTACACCCTCCTCGTCAACAGCCGTACGGCGCTGCTGCCGTGGATCCTGGTCCGCCTGGTCCTCGGCACGCTCCTGCGCACCGTCGCCTACCTGGTCGGGAAGGTCCCCGGGCAGGCCCTCGACGAGATCCGCGGCCTGCTGGGCACCCTGCTGCGGCCCGAGCGGATCGTCGCCGGCCGGCGCCGGCGCGGCCGACCGCAGGTCGACAAGGACGAGCTGCGCCCCCTGTTCCCGCCGCCCGGCGCGACCGTGCGGGCCACCGTCGAGCAGGCCGCCGGCAACTTCCTCGGCGCCTCCGACGCCGAGACCACCACCGGCGCCGGCCGGCACGGCGGCGCCATCGAGTCCGGACCCGGCGGCGACGACGCCGACTTCCTGGAGATCGAGCAGTTCGCCCGTCTCAAGCGCATCGCCCGCAAGCCCGGCCCGGTGCTCTTCCTGGTGCTGCTGCTCGTCTCCCTGGCCGCCTGCCGCAACCTCCTGGGCAGCGGCGCACTCGCGGGCGGCGCCCTGCTGCCCGCGCCCGCCGACGCCTCCGAGCTCTGGTCGCGCTACCTGGACGCCTGGCACCCGGTCGGCGCCGGCGGCACCCCGTCCGCCCCGCCCTACCTCGCCGTCGTGGCCCTGCTGGCCTCCCTGCTGTTCGGCTCCACCGGACTCGCCGTCACCGTCCTGCTCGTCTGCTCGGTGCCACTGGCCGGCCTCACCGCCTACTTCGCCTCCCGGCCCCTCGTGGAGTCCCGCCTCCTGCGCGCCTGGGCCGCCGTCGGCTACGCCTTCCTGCCCGCCGCCACCGGCGCCCTCGCCGGCGGCCGACTCGGCACCGCCGTCCTGGCCGTCCTGCTGCCGCTCATCGCGCGCGCGGGCGTCGCCGCGAGCGGACTGGCCCACTCCTCCGGGGCACGCGGCAGCTGGCGCGCCACCTGGGCGTACGCACTGCTGCTGACGGTCACCACCGCGTTCACGCCGATCGTGTGGCCCATCGCCCTGGTCCTCGGCCTCGCCGTCCCGGCCGTGCGCCGCACCGACATCACCGCCTACGGACTGCGCTTCCTCGCCCAGCTCGGCACCCCCCTGCTGGTCCTCGCCCCCTGGTCCCTGACGCTGCTGCCGTTCGGCTTCTTCACCGAGGCCGGCCTGGAGTACGGCCCCTCGGCGGCCACCGCGACCGACCTGCTCGGCGCCAGCCCCGGCGGTCCCGGCACGGTCGACGGACTGATGCTCATCGGCGTCGTCCTCGCCGCCCTGGCCGCCCTGCTGCGCTCGGAGCGCCGGTCCGGCGTCCTGGCGGCCTGGGCCGCCGCCCTGGTGGGCCTCGTCTTCGCGGTCCTGTCCAACGGCTCCGCCTGGGCCGGCCCCGCCACCCTCGTCTACGGCATCGCGCTGCTGGCCGCCGCCGTCATCGGCGCCGACGGCGCACGCGCGCGGGTCGCCGAACAGAACTTCGGCTGGCGCCAGCCGGTCGCCGCCCTCATCGCCTTCGCCGCCGCCGCGGGCCCGCTGCTCGTCGCCGCCGGCTGGGTGATCGGCGGCGCCGACGGGCCGCTGGAGCGCCGCGACCCCGTCCAGGTACCCGCGTTCGTGGCCGAGGAGAGCGGCACCCGCGACCAGGCGCGCACCCTCGTCCTCGACAGCGACTCCACCGCCCACGTCGGCTACATGCTGGTCCGCGGCTCCGGCGCCCGCCTCGGCGACGCCGAACTCGCCTCCGCCGACGGGGAGAACGCCACGCTCGACAAGGTCGTCGCCAACCTCGTCGCCGGCTCCGGCGCCGACCAGTCCGACCAGCTCGGCAAGTTCGCCGTGCGCTACGTCCTCGTCCACAAGGGCGCCCCCCGCGAGGTCACCCGCGTCCTCGACGCCACGCCCGGCCTGTCCCGGCTCAGCCAGCAGGACGGCAGCGCCCTGTGGCGGGTGGACCAGGAGGTCTCCCGCGCGGCCGTCGTCACGGCCTCCGGCAAGGGCACCCCGACCGCCGTCGCCGCGGGCCCGGTCGAGATCCACACCACGATCCCCGACGGCTCCGACGGACGCGTCCTGCGCCTGGCCGACGCCGCCGCCGACGGCTGGACGGCCACCCTCGACGGCGAGCCGCTCACCCGCACCACCGTCGACGGCTGGGCCCAGGGCTTCGAACTGCCCGCCTCCGGCGGCCGGCTCGACGTCACCTACGACGACCCGATGACCCACACCCTCTGGCTGTGGGCGCAGGGCTTCCTCGCCCTGGTCCTCGTCGTCCTCGCCCTGCCCGGCCGCCGCCGCGACGTCGACGACGACCTGCCCGAGGAGCAGCTCGTGCCCGCCCAGGCGACCGGGGAGGGCCGCCGCGCCCGCCGGCTCCGCGCCCAGGCCGAGACCGAGGAACCCGCCCAGGACGAGGAGATCCCCCCGCCCGCGCCGGAGGAGACCCCGGTCACGGTGCCGCGGCAGCAGACGCCCGCCGACGCCGCGTGGGACACCCCGAGCCACACGCCCGCCGAGTACGGCGCCCCGGCCGGCGAGCAGCAGTACCAGGACACCCGGCAGCAGTACCCGCCGGGCGCCTACGACCAGCAGTCCTACGACCCCTACCAGGCGGGCCGGTACGACCCGTACGCCTACGACGGCCAGGCGCAGACGGCGTACGACCCGAGCTACCAGCAGGGCTACGACCCGGCGTCGTACGGCCAGGGCGGCTACGACCCCGCCTACGACCCGGCGCAGCACCCCCACGGCACCGGCAGCGAGCGCCCCGACGGGAGCCAGCAGTGAACCGCACCACCCTGTCCCTGATCGCCGGCACGGCCGCGCTCGCCGCCGTCACCGGCCTGGCCACGCTCACCGAGCCGGCCGCCCCCGCCGCGGACACCGCCAAGGCGGCCGCCGTGCTGCCCGTGGAGCGCACCAGCCTGCTGTGCCCGCAGCCCAGCAGCTCCGACCTCGCGGAGACGACGTACACGTCCTTCACGCCGGTCACCGAGGGCACGGACAGCGACGGCACGGCCGAACTCGCGGCCGCCACCACCGAATCCGCCGCCGACGACAGCGCGACGGACGACGACAGCGCCGCGGACGACGAGGACAAGGACGACGCGGAGAAGAGCGCGGCCGAGCCGGTCCTCACCCCCAAGGCCCCCGGCACGCCCGTCACCGCCGAGGTCTCCGGCGGCGACTCGCCCGCGCTCATGGGCACCGCCGAGGGGAAGTACGCGCCGGGGTGGACGGTCCAGGAGACCACGCAGGTCTCCGCCGGCACCGGCCGCGGCCTGCTCGGCGTCACCTGCACCGCACCCGACACCGAGTTCTGGTTCCCGGGCGTCAGCACGGCCGCCGACCGCACGGACTACGTGTACCTCACCAACCCGGACGACTCCGCCGCCGTCGCCGACATCGAGCTCTACGGCCCGGACGGCGCCGTGACGACCACGGTGGGGGAGGGGCTGACGATCCCGGCCCGGTCCAGCGAGCCGATCCTGCTGTCCACGCTCACCGACGAGAAGCAGGACGACCTCACCCTCCACGTCAACGTCCGCAGCGGCCGCGTCGGGGCCGCCGTACAGGCCCTGGACGACAAGCTCGGCGGTGACTGGCTGGCCGCGTCCACCGACCCGGCGGGCAGCCTGGTCGTGCCCGGCATCCCCAAGGACGCCTCGGCCGTCCGCCTGGTCGCCTTCGTACCGGGCGACGCCGACGCCGACCTGAAGGTCCAACTGGCCTCGGGCTCCGGCCTGATCACCCCCGCCGGACACGAGACGCTGCGCATCAAGGGGGGCATGACGACCGCCGTCGACCTCGGCGACATCACGCGCGGCGAGCCCGGCTCGCTGGTCCTGACGCCCACCGGCGGATCGGTGCCGGTCGTCGCGGCCGTCCGGGTCGTCCGCGGCGAGGGCGAGAAGCAGGAGTCGGCGTTCATCCCGGCCGCCGCAGCCGTCGGCACGCGCGCGTCCGCCGTCGACAACACCGCCAAGGGCACCACGCTCTCCCTGACCGCACCCGAGGGAACCGCCAAGGTGAAGGTCACCGCCTCCGCCGGCACCGGCGGCGGAACGGCGGCCTCCAAGACGTACACGGTCAAGTCCGGCACCACCCAGGACGTGGAGATCCCCGTCCCGGCCGGCCTGAAGGGCACCTTCGCCCTGACCGTGGAACCCCTCACCGACACCCCCGTCCACGCCGCCCGCACCCTGGCCGAGTCGGTGGACGGACTGCCGGGCTTCACGGTCCAGACCCTCCCCGACGACCGGGGGACGGTGGCGGTACCGGAGGCGGACGAGGACCTGACGGTGCTCCAGAAGTGAGGAGCGGGCGGCGCTTCCGGGGGTGACGGCGCCTCAGGCACGGACCGCGGCCGCGGCGACGGGCGGACGCACACCGCCCGTCGGCGGTCGCTCAGTCCTCCCCGTACCGGGGATCCACCGTCTCCGGGGTCAGCCCCAGCAGCTCCGCCACCTGCTCCACGACGATCTCGTGGACCAGCGCGGCCCGCTCGTCGCGCCCCTTGGTGCGGATCTCGACGGGCCGCCGGTAGACGACCACCCGCGCCCGGCGCCCCTCGCGCGCCGGGACCGTCCCGCCCAGCGGCACCGCCTCGTCGTTCCACGGGACCTCGGCCCCGTCCAGCCGGGGCACCTCCAGCACCAGGAAGTCGATGTCGGCGAGCTGCGGCCACCGCCGCTCCAGCCGCTCCACGGAGTCCTGCACCAGGTCCGCGAACAGGTCGGCGCGGCTCGCGGCCAACGGCACCTGAGGGGGCGCGATCGGCCCCCGCATGCCCCGGCCGTGGCGATCACGGCGGCGGGGCCCGGGGCCTGTGGCACGGGGCGGTACGGGGCTGTCCATCACTACCGAAGCGTAGTCCCCGCCGCGCCCGGCCGCCCGGCCCCACGCAGCACCCCGTACGCCGTCCGGCCGCCGCGCACGGCATGTCGCGGGATGACCTTTCCAGCCAAGCTCGGGCTCGATTCCGTATCTCTCCGGGACTGGCGAACTCGTGGCAATTGATGGTGTTTGTACCGGGCAGCGACTGAACCGGAGGGCCTTCCTTGCCGTGAGGACTGGCGTTCGCGCAGGTCAGCGAGGTATGACTGGAGTGGCCTGTGGGGCGTTTCACAACACGACACGGTGGAGTGACCTGGTGGAGAGTCGTCGCGGCCCGCTCAAGAGTGCGGTACCGTCCAACGTCGTGAGCCCTGTACGTCGCTGTTCGCGCACCGCCTGCGGCCGACCCGCCGTCGCGACGCTGACGTACGTCTACGCCGACTCGACCGCGGTCCTCGGCCCGCTCGCGACCTATGCCGAACCGCACTGCTACGACCTGTGCGCCGAGCACTCCGAGCGGCTCACCGCGCCGCGCGGCTGGGAGGTCGTCCGGCTCCTCGACGGTTCGGCTCCCGCGCGCCCCAGCGGCGACGATCTGGAAGCGCTTGCCAACGCCGTCCGCGAGGCGGCCCGCCCACAGGAGCGCGCCGCCGGAGCAGGCGGCGGGGGACGCGGAGCGGACCCGATGGAGGTCGCCCGCCGCGGCCATCTGCGCGTGCTGCGCTCCCCGGACAACTGACGGCCGTCCGCGCGTGCCGTGCCCCCTGGACACGTGACGGCCGCCGCACGCACTGACGCACACCCATTGACGCGCCGTCGGCGCGGACGCCACCCTTCCGTTCAGACGCAGAGCGAGAAATCGCTTTCCGCATGACGGAATCGGGGGCTCCCGTGTACGTCCAGGAACTGCAACCCGTCGCCGGCTCGCTCGGCCTGTCCGCCCTCGTGGCGGCCCTGCCCCTCGTCCTCGTCCTGATCCTGCTCGGCGGCGTCCGCATGAAGGCCCATCTGGCCGGTCCCGCGGGCCTTCTGACGGCCGTTCTGGTCGCCTGCCTCGCCTACGGCATGCCGGTCGGCCAGACGCTCTCCAGCGCCGCCCAGGGAGCCGCGTTCGGCCTCTTCCCCATCCTGTGGATCGTCGTCAACGCCCTGTGGGTTTACCGGATGACCGTCCGCACCCGGCACTTCGACGTCCTGCGCCGCTCGTTCGGCAGGCTCTCCGACGACCCGCGCATCCAGACCCTGGTCGTCGCCTTCTGCTTCGGCGCCCTGCTGGAGGCGCTCGCCGGATTCGGCGCCCCGGTCGCCATCTGCTCGGTCATGCTCGTCGCCCTCGGTTTCGACCCGGTCCGCGCGGCCGTGGTCTCCCTCGTCGCCAACACCGCGCCGGTCGCCTTCGGCGCCATGGGCACCCCGGTGGTGACCCTGGCCCAGGTCACCGGCCTGCCCCTGGACACCGTCGCCTCCGTGGTGGGCCGTCAGACACCGCTGCTCGCCCTCGTCGTGCCGCTCCTCCTGGTCGGCCTGGTCGACGGCCGGCGCGGCCTGCGCGAGACATGGCTGCCCGCCCTCGTGTGCGGCACCGCCTTCGCCGTCGCCCAGTTCGCCGCCTCCAACTACGTCTCCGCCCAGCTCGCCGACATCGGCGCCGCCCTCGCGGGCGCGGGCGCCCTGTCCGCCGTACCGCACGCGCGCGTGCCCGCACCCGCGGCGGTCCGCGCGTCCGTGCTGACGGGGACCCGCAGCGAGGAACTGGACGAGCGCGACCCCCGCCGGGAGGTCGTCCGCGCCTACGCCCCCTACGCGCTCATCGTCACGATCTTCTCCGTCGCACAGATCCCGGCCGTCAAGGACCGGCTCGCCCGGGCGACGCAGACGTACGACTGGCCGTTCCTCGACGTCGTGGACCCCGACGGCCGGCCCGTCGGCGCCAACCTCTTCACCTGGCCGGTCGTCTCCACGGGCGGCACGCTCGTCCTGCTCGCCGGCATCGGCACGGCGGCCGTTCTCGGCGTCCACGCGCGCGTGGCGGCCAAGGAGTGGGCCGCGACCGTGTACGAACTGCGGTTCGCGATCCTCACCGTGACGTCCGTCCTGGCCCTCGCCTACGTCATGAACCTGTCCGGGCACGCCGCGACGATCGGGCACTTCGTGGCGGCGGCCGGCGCCGGACTGGCCTTCCTGTCACCCGTCCTCGGCTGGTTCGGCGTCGCCGTCTCCGGCTCCGACACCTCCGCCAACGCGCTCTTCGGCGCCCTCCAGGTCACCGCCGCCCGCGAGTCGGGCCTCTCACCCGAACTCCTGGCCGCCGCCAACAGCTCCGGCGGCGTCCTCGGCAAGATGATCTCCCCGCAGAACCTCACCATCGCCTGCGCCGCCGTCGGCCTCGCCGGCCGCGAGGGCGACCTGCTGCGCAAGGTGCTGCCCTGGAGCCTCGGCCTGCTGCTGGTGATGTGCCTCGTCGTCGTCGGCCAGAGCGCGCCCGTACTGGACTGGATGCTTCCGTAGGCCCACCGTGACCTGCGACGGAGGTCCGCTCCGCCGCCAGGGGGGCCGTCCTCGTTACGTCTGTGGGTCGGACACGGCCGACCCACAGCGGGCTGTCGGTCGCTCCGGGTAGTTTGTGGTGACTCACAGGACTTTCAGGAAGGTTTGGCCGTGGCTGCTGATCTGTCGCAGATCGTGAAGGCGTACGACGTGCGCGGGCTGGTCCCGGACCAGTGGGACGAGTCCCTGGCCGAGCTGTTCGGGGCGGCCTTCGCCCGCGTGACCGGCGCCGGGGCCATCGTCGTCGGCCACGACATGCGGCCCTCGTCGCCCGGCCTGACCCGAGCCTTCGCCCGCGGCGCGGCGGCCCGCGGCGTCGACGTCACCGAGATCGGCCTGTGCTCCACGGACCAGCTGTACTACGCCTCCGGCGCGCTGAACCTCCCGGGCGCCATGTTCACCGCCTCCCACAACCCCGCCCAGTACAACGGCATCAAGCTGTGCCGCGCGGGCGCCGCCCCCGTCGGCCAGGACACGGGCCTGGCGGAGATCCGCGACCTGGTCGAGCAGTGGACGCGGTCGGGCGCCCCCGAACCGGCCCCGACCCCGGGAACCGTCACCCGGGCCGAGACGTTGGACGACTACGCGGCGCACCTGCGCTCCCTCGTCGACCTCACCGCCGTCCGCCCCCTGAAGGTCGTCGTCGACGCGGGCAACGGCATGGGCGGCCACACCGTCCCCACCGTCTTCGCCGGCCTGCCCCTGACGCTCGTCCCCCTCTACTTCGAACTCGACGGCACCTTCCCCAACCACGAGGCCAACCCCCTCGACCCGGCCAACCTCGTCGACCTGCAGAAGCGGGTCCGCGAGGAGGGCGCCGACCTCGGCCTCGCCTTCGACGGCGACGCCGACCGCTGCTTCGTCGTCGACGAACAGGGCGAGCCCGTCTCCCCGTCCGCGATCACCGCCCTCGTCGCCGCCCGCGAACTCGCCCGCCACGGCGGCCGGGGCACGGTCATCCACAACCTGATCACCTCCTGGACCGTCCCCGAAGTGGTCGAGGAGAACGGCGGCACCCCCGTCCGCACCCGTGTCGGGCACTCCTTCATCAAGGCCGAGATGGCCCGCACCGGCGCGATCTTCGGCGGCGAACACTCCGCCCACTACTACTTCAAGGACTTCTGGAACGCCGACACCGGCATGCTGGCCGCCCTCCACGTCCTCGCGGCCCTCGGCGGCCAGGACGCGCCCCTGTCCTCCCTGGTCGCCCAGTACGACCGCTACGCGGGCTCCGGCGAGATCAACTCCACCGTCGCCGACCAGGCCGCCAGCATCGCCGCGATCAAGGCCGCCTACGGCACCCGCGACGACGTCACCCTCGACGAACTCGACGGCCTCACCGTCTCCTCCGGACAGTGGTGGTTCAACGTCCGCCCCTCCAACACCGAGCCCCTCCTCCGCCTGAACGCGGAGGCCCGCGACGAGGCGACGATGAGGAAGATCCGCGACGAGGTGCTGGGGATCATCCGGGACTGAGGCGGCGGGAGCACGCGGTCGCCGCGGTCGCGACCGCCCGTCGCCGGTCACCGGCGGCGGACGCCGGGCGCTGAGGTGGCGGGAGCGCGCGGTCGCCGTGATCGCGGCCACCGGCCACCGGCGCACCGGCTACCGGTCGCCTGTCACCGGTCACTGGCGCCGCGCCGGCGGCGGACGCCGGGCGCTGAGGGTGGCGGGAGCGCGGTCGCCGTGATCGCGGCCACCGGCAGACCGGCAGACCGGCACACCCGGCACACCGGCCACCGGCCGCTGGGCGCCCATCGCCCGTCGCCGGTCACTGGGCGGCGGACGCCGGGCTCCAAGCTGGCCGCGGGCTCACGAGCGCTGAGGCGCCGACGGTGCCCGGGGACCGGGCCGGCCCAAGGCGCCCGCGGCCGAGCCGGCCCGGAACTCGCGGGCCGGGCCGGCCCGGAACGTGCCTGCTGGGTCACCCGTACGTCGAAGCGGCCTGAAACTCCCGGCCCGAGGCGCCCCCCCGGGCCCAAGCGGCCTCAAGCCCGTGCGGCCGAAACCGCCGGCACCACGTGCACGCCGGTGAGCCGAAGGCCCCCGCCCGCCCGACCACCCGGCACCCACCGGCGCCCAAGCGGCCGGAACCCCGCAGGAGCGGCCGGAGGCCTGCACAGGGCGTGTCGCGCGGCATGCGACCGGACGTGTCGCGCGGCATACGACGGGGTGCGTCACACGGCATGCGACCGGACGTGACGCGCGGCATGCGACAGGGCGTACCCCGCAGCACGCGACGGGCGTGTCACGCGCCACAACGGGCAAGGGAGCCAGGAGTGAAACCCTCCGCGACCACCCCGACACCCCACCCCCACCAGCGGTACGCTGACCAGGCACATCCGCACCTCCCACACCCGCCACCACGGCACCGACCCACCCGGAAGGACACCCCATGCCGCTCGAAGCCGGCCTCCTGGAGATCCTCGCCTGCCCGGCCTGCCACGCCCCCCTCGAGGAGCAGGACACCGAGCTGATCTGCACCGGACAGGACTGCGGCCTGGCCTACCCCGTCCGCGACGGCATCCCCGTCCTCCTCGTCGACGAGGCCCGCCGCCCCGCGTAACGACGCCCCCCACGCCCCCCGGCGCCCGCACACCGACGACGACCCGGCGATCGGAGAACTGACGCCATGCTCGACGAATCGCTGCTCGACACGCCGGAGGCCCTGGCCGAGGCAGACCACCGGGCCCTCCTGCGCGGAGCCGCCGAGGCCGGCGCCCGTGTCCGCACCGCCGCCCGGCACGCCATCGAGGCCGGCGTCCCCCGGCTCGAACCGGACGGCCGCCCGCGCGCGATCCTCATCGCCGGCCCCGGAGCGGCCGCCACCTGCGTCGCCGACCTCCTCGGCACCCTCGCCGGCGCCTCCTGCCCGGTCACCCGCCTCGCCCCCACCGGCGTGGCCCCCGCCGCGGGCGCCCTGCGCTGGGAACTCCCCGGCTGGGTCGGCTCCGTCGACCTCCTCCTCATCGCCACCCCCGACGGCACCGAACCCGGCCTCTCCCTCCTCGCCGAGCAGGCCTACCGGCGCGGCTGCACCGTCGCCGCCGTAGCACCCGCCCGCTCCCCGCTCACCGAGGCCGTGGCCGGCGCCCACGGCCTGTTCGTACCGCTGGCGACCGCGCCGTACGAACAGGACGAGCAGCCCCCCGTCGCCGCGTCCGCCCCCGGCGTCCTGTGGGCCCTGCTCACCCCGCTCCTCGCGCTCCTCGACCGGATCGCCCTGCTCTCCGCCCCGCCGGACGCCCTGGAGAAGGTCGCCGACCGCCTCGACCACATCGCCGAACGCTGCGGCCCCGCCATCGCGACCTACAGCAACCCCGCCAAGACGCTGGCCGCCGAACTCGCCGACGCCCTCCCCGTCATCTGGACCGAGGGCGACTCCGCCGGCCCCGCCGGCCGCCGCTTCGCCGCCGCGCTCGCCGAACTCTCCGGCCGCCCCGCCATCGTCGCCGAACTCCCCGAGGCCCTCGCCTCCCACAGCACCCTGCTCGCCGGCCCCCTCGCCGCCAGCGCCGACCCGGACGACTTCTTCCGCGACCGCGTCGAGGAACCACCCGCCCTCCACGCGCGCGTGGTGCTGCTGCGCGACCGCCCGATCGGCGGACTCACCGCCGCCCCCGCCGCCCGCGACCTCGCCCTCAGCCACGACACGCCGATCAGCGAACTCGAACCGGAGCCCGGCGACGAACTCGTCACCCTGGCCGAACTGATCGCCATCACGGATTTCGCCGCCGTTTACCTGGCGCTCGCCTCGAACGCCTGATCTGGCGACCGACCGACCGCACCCGGGCGACCGCCGTCGCGGGCCGCCGCAACGAGCACCGGCGCGCCGGCCCACACGACGGACGGACCGTCACAGCCGACCGCGGCAGCCACCCGCGCGGCAGCCGCGGCAGACCGACAGACAGGCAGGCAGAGACACCGCATGTACCGCCTCGACAACACCGTCCGCCCCTACGCCTGGGGTTCCCCCACCGCCATCCCGCACCTCCTCGGCGTCGAACCGACCGGCGAACCACAGGCCGAGATGTGGATGGGCGCCCACCCGGGCGCACCCTCCCGCACCGACCGGGGCACCCTCCTCGACGTCATCGAAGCCGACCCGCGCGCCGAACTCGGCACGGCGGCCGTCACCCGGTTCGGCCCCCGCCTCCCCTTCCTCCTCAAGATCCTCGCCGCCGGCGCCCCCCTCTCCCTCCAGGTCCACCCCGACCTCGCCCAGGCCCGCGCGGGCTACGAGGACGAGGAACGCCGGCACGTCCCCCTCGACGCCCCCCACCGCAACTACAAGGACGCCAACCACAAACCCGAACTCATCTGCGCCCTCACCGAGTTCGACGGCCTCTGCGGCTTCCGCGCCCCCACCCACGCCGCCGACCTCCTCGACGGCCTCGGCGTCGACTCCCTCAAGCCGTACGCCGACCTCCTGCGCGCCCGCCCCCGAGAGGCGGCCCTGCGCGAGGTCCTCACCGCGATCCTCACCGCCGACCCCGACGAGATGACCCGCACCGTCACCGCCGCCGCGGCCGCCTGCGACCGCCTCGGCGGCGACCACGCCCCCTACGCCGGCATCGCCCACCACCACCCCGGCGACCCCGGCGTCATCGCCGCCATGCTCCTCAACCACGTCCGCCTCCAGCCCGGCGAAGCCCTCTACCTCGGCGCCGGCGTCCCGCACGCCTACCTCAGCGGCCTCGGCGTCGAGATCATGGCCAACTCCGACAACGTCCTGCGCTGCGGCCTCACCCCCAAACACGTCGACGTCCCCGAACTCCTGCGCATCGTCCGCTTCGAGCCCGGCGACCCCCGCGTCCTGCGCCCCGAGGCCGGCCCGGACGGCGAAGAGGTCTACGACACCCCCATCGACGAGTTCCGCCTCTCCCGGTACGTCCTCCCCGAGGGCACCGCCCCCCACGACCTCACCCTCGCGACCCCGCAGATCCTCCTGTGCACCGCCGGTACCGTCCGCGCGGGCGACCACGACCTGACCCCCGGCCACTCCACCTTCGTCCCCGCGGGCGAAAAAGCCGAAGTGTCCGGACCCGGCACGGTCTTCCGCGCGACGGTCGTCGCCTGACGCATCCCGCCCGGCCCACCGGGCACACGCCTCACGGACCGGGCTGCAACAATGGCGCACCGCAAAGGACGGGCAAAGCCGACGACGGCACGAGCGCCCCCAGGACCACCCGAGGACGAAGGGACCACGCGAACACATGAGCGCGTCAGGCGGTACCAAGGCGATCGTGGCGGCACTCGCCGCCAACCTCGCGATCGCGGCATCGAAGTTCGTGGCGTTCGCCTTCAGCGGCTCGTCGTCGATGCTCGCCGAGGGCGTCCACTCGCTCGCCGACTCCGGCAACCAGGCCCTCCTCCTGGTCGGCGGCAAGAAGGCCCAGCGCGAGGCCACCCCCCAACACCCCTTCGGCTACGGCCGCGAACGCTACATCTACGCCTTCCTCGTCTCCATCGTCCTCTTCTCCGTCGGCGGCATGTTCGCCATCTACGAGGGCTACGAGAAGATCAACCACCCGCACGAGCTGGAGCACTGGTACTGGCCCGTCGGCGTCCTGGTCTTCGCGATCATCGCCGAGTCCTTCTCCTTCCGGACGGCCATCAAAGAGTCCGACCCGCTGCGCGGAGACCTCTCCTGGAAGGAGTTCGTACGCCGCGCCAAGGCGCCCGAACTCCCCGTCGTCCTCCTGGAGGACCTCGGCGCCCTCGTCGGCCTGATCCTCGCCCTGCTCGGCGTCGGCCTCACCCTCGTCACCGGCGACAGCGTCTGGGACGGCATCGGCACGGTCTGCATCGGCGTGCTGCTCGTCGTCATCGCCCTCGTCCTCGCCGCCGAGACCAAGTCCCTCCTCCTCGGCGAGTCCGCCGGCGTCGAGGACGTCCGCAAGATCGAGACCGCCATCGTCGACGGCGACACCGTCACCCGCGTCATCCACATGCGCACCCTCCACCTCGGCCCCGAGGAGCTCCTCGTCGCCGCCAAGATCGCCGTCCGGCACGACGACACCGCCACCGAGATCGCCACCGCCATCGACGCCGCCGAGACCCGTATCCGCGAGGCCGTCCCCATCGCCCGCGTCATCTACCTCGAACCCGACATCTACAGCGAGACCGAGGCCGCCAAGGGCGCCGACCCCGAAGCGACCCCGGGCGGCCCCAGCCACCCCCCGGCCGACCACTGACCGGACGGCCAACGACCGCCCGGCCACCCGACGGGGCCCGCCGACCACGGCGGGCCCCGCCGCGTCTCCCGCCCCCGCGACCGAGGTGATCCGCCGGAGGCGGACTGGGGCCTCACCGGGTCACCGTGTAGCTTGGAAGGGAGCCAGACGTCGCTGCTGATGGCGGTCGGGCGGTCCACGACGGACCGGCCGAGGGAGAGAGGGCCTCCGACGGACTGCGCCGCGCACACTGCGGGCACACCCCTGTCCCCGCAGGACACCCCTGTGTCCGCCGCCGCGCAGACCGGCCGTACCCACACCTCGCCCCAACCCCGAGGAGCAGCTCACCATGACGACTGTCGACAACCGACAGGACTTCAAGGTCGCCGACCTCTCCCTGGCCGAGTTCGGCCGCAAGGAGATCACCCTCGCCGAGCACGAGATGCCGGGCCTCATGGCGATCCGCAAGGAGTACGCCACCGCCCAGCCCCTCGCCGGCGCCCGCGTCACCGGCTCCCTGCACATGACCGTGCAGACCGCCGTCCTCATCGAGACCCTCGTCGCCCTCGGCGCCCAGGTCCGCTGGGCCTCCTGCAACATCTTCTCCACCCAGGACCACGCGGCCGCCGCCATCGCCGTCGGCCCGAACGGCACCGCGGACAACCCCCAGGGCGTCCCGGTCTTCGCCTGGAAGGGCGAAACCCTGGAGGAGTACTGGTGGTGCACCGAGCAGGCCCTCACCTGGCCGGACAGCCCCACCGGCGGCCCCAACATGATCCTCGACGACGGCGGTGACGCCACCCTCCTCGTCCACAAGGGCGTCGAGTACGAGAAGGCCGGCGGCAAGGTCCCCGCCGTCGACACCGCCGAGAACGAGGAGCACCGCGTCATCCTCGAACTCCTCCACCGCACCATCACCGAGGGCTCCCAGAAGTGGACCCAGCTCGCCTCGGAGATCCGCGGCGTCACCGAGGAGACCACCACCGGCGTCCACCGCCTGTACGAGATGCAGCGCGACGGCGTCCTCCTCTTCCCGGCGATCAACGTCAACGACGCCGTCACCAAGTCGAAGTTCGACAACAAGTACGGCTGCCGCCACTCCCTCATCGACGGCATCAACCGCGCCACCGACGTCCTCATCGGCGGCAAGACCGCCGTCGTCTGCGGCTACGGCGACGTCGGCAAGGGCTGCGCCGAGTCCCTGCGCGGCCAGGGCGCCCGCGTCATCGTCACCGAGATCGACCCCATCTGCGCCCTCCAGGCCGCGATGGACGGCTACCAGGTCACGACCCTCGACGAGGTCGTCGACAAGGCCGACATCTTCATCACCACGACCGGCAACAAGGACATCATCATGGCCTCGGACATGGCCAAGATGAAGCACCAGGCCATCGTCGGCAACATCGGCCACTTCGACAACGAGATCGACATGGCCGGCCTCGCCAAGGTCCCCGGCATCGTCAAGGACGAGGTCAAGCCGCAGGTCCACACCTGGACCTTCCCCGACGGCAAGGTGATCATCGTCCTGTCCGAGGGCCGCCTGCTGAACCTGGGCAACGCCACCGGCCACCCGTCCTTCGTGATGTCCAACTCCTTCGCGGACCAGACCCTGGCCCAGATCGAGCTGTTCACCAAGCCGAACGAGTACCCGACCGGCGTCTACACCCTGCCCAAGCACCTCGACGAGAAGGTCGCCCGCCTCCACCTGGACGCGCTCGGCGTCAAGCTCACCACGCTCCGCCCCGAGCAGGCCGCCTACATCGGCGTCGACGTCGAAGGCCCCTTCAAGCCGGACCACTACCGCTACTGAGTCCGCAGCCCCACCGCCGGGGAGCGCACCCGAGCACCGACGCGCCCCCGGCACCGGACAGATCCTCCGAGGCAGGCCCCCGCACCCCCGTGTCGGGGGCCTGCCCCTTCGGTCTCCGGCCGCACCGGCCGTCCCGTGCCGGCCACCTCGGCGAGGTGCCCGGCCCAGCCCATCACCCCCAGGACCCCGATGCCCCGCGGCCGCTATGCGCTCCACGACCCGCACGATCACACCCCCCTCGCCCACGAGCACTTCCAGTGCGCCCCCGGCCCCTCCGGCTGGCGCTACGTCTCCCGGCTGACCACCCCCACCGGCGATCACAGCGGCTCCGTCGACCTCACCCTCGACGACCTGGGCCGCCCTCTGCGACTCGAACTCCACGCGGGCGGCTGGCAGGTACGCGGCGCGGCCCTCGACGGCGTCACCTGGGTCCGCACCGACCCCACCGGCGCCCACGCCACGGAAGGCAACGTCCAGGCCCACGCCTTCACCGGCACCTCCCCCGCCTTCCTCGTCGCCACCGCCCGACTCCTGCGTCTCACCCTTCCCACCTCCGCAACCCGCGTCCGCCTCGTCGCCTTCACGGACCCGGTCCTCGCCCCGCGCACCGTGGACCAGTCCTGGGCCTTGGTCGACAGAGAAGCACACGCCACTGACAACGGCCCCCTGATCGTCGACGAATACCAGGTCACAGCCCTGGACACCGGGGAACAGCACACCGTCCACATCGCCGGGGACGTGGTCCTCGCGGCACCCGGAGTCGAACTGGAAGACCTCGCGTCACCCCCGTCGACCTTCCCCTGACCCCCACCGGGAAGGCACCTACGCGGGCGGCACGAACCCGGTCGCCGGACGCTCCACCGACGGCACCCCGCCCCCGGCCGACGCCGACCCGCCCCCCACCCCGGCCTCCGGCGCCGACGCGGCCTCCGGCGCCACCCAGCCACCACCATCAGGCACGGACGGCACCACACCCGGCCCGACACCACCCCCACTCCCACCCCTCCCGCCCCCGGACTCGTACACCCGCCGCGCCTCCCGCACCTGCCGCTCCCGCAGAACAGCCCCCAGATACGCGGCCGCCGGCACCCCCTGGGGAACCGGCACCCCCGTACGCGCCGCGAGATCCGCGGCCAGCCGCTCCGCCATCGCCCGGCCCACCTGCGCGTCCAACTGCTCCACCCGCCCCAGGTACTGCCGGACCGCCAGCCACAGACCGTCCGGCACCGCCGACAGATCGAGCCCGGCGAACCTCCCGGCCAGCCACGGCGGCGCAGGAGGCAGAAACCCGGTCCGCGCCACCGGCACCCGCTCCCGCACCACCAGCGTCCCGGCGAACACGTCCCCGAGCCGCCGCCCGCGCGCCGACACCAGCGAGGCGGCACAGGCCACCACCCCCGCCGTCAGCAGGATCTCCACCACCCCGAGCGCGCCCCGCACCAGCGCGTGCCGGAACCGGATCGGCCCGCCGTCGTCCCTCACCACCCGCAACCCGCACGCCAGCTTTCCCAAGGACCGCCCCCGACTCAGCGTCTCCACCGCGACCGGCCCACCCACCGGCACCAGCAGGAACACGGCGACCGACACCGCCGTCCGCGCGGCCTCGTCCAGGGACGCCGTAGCCGCCACCAGGGCGATGCTCATGACGACGTAGCCCACCACGGCCACGGTCAGATCCACCAACGCGGCCAACGACCTGCTGGGCAGCCTGGCAGGCTCCAGCTCCAGCGCCACCGCCTCGCCCGTCACCAGCTCACTCATGCCCGCCGCCCTTCCCGACCCGCCCCGACGACGGCCAGTCTGCCAAGCTGAGAACCCACCGCACCGCAGTACGACAAGCCGACGTACACGACCGGCCGCCCACGAAGCCGAGGAGCAGGGACACCGATGGACCTCGACGTCTTCGTCTCCGCGCACCGAGCCGAATGGGACCGCCTCGACGCCCTCCTGCGCCGGCGCCGCCTCACCGGCAGCGAGGCCGACGAACTCGTCACCCTCTACCAGCGCACGGCCACCCACCTCTCGCTGATCCGGTCCAGCGCCCCCGACCCACAGCTCACCGGCCGGCTCAGCCACCTGGTGGCCCGCGCGCGCAGCACGGTGACCGGCACCCGACAGGCCTCCTGGCGCGACGCCACGCGCTTCCTCACCCGGGGCTTCCCCGCCGCGGTGTACCGGACGCGCCACTGGTGGGTCCCGACCGCACTCGTCTCGACTGCCGTCGCCGCCCTACTGGGGTGGTGGATCGGCACGCACCCCGAAGTGCGGTCCTCCATAGCCGCCCCCGCCGCGCTGCGCGAGCTCACCCGGCCCGGTGGCCGGTACGAGACCTACTACTCCAGCCACCCGGCCACGTCCTTCGCCGCCCAGGTCTGGACGAACAACGCCCAGGCAGCCGCGATGTGCCTGGTCCTGGGCGTCTTCCTCGGCCTGCCGGTCCTGTGGATCCTCTTCCAGAACATGCTCAACCTCGGCATCGGCATCGGCCTGATGTCCTCGGCCGACCGACTCGACACCTTCCTCGGCCTCGTCCTCCCGCACGGCCTACTCGAACTCACCGCGGTCTGGGTCGCCGCCGGCACCGGACTGCGGCTCGGCTGGACCCTGATCGACCCCGGTCCCCGCACGCGACGCACCGCCCTGGCGGAGGAGGGCCGAGCCGCCGTGGCCATGGCCATCGGCCTCGCCCTGGTCCTCTTCGTCTCTGGTGCCATCGAAGGCTTCGTCACCCCCTCCGGCCTGCCCACCTGGACCCGCATCACCATCGGCACCACCGCCGAGCTGGCCTTCCTCGCCTACGTCTACGTCCTCGGCGCCAGGGCCGTCCGCGCCGGGGACACGGGCGACCTCGACCACGCCGAGCGCAGCGCGACGGCGCCGACGGCCGCGTGATGTGCGACGGGCCCTGTCGAGCTGCTAGTCTCCTCTTCGCCCCACAAGAGCCGTTGACACGGAGCGCGTGGGGAGGTAGATTCGAACAGTTGCCTGGACTGGACAGGGTCCGGTCGGCAGCGAGTTAGAATCTATAAGGCCTCTCGGAACACTTCTTCCACAGAAGCCACCCCCGATTAATCGGAAATGAATGGCCGGTCAGACCGGCTCAGAACTTCTGATAAAGTCGGAACCGCCGGAAAGGAAACCGCGAGAGCGGAAACCTGGAAAGCGCCGAGGAAATCGGATCGAGAAAAGATCTGATAGAGTCGGAAACGCAAGACCGAAGGGAAAAGCCCGGAGGAAAGCCTGAGAGAGTCTCTCGGGTG